>CABYBP010000016.1 GCA_902517315.1 uncultured Alphaproteobacteria bacterium
TTGTGTAACATCTTTTCTAAATGAAGCAACTGTTTCTCTAGCTATTATCTTACCACCAATTGCCGCTTGGATAGCAACCTTGAATTGTTGTCTTGGAATTAAATCTTTGAGACGTTCACATAAAGCTCTACCTCTTTGTTCAGATCTATCTTTATGAACGATTAATGATAATGCATCTACAGGATCACCATTTATAAGTATGCCTACTTTAACTAAATTATTTATTTCATATCCAGTAATTTCGTAGTCAAAGCTTGCGTATCCTTTTGTAATTGATTTCAATCTATCATAAAAATCAAATACAACTTCATTTAAAGGTAATTTATACTCTACTAAAGGTCTATTACCTGCATAACTCATATTCTGTTGAATTCCTCTTTTAGAGGTACATAAATCTAAGACTGATCCTAAAAATTCTTCAGGTACAATTATTGTAGCTTTTATCCAAGGTTCAGAAATATTTTCAACTTTTACAGGATCTGGCATATCAGTAGGATTATGAAGATTAATAGTAGATCCATCTTTCATTAAAATTTTATAAACTACGGATGGTGCAGTAGTAACTAGTTCTAAATTAAATTCTCTTTCAAAACGATCTCTGATAATTTCTAAATGAAGTAATCCTAAAAAACCACAACGAAAACCGTAGCCTAAAGCGGGACTAACTTCTGGTTCATAAGAAAAGCTTGAGTCATTTAAAGCAAGTTTAGCCATACTATCACGCATATGCTCAAAGTCATCAGAGTCAACTGGAAACATACCGCAGAAAACAACTGGTTGAGATGGTTTAAAACCAGGTAGAACTTCTTCTGTTGGAAGTTTGTCATCTGTTATTGTATCACCAACTTTACAATCAGAAACACTCTTTATGCCAGAATTTATAAATCCAATTTCTCCTGGGCCAAGTGAGCCAACTTCAGTTGCTTTAGGGGAAAAGACGCCTACTCTGTCTATGGTGTAAGTAGCTCCTGTTGCCATGAATCTAATTTTTTGACCTTTTTTTAATTCTCCATTAATTACTCTAATAAGTACAACAACACCAAGATAGCTGTCATACCAACTATCAACTAACATACATTTTAATTCTTTACTTATTTCACCTGATGGGGATGGGAGAAGTGTTATGATTTTATTTAATAAATCTTCTATACCTAAACCCGTTTTTGCTGAAACAAGAGACGCATTATCAGTTTCAATACCCAGCACATCTTCAATTTGTGATTTTATTTTATCTGGCTCAGATGAAGGAAGGTCAATTTTATTTAGAACTGGTAAAATTTCATGATCATTATTAATTGCTTGATATGCATTAGCTAATGTTTGCGCCTCAACACCCTGTGTAGAATCAACTATCAGTAATGATCCCTCGCATGCTGCTAAAGATCTTGATACCTCATATGAGAAATCAACATGACCTGGAGTGTCCATAATATTAAGTACATAATTTTTTCCATCTTTTGATTTGTAAGAAAGCCTAACTGTTTGAGCTTTAATAGTAATACCTCTTTCTCTTTCTAATTCCATTGAATCTAAAACCTGTTCTTTCATCTCTCTATCAGTTAAACCTCCACAAAATTGTATTAGCCTATCGGCTAAGGTTGATTTTCCATGATCTATGTGGGCAACAATTGAGAAATTGCGAATAGAACTAAGTTCTGTCATTAGTTTCTTAAAGATGCGTCAAGAGACTTAGATATTTCATCTATTATTTTTTTTGATAATTCTTCAATTTCTTGATCATTGAATGTTTTATCTAGAGGTTGTAATAAAACCCTAATAGCAATACTTTTTTTATTTTCTGGAAGTTTATCACCATCATAAACATCAAATAATGTTACTTTTTTAACAATATTTTTATCTATTTTTTTTACTTTTTTAATTATCTCACCAGCTTTAACTGCTTTTGGAAACAGAAAAGCAAAATCCCTTTCAACCATTTGATAAGGATTGTTAACAAAACCACCTTTAGTAGAAGATTTATTTTCTTGAAATTGTGAAATATTTTCCAAATATATTTCAAAACCAAATACCTTTAAATTAACATCCATTGCTTTTAATAGAATTGGATGTAATTCTCCAAAATTAGCTATTTTGTTTTTACCAAGTCTTAAAGAAGATGATTTGCCTGGATGATAGATTTGACCTTCGAGCTTTTCATATAGCAAATTATCTATGGGTACATTTAAACTATCTAAAATAGAAAATAAATCAGCCTTTATACTAAAGACATCAATATTTTTTTTATTTGATAACCAATTTTGTTCATCAGATGAGCCATAAGCTACAGCTGTAGCAACATTTTCTTGTTGTTCTGGTAATGATTTAGAAAAATTTGGACCCACTTCAAAAATTTTAGCTCTCAAATACATTCTGGCTTTATTTTGATTGATTGCTTCTAATAAATTTGGAAAGGTAGATGGTCTCATTGTGTTCAAATCGGTACTTATTGGATTTTTTAAATTAATTATTTCATCTGATATAATTTCTGCTTTTTTCTCATCCATAAAAGACCAAGTAACAACTTCAGAATATCCATTAAGAGCTATAGTTTTTTTGCTTTTATAAAAAGTTTTTGTTTTAGTATTTAAAATCTGTTTTTTTTCTTCTTGATTAGTTACTTTTTTTAGAGGAATTTTATTATAACCATAAATTCTAATTATTTCCTCAACAATATCTGCCTCACCAACTATGTCTGGTCTAAAAGTTGGACTGTAAATTTCAAACTTTGAATTTTTTTCCTTAATAGAAAAACCAAGTGAAACTAAGATTTTTTTTTGTTCCTTATTATTAATTTCTATTCCACCAAAAGTCTTTACTTTATTTGGATCAAACATGAATGGTTTAGTTTGTTCTATATTAATTTCTGAAGAAACAAACTCACTTACTTCTCCTCCACATAATTCCACAATCATTTGAGTTGCTGCTTCTACACCCCAATATATCGAGTCTGTATCTATACCTCTTTCAAAACGGTAACGTGCATCACTTTGAAGGTTAAGTTTTCTTCCAGTTTTAGTCACAGAAATCGGATCAAATAATGCGACTTCTAGAAATACATTTTTAGTCTCCATACTACAACCACTATGGAGACCACCCATAACTCCACCAATTCCATGAAGTTTATTTTCATCATCAGAAATTACAATTGTGTCACTCTCACATTTGTAATTAACTTCATTTAGTGCTAAACATTCCTCATTTTTAATGGCTAATCTCATTGTTAAATTGCCTGAGACTTTATCAGCATCATAAACATGAAGTGGTCTTCCTAAGTCAAAAGTAATATAATTTGTGATGTCAACAAGAGCTGAAATGGGCCTTAATCCGATCGAAGTTAATCTATCTTGAATCCATTTAGGGCTTTCTACATTTTTGACATTTTTGAAATATCGACCTGCTACTCCAGGACATAAATTATTATTTTGAAATTCTTTTTTCCACGAAATTGGGCTTTTGAATGCTTCTTTTGATTTTTTAAAATTTAAGTCTTTTAATTTACCAATCCCTGCTGCTGCTAAATCCCTTGCGATACCTCTGACAGATAAACAATCAGATCTATTTGGAGTTAAATTAATTTCTATAACAGGTTCATCTATTCTGAAAATTTCACTAAATAAATCACCAATTTTATAATTATCTTTTATTTCAATAATGCCATCGTGTTCATCAGAAATACCCATTTCTCTTTCTGATACAAGCATTCCACAAGACTCGACTCCTCTTATTTTGGTTTTTTTTAAATGTATGTCTGTGCCAGGAATATAACTATTTTCTGGTGCAAAAATACCAAGCATCCCTTGTCTTGCATTTGGAGCACCACAAACAACTTGAAAATTTCCATTTATTGTTTCTACCTGACATACTTTAAGTTTATCTGCATTTGAATGTTTTTCTGCTTTCAAAACTTTAGCCACTGTAAAATTCTTAAATATTTCTGATTTATCTTCTACACTTTCAATCTCTAAACCAATATTGGTTAAAGTATCTGTTATAGTATTCAAATTTTCAGAAGTATCTAAATGATCTTTTAACCAATCTAAAGAAAATTTCATCTATAAACCTGATCGTGTTTGATTATCTAAAATACTAAAACCATAATGATCCAACCATCTATAATTTGGATCAAAAAAACTTCTTAAATCTGTAATACCATATTTAAGCATCGACAAACGTTCAATTCCCATACCAAAAGCAAAGCCTTGATAATGTTTTGAATCAATATTACAGTTATCTAGAACTATAGGATTGACCATTCCACAACCCAATATTTCTAACCATTTATCTCCTTCACCAATTTTTATTTTATTATTTACTTTAGTATAAGCTACATCCAATTCTGCACTAGGCTCGGTAAAAGGAAAATAACTAGGACGAAAACGGTATTGTAGGTTTTTTACTTCAAAAAATTCCTCTAAAAATGAAATAAGTGTTGATTTTAAATCTACCATAGTAGAATTTGTATCTACAACCAATCCTTCTACCTGATGAAACATTGGAGCGTGAGTAGCATCAGAGTCACTTCTATAAGTTCTGCCAGGTACAATAATTTTTATCGGTGGTTTAGTGTTGAGCATAGTTCTCACTTGAACAGGACTGGTATGGGTTCGAAGAACATTTTTATCTCCATTATCCTGAACATAAAAAGTATCCTGCATTTCTCTTGCAGGATGATGTTCTGGTATATTTAAAGCTGTAAAATTATTAAAATCTGTTTCAATATCTGGTCCTGTTTCCACTGCATAATTTAAATTTCCAAAAATTTCTATAAGATTAAATATTGTTTGACTAATTGGGTGTATTTTTCCTTTTTCAGAAATATTAGGCGGTAAAGTAATGTCAATTGATTCTAAATTTATCGTGTTTGAAATTTCAATATTTTCAATTTCTGTTCTTTGGTTTTTAATAGCTTCTTCAATTTCTTTTTTAAAAATATTTAATTCCTGCCCTTTCGATTTTTTTTCTTCAATCGACAAAGAGCCTAATCCTTTTAAGGCTTCAGGTATTAATCCTTTTTTACCTAAATAATACAATCGAAGTTTTTCTAATTCTTCAAAAGATTTCGAAGCTGTTATTTTTTTTAGAACATCAATTTTATCTTCAGCTAATGCCATTAATATCTATTATATTTTATTAATTAAAATTATCTAGCAGATTGAGCTTTATCAACTAAGGCTTTAAAGGTCTCAGGCTGGTTAACTGCTAAGTCTGCTAAAATCTTTCTATCTATATCAATTGATGATTTTTTTAGACCAGATATAAATTGTGAATATGTTAGACCATAAAGTCTAACACCAGCATTGATTCTTTGAATCCATAAACCTCTAAAATCACTTTTTCTTTTTTTACGATCTCTGTAAGCATATTGCATGCCTCTTTCGACTGCTTGTACAGCAACTCGAAAAACATTTTTTCTTCTACCGTAATAACCTTTAGCTCTTTTAATTACTTTTTTGTGCCTTGCTCTTGATGTAACACCTCGTGATACTCTTGCCATTTTGATTTCCCCTTACTTGTTGTACGGTAACATATGATCAATCAAAGCTGAGTCACCTGGTGACATAATTGCAGATCTTTTTGTGCTACGAATAAATTTATTGGAACGTTTACTCATTCCGTGTCTTTTTCCAGCTGGTTTGAATTTTATTTTACCAGTTCCAGTTCTAGAAAATCTTTTTTTAAGACTACTTTTGGTTTTAAGCTTGGGCATTACTATCTCCTATATTAAAGTTTACCCGTTAGGCTGCCCCGCAGGCCATAACAAGTTTGCAGTACTTATACTGATAATTGAATTTTTTGCAATGTTTAGAATTATTTAGCAACTTGAGGAACAAGTATCATCATTATTTGTCTTCCTTCGAATTTAGGAGCTACCTCAACTTTAGCGTATTCCTCTACTTCAGAAGTTAATTTTTTTAAAAGATCAAATCCTAGGTTTTGATGTTCCATTTCTCGACCCCTAAATCGCATGGAAACTTTCACTTTATTTCCACCACCAATAAACTTTGATAAAGCTTTAACTTTAACATTGTAATCATGAGTATCAATTCCAGGCCTCATTTTTATTTCTTTTACTTCAATTGTTTTTTGTTTTTTCTTAGCTTCTTTTTTACTTTTTTGTTCTCTGTATTTTAATTTACCATAATCTATGATTTTACATACTGGCGGATTAGCTTCAGGGGACACTTCAACTAAATCAAAACCTTCATCTTCTGCTTGAATTAAAGCTTCACGAATGCTTAAGATGCCCATTTGTTTACCACTACTAGATATTAGTCTTACTTCACTTGCAGTAATCTGCTCGTTGATTCTTGGACCGGTATCTTTCTTTGTTCTGAAATTTATAGCCAAAATTATAAAAAGATTATGTTAAAGCTACTAATTAATAGCATATTAGGAAATTAAGTCTTTTGTCATAATTTGTTAGGATATAATCTCAAATGAAATTAAATTCAAGAGCTGATTTTAAAAAAAAATTAATTGTTTTTAAGTTATTAAATACACTTTATGAAAATTTGTTTAGTTAGAAACGACAAAATGGGAGATATGATCATTACTCTTCCAGTTGTTCAAGGATTAAAAGAAGTTAATAAAGATTATAATATTGATGTCGTATGCTCTAAATATAATCAAAAAATATGTAAAAATTTTAAGTCTATTAATAAAATTTTTTTACTTCAAAATAAATTTTATGAAATTTTGAAAATAATTTTACAATTAAGAAATGAAGATTATGATTATATTTTCACATTCAGTCCTGGTATATTAAGTATTTTATTATCAATTTTTTCTAAGAGTAAATCAAAGTCATTGTTGATTTTTAAATCTAGATACAAAAATAATTATATAAGTAAATTTTTCGATAGAATTTTGGGTAAAATCTTTTTTAATTACTGCATAATAATCGATCGCAAATTAAGATATTCACAAAATATGCCAATTCATCAAACAGAGATTATGATGGAATTAGTTACTAAAAATGGATTAAGTTTAAATAATAATGCAGAGATTAAGAATGTATTTGAATTAGGAAAAATAGACTTAAATTCAAAGAATATATGTTTAATTCATTTATCTTCAAAATGGATCAATAAATATTTTTCAGAAAAAAACTTTATCAGTCTATTAGACAATCTTAAAAATTTAAAAATTAATATTGTAATGACAACTGATGTCACATCAAAAAATGTATTCTATGAAATATTTAAAAAATATGAGATTATTACTAATGAAGAGTTTCATAATCTTAAAAGTATAAATAATGTTTTAATCTTAGATCAATTAAGTTTTGATAATTGGACATCAATAATAAATTCTTCAAAGTATGTAATTACGCCTGAATGTGGATGCACACATATTGCATCACTTTCTGAAACACAACTTTGTGTTATTTACGATTCAGATAATGTTCCAGATATGATTGCAAAAGAATATGCTCCGTGGAAGAAAAAATATACTAAACTATTCTCCAATAACCAAAATTTAGAAAAAAAATTAATTTCATTTATTAGTTAAATTTTTTATCATTTAAAAAATCTAATACCTTTTTTACAGATATTGAGTTCATTGTATCACTAAGGATTGTGTAACCATTTTTATATTCAGACAAGTTTGATTTTGAAATAACATTATCTTTTGCTAAAAAAAGAATAGGTGAATTACTTAAAGCTGCAATATGACCTGGACCAGTATCATTAGTAATTATAAATTTACTTTTTTTAGCGACAGAGTAAATGATTTCAGGAGGAGATTTATCAGTTAAATCTGTAATCTTTTGACATGCTTTACAGATCATTTCTACTGTTTCTTTATCTGATTTTTGACCAACAACACAAATATGGTATCCTTTTTTTTCTAGAGAACTTGCGAGTATTGCAAATTTTTCAGGTGACCATTGCTTATCTTTACCTGATTTAGAAACACCAGGTATTATTAAGATTATTTTGCCTTCATTAATTGCTGGAATATTTTTGTAAAGCCAATCTATATTTTGATTAATTTCATTTATACCTATTAACCTTAATTGATTGTATAAACCTTTCTGAGGAGATTCTGTTCCTTGAGGGGGAATTACATACTGAATATCACAATTAGACCTAGATCCATTAATTTTTACTTTCGAAATAAATTTTAAGAATGACCAATAATTATTTGTCCTTTTAGAATTCTGTAAATCTATGATTAGATCGTATTTATTTTGATTAA
The DNA here is from genome assembly GCA_902517315.1 of uncultured Alphaproteobacteria bacterium. Next base: position 8,203 of record CABYBP010000016.1, read on the forward strand.
TTTTTAATATAATCTTTAGTGAATCTATTATTCCTTTTCTATTATCTTTAAAAATCGAACTAAAATAATTAGAATTTCTTAGAAAATTTATATATTTTTCTTCGGTGAGTAAATCGATAGTGGCGGTACTAAAAAATTGCTTAATTGATGCCATGGGAAGTATAGAAAAAGCAATATCACCAAGTGATCCATGCTTTACTACTAATATTTTGTTAAATTGATTGCTGTTCATATAAGTCTACATAACTTTGTACCATTTGGTATTTTGAAAATTCTTTTGATATGTAATATTTACTATTTAAAGAAATATTAGAAAATTTTTCTTTATCTATTTTTATAATATTTTGGAGTTTTATATTTATTTCATTATATTTATGAGGATTTACTTTATAGATATCATCTAATTTATCGAGCTGATCTTTAACCCCACCATAGTTAAAAGCGAGTATCTTTTTTTTCATTATTAGTGCTTCACTTATAGTTCTTCCAAAACCTTCAGCTTGTAAAGGAAAAGAGGTAATAATTGATGATAGATAATATAAAATTTTCAAGTCATCTCTAAGAAGATTTCCTATAATTTTACATTTATGACTGAGGTTAAAACTTTGAATCTTATTCTGTAATTTTTCTGTATAAGATTGATTTTTTGTATCACCTACAAAGTAAAGTAAAAAATTATCATTTTGAATCTTGTTAAATATATCTAAAAACTCAATTTGTCCTTTCCAGTTTGTTAGCCTTGCCGGATATAGAATAATATTTTTAGAAGTATCAATTTGATATTTATTTATTATATTTTCTATTTGTGAATCTAAAATTGGTTTTTCAAAATATTTAACATCAACACCTCTATTGATTACTTTAATTTTATTTGAATCTAAATTATATTTTTTGCTAATTTCATTTTTGACATAATTTGAAATTGCAACAATCTGATCAACTTTTGATAATTGCTTATTATAAATTTTTTTAAGAAAAGAATTACCACTATATACATTATGAAATGTAGATATAAGTTTGAAGTTTCTATTTTTTATAAAACTTAAAATCCATGCTGGTGCTCTTGATCGTACATGAACAATATTAATATTTTGATTAATAATTAATTTTTTTAATTGATTAGCAATTGATGGATAAATAAAAAAATTTTTTGAGTTGACTGGTAGTTGAAAATGATCAGTATAATTTTTATCAATTTCCTTAATTAAGTACCCACCATTAGAGATAATGTTATTTTTTAAATTTAATTCAGATAAATAATTTGCGACTTCAATAGTACCTCTTTCGACACCACCAGAATCTAAAGAGGGAAGAATTTGAGCGACATTAAATGATGACATTTTATTAAAATATAAGTATTTTATCAAAGATGCCTTACTTTATTAATAAGAAAAAAGAAAGAATTCGCTATAAATCTATAAGGGGTAAGGGGCCTGGTATCATCTTTATCCATGGCCTTAACTCAGATATGAGTGGTCAAAAGGCATTGTCTTTAGAAAAATTTGCTCAAAGAAAAAAATTACAGTTTATCCGTTTTGAATGCCGTGGTCATGGCAAATCCGATGGAAAATTTGAAGATTTTACAATTTCAGATTGGAAGGAAGACTTAATTGATATCATTGATTATATTGCCAAAGGGCCACAAATACTAGTTGGTAGTAGTATTGGTGGGTGGTTAATGTTTTTAGCTGCGAAAGTGAGGCCAAAAAAAATTGTGGGATTAGTAGGTCTAGCAGCAGCACCTGATTATATAGATGAGTTTTATAAAAAACTGCCTTTAAAGAAAAAACAAGAAATGAAGAAAAAGGGAATTATTAAATATTCCTCCTATGGCTTTAGTTATCTTATAAAAAAGAAATATATTGTTGACGGAAGAAAAAATAAAATTTTAAATAAAGAATTCAAGTGGAATAAACCTTTAATTTTAATACAAGGCCTAAAAGATAGTGTTGTCACTCCAGATGTTCCAGAAAAAATAGTAAAAAAAATTAAAGGAAATCAAATACAAATTAAATTATTAAAAAATAGTGATCATCGATTATCCGATCCATTTGATTTAAAAATAATAAATGATTCTATTCAATCAATAATAAAAAACTAAGCGGATTTTACTTCTTGAATTAATACAGGTTTATCAAATTTATTGATCATTTCTTTTGGTACAATCTGCCAGAAGAGTAATTTCTCATTTTCCCAATTTAGGAGTAAATTTTTTGCATACATTGAATTTGTTTCCTTAGTATGTTCTTCAATTTTTTGATATAAAATTTTTTCCCAATAATTTGTCATTTGTTGTTGATAGAAAATATCTTCAAGATTAATTCTAAGTGGTAGAGTTCCTTCTTTATCGTACACAAATGCCATGCCTCCTGTCATTCCTGCTCCAAAATTATTTCCTACTTCGCCAAGAATAACTGCACTTCCTCCAGTCATATATTCACATCCATTATCACCACATCCTTCAATAACAGCGTGTGCGCCGGAGTTTCTAACAGCAAATCTATCACCAGCAGTTCCAGCTGCGAAAAGTTTTCCTCGTGTTGCTCCATATAGGACGGTGTTACCAATGATAACATTTTTATTTGTTTTTAGTTGTGAAGATGAGTTTGGTTGAATAACAATTTTACCTCCTGACAATCCTTTTGCAACATAATCGTTAGCATCACCAAAAACTTTAAGAGAAGTTCCTTGCACACTCCATGCTCCAAAAGATTGCCCGGCAGAACCGTGAAAATTAACAGTAAAGAAGTCTTCTGGAAGAAAACTCATTCCTTTTGTAGTAGTAATTTCTGATGCAAGTCTTGTACCAATAGCTCTATCAGTATTTTTTATATTATAGTTTAGTTCAATTTTTTGATCTGTATCAAAGAAAGACTTAGCATCCTGTATGATTTTAATATCAAGACTATCGCTAACTTTATTAATTGTATTTTTCTTTATCTCAAATTCTCCAACTGATGAATCAATGGTTTGAATAATTGGATTTAAATCTAAATCATCAAGATCAGAACTTCCTCTACTGACTTGATATAAAAGATCAGATCTTCCAACTACTTCATCGAGAGAAGAAAAGCCTAGTGATCCTAAAATTTCTCTTACTTCATCAGCAATAAAACTAAAAAGATTAATTACTTTTTCTGGTGTTCCGGTAAATTTTTCTCTAAGTTTTTCATCTTGTGAACAAACACCAACTGGACATGTATTAGAATGACATTGTCTCACCATAATACAACCCATAGCTACTAGACTTGCTGTCCCAATTCCATATTCTTCTGCCCCAAGCATAGCCGCTATAACAATATCTTTTCCTGTTTTCAAACCTCCGTCAGTTCTAAGAACAACTTTATCCCTTAAGTTATTTAGAGATAGAACTTGGTGTACTTCACTTAATCCGAGTTCCCAGGGAAGTCCTGCATACTTAATACTTGTTTGTGGGCTTGCTCCAGTTCCACCATTGTGACCAGAAATGAGTATAGTATCAGCTTTTGCTTTTGCTACACCAGCTGCAACTGTCCCAATACCTGACTGAGCAACTAGTTTAACGCATACTTTAGCTTTTGGATTTATTTGTTTCAAATCGTAAATCAGCTGAGCTAAATCTTCGATAGAATAGATATCATGATGAGGAGGGGGACTAATAAGCGTCACACCTTCAGTTGAATGTCTTAGTTTAGCAATTAATTCTGTAACTTTTCCTCCTGGTAATTGTCCACCCTCACCAGGTTTTGCACCTTGTGCAACTTTAATTTCAATTTCTTCACAATTATTTAAATACTCCGCAGTTACACCAAATCGTCCACTTGCAATTTGTTTAATTTTTGATGATGCGTTGTCTCCATTTGGTTTAGGTTTAAATCTAATTGGATCTTCACCACCTTCACCAGAATCTGATTTAGCCCCTATCCTATTCATTGCTACAGAAAGAGTTTCGTGCGCTTCTGGGCTTAAAGCTCCCAGTGATATCCCAGGTGCAACAAGTCTTTTTCTAATTTCCTGAGAAGGTTCTACACTGTTAGAATTATTATTATTATTTTTTTTGAAGTCTAAAAGATCACGGATATTTATTGGATCCATTTCATTAATCATGGAAGAATATTTTTTAAATAAAGAATAATTATTTGAGGTAACTGCAGTTTGAAGCATGTGAATTGATCTTGCTTCAAAAGCATGTTTTTCACCACCAAATCTATAGCGATAGTTTCCTCCAATCGGCAGCGTAATAACACTTTCTTCATAAGCGTTATCATGAGCTAATCTTGATCTTCTTTCAATACCACTGATTCCAATACCAGATATTTTAGAGCTCATAGAGGGGAAATATTTACTCATTAAATTTCTACTAAGGCCAATCGCTTCAAAGTTACAACCACCTCGATATGAATTAATCACTGATATTCCCATCTTACTCATAGTCTTGAGCAAACCATTATTTATGGAATTAATGAATCTTTCAACACATTCTTCGTATGAGAGATCTTTAAATAATCCCTTTTTATGTCTTTCCGCTATCGCTTGTTGTGCCATATACGCATTCACACTTGTTGCCCCTACTCCAATAAGCACTGCAAAATATTGTACATCTAAACATTCTGCAGATTGAACATTTAAGGAAATAAAAGTTCGAAGATTTTGTTTAATTAAATGATGATGAACAGAACTTGTAACTAATATCATAGGAAGAGCTACTCTTGTATTAGACATTTCTTTATCACTTAAAATTATATGTACATACCCTTCTCTAACTGCATGTTCTGCTTCTTGATTAATTCTTGAAATTTCTGTCTCAAAATTATTTTCAGGATTCTTTTTATCCATTGTAGTGTCAATGATCTTCACAGTATCTTTCATATATCTACGCATAGATTTGAATTGCTCTATTGAAAGAACAGGGGAATTCAATTGTAGGTGATCACACTGATCTTCATCTTCATCAAGAATATTACTTAAGTTTCCTATTCTAGTTCGAAGACTCATAACAACTCTTTCTCTTAATGAATCAATTGGTGGGTTTGTAACTTGACTAAAATTTTGTCTAAAAAAGTGATGTAGTCCTCTATATTTATTTGAAAGTACAGCTAAAGGAGTATCGTCTCCCATTGATCCTGTTGCTTCTTTTTTTTCAGCAATCATAGGATGAAGTATTAATTCGATGTCTTCTACCGACCAAGCAAAGCATGCCATTCTTTTTCGTAAATCACCAGAATCTAAATCTCTAAATTCCTCATCTACAGATTGCACAAGTTTATCAATATATGTTATTTTTTTAGCCCAGTCGCCAAATGGCTTTGTATCAGCTAAGTATTTTTTTATCTCATGATCTTTAAAGAATTTTTTTTCTTTAAAGTTAACTGCTATTAATTGACCTGGTCCTACCCTACCCCTTTCTACTATTTCATTTTCTCTAATATCAACCATTCCAGTTTCAGAACCAGCAATAAGAAGATTTTTTGTTAGTGTATATCTAATAGGTCTAAGGCCGTTTCTATCCATTCCAGCAATTGCCCAATCACCGTATGCACCACATATTGCTGCTGGACCATCCCATGGCTCCATAACTGCTCCACCATAAGCGTATAAATCTTTTATTTTTTTTGGAAAATCTCTTCTATGGGACCAAGCTTCTGGAATTGTTATTATTTTAGCCATAGGTAAAGAGCGATTAGCTTTAACTAATAACTCTATAGTTGAATCCAATGCAGCAGAGTCAGACGCTTTAGCATCAATTATGGGTTTTAAATCATCAACATTATAGCCAAAATTTTTATGTTCCATTCTTGGCTCATGTGCAGCCATCCAATTTTTATTTCCTTTTAGAGTATTTATTTCTCCATTGTGAGCAATTACTCTGAATGGTTGTGCTAAAGACCATGTCGGGAATGTATTGGTGGAATACCTTTGATGATAAACTGCATATCTGGAAACAAAATTTTCATTTTGTATATCTGGATAAAAATTAGAAAGTTGTTCTGCCAGAAACATACCCTTGTAAACAATAGACTGACAAGAGAGTGAGCAAATATAAAAGTCAGATATATTTTGTTTTCTAATCTCTTTTTCTATTCTTTTTCTAATTATATAAAGTGTATTATCAAATTGCTTTTCATCTTCTAGTTCTTCATTACAAATAAGTATTTGTTCTATTTCAGGTCTTGTTGCTTTTGCCTTATCACCTATTATGGATGAATTAATTGGAACATGTCTCCAACCATATATTTTTAAACCTTCTTTAATTATTTCAGATTCAACTATTGTACGTGCATTTTCTTGAGCAGCAAAATCTGTACGTGGTAAAAAAATCATTCCAACCCCAAAAGGGAAATCATTAGGAGCATGGCCAGTTCTTTCTATTTGTTGAGTAAAGAATTTCTTTGGTATTGATAGCTGTATTCCTGCACCATCACCTGTCTTGCCATCTGCATCAACTGCACCGCGGTGATATAAAACTCTTAAAGCTTGAACTCCTAACTCTACTATTTCTCTTGTCTCAGAGCCATCTAAAGACGCAATTAATCCAACACCACATGATGAGTGTTCATCTTGTTCATTATAAATGTGATTTTCTTCAAGGAATTTTTTATCCTTTTTATACTTTTCAATAAAGTGACTACGCATTTACTACTTTCTTATTAATATTATTTTGATCGGCAAAATTATTTTCTAAATATTCATTAATATTTTTTGCTGCATCACGACCATCTTTGATTCCCCAAACAACTAGACTTGCACCACGAACAATGTCTCCAGCAGCAAATACTCCATCAACTGATGTCATCATATTTTTATAATTAATTTTTAGTGTACCCCATCTAGTAACTTTCAGGTCACTATTATCAAAAAGCTTAGGTAAATTTTCAGGTTCAAAACCTAGAGCTTCTATAGCTAAATCAACGTCAAGATCTTTTTCTGTACCTTCTTTTGGCTCTGGCTTCCTTCTACCTGACTCATCTGGCTCTCCAAGTTGCATTAAAACCGTTCTGACATTTTTTAATGACTCGTTTCCGGAATATTCAGTTGGTAAGGTTAACCATTGAAAATCAACACCCTCTTCTATTGCATTTTGGACTTCTCTTTGTGAGCCAGGCATATTTGTTTTATCACGTCTGTAAAGACACTTAACAGATTTAGCTCCTTGTCTTACGGCTGTTCTAACACAATCCATAGCGGTATCACCACCGCCAATGACAACTACATTTTTCCCATTTGCGTTTAATCTACCGTTTGTGAAATCTTCAACCTTATCTTTTAAACCAGTCTTGTTACTTGCTATTAGAAAATCTAAAGCTGGCACAACGTTATTAAAATTAGAATTATTAAGATTTATTTCTCTAAATTTGTAAACCCCAGTCGCTATAAGAACTGCATCATGCTTATTTTTAATATCGTCAAAAGTAATATCTTTCCCAATATCGCAGTTTAATTTAAATTTAATTCCACTTTCTTTAAGTCGATTTGTTCTTCTTATAACAATATCTTTTTCTAATTTAAAATTTGGAATACCATAAATTAAAAGACCACCTGGTCTGTCGTAACGATCATATATTGTAACTTGAAACCCTTTTTTACGAATTTCTTCTGCTGCTGCTAGACCAGCTGGACCAGAACCAATAATTCCTACACTCTGATTTCTTTCTTCAAGTGGTTCTATATTTTTAACCCAACCCTCCTCCCAGGCTTTATCAGTAATATATTTTTCTATCGATCCTATAGTAACAGTACCGTGGCCAGATTGTTCAATTACACAGTTGCCCTCACACAAACGATCTTGTGGACATATACGACCACAAATTTCAGGCATGTTATTTGTAGAATTAGAGATTTCAAATGCTTCTTGCATTCTATCTTCAGCTGTAAGTTTTAACCAGTCGGGAATATTATTGTGAAGTGGGCAATGAACTTGGCAGAAAGGTACTCCACATTGAGAACATCTTGAAGCTTGTTCTTCAGCTTTTTGAGAAGCATATTTAGAGTAGATTTCATCAAACGACTTTACTCTTTCTTTTGCGGAAATTTTACTTGGATTTTCCTTGTCTATTTTTGTAAATTTTAACATTTAGTCACTATTTGTTTACTATTTAATCTAGGTTGAAGCAAATACACATTCAAGATTAAAAAAGAAACAAAAATTTTGCAAAAGTAGTACCGTTTATGTACTAAAAGTAAAAATATCCCTAATTTACAACAATTTTCTTAAGTACTTGTAATGTGTCCTGTGGACTAATATCAAGATTTTCTAACGATTTATCTACATTTACAGCAAGATTATCTTTTTCAAATAACATTAATTGTTCTGATGTAAGTGGTGAAATTGGAGTTTTTTCTGCAATATTTATCATAGGTTTCATTACTCCCATAGGCACTGGAACCAAAACTCTAGTTTTATTTAAAAAATTGGAAATATGATTGAAGAATTCTTTATAAGAATAAATTCTAGGACCAGCTAACTCATAAATATTCTTTCCTGTAATACTAGTATTAATTATTTGATTAATAGCTAGAGATACATCATCAATGAATACTGGTTGGAATTTTGTTGAACCATCTCCAAAAAGTGGGACAAAAAATGAAGTTTTAAATATTGGCAAAAGTCTTTTCATGAAAATATCACCACCACCTATAATAACTCCAGGCCTAATAATAATTACATTATCTAGTTGTTTGAATGCTTCTTTTTCAGATTTATGCACTGCGGTGCTTCTTGTCGAATTTTTATCAACATCTACACCAAGACCAGAAAAAAGAATGAATTGTTTTAATTCCTTACTAGATTTTAAAAATCTAATAAGTTTCTGATTAAACTTATATATTGTATTGTTAAAATCACCGTTCTTTTGATCGTATGTAGTTTTCAAATTAATGCATACTTGGGTATTATTTAAAACAGATTTAAGCCTGTTGTCTTCTAATGAAGAATAACGAAATGGAATTACCTGTCCTGTTACACCTAAAAGTCGAATTTTAGCTTCTTGTACAGATCTCTGATATGGAACAATGATTTTATGGCCATTTTTAGTAAGACGTCTTATTAAATGTTTACCTACAAAACCTGCACCTCCAAAAATTACTATTGATTTCATGACCTTTAATTAAATAAGTGATATAAATAAAATATAAATCATATAGGCAATAAATCAAAATGAAAATAAATTTCTATAAAGGAGATCTTCCAGCAAGTTTTAAAGCCTCTAATATTATTGCATTGGATAGCGAAACAATGGGGTTAAATCCTAAAAGAGATAAATTATGTTTGGTTCAAATTTCTAACGGTAATGAAGTATGTCATCTCGTAAAAATTGACTTATCTGCTGAAAAACCTCTAAATTTAATTAAAATTCTTAAGAATAATAAAATTCAAAAAATTTTTCATTATGCAAGATTTGATGTAGCTGTATTCAAACACAACTTCAAAATTAATATTAAAAATATTTACTGTACTAAAATTGCATCTAAGTTAGTTAGAACTTATACTGATAAACATGGATATAAAGATCTTTGTAGTGAATTATTAAGAAAATCAATTTCAAAAACAGAACAATCTTCTGATTGGGGTGGGGAGTTAAGTAAGGAACAGCAAAAATATGCAGCTACAGATGTTTTATATTTACATAAAATTAAAGATAAACTTGATTCAATGTTATTAAGAGAAAAGAGAACTAAACTAGCTAGGGCCTGTTTTGATTTTATTCCATATAGAACTGATTTAGATATTAATGGATGGTCAGAGCAAGATATATTTAAACACTAATGAAAAATAATAAAAAAATAATTAGTAGTGCAAATAGAACTTTAACAAGAGAATTAAATAGTATTAAGAATTTAAAATCTTCTTTTAATAATAATTTTTGTAAGGCAGTTAGTTTAATTTATAATACAAAAGGAAAAGTTGTAATTACTGGTGTTGGAAAAAGTGCACACATAGGTAACAAGATATCTGCAACTCTTACATCAACAGGAACACCTTCATATTTTGTTCATGCAACTGAAGCAAGTCATGGAGATTTAGGCAGTATTAAAAAAGATGATTGTGTAATCGCAATTTCTAATTCAGGTGAAACGTCCGAGCTTAATAATATTATGCAATTTACTAAAAGATTTAATATTAAACTTATAAGCATCACAAGTAATCCAAAAAGTATAGTGCATAAAAATGCTACAATAGGTATTTTATATAAAAAACCAATTGAAGCCTGTCCCTTAAATTTGGCGCCTACCAGCTCGACATCAATGTCTATGATCATCGGTGATTGCATAGCAATTTCTCTATTAGAGCTAAGAGGTTTCAAAAGTACACAATTTAAAAGTCTGCATCCTGGAGGTAATCTTGGTAAAGATTTAAAAAACTTAAACGATGTTATGCATTTAGGAAAAAAATTGCCTTTGGCAAAATTAGATGAAAAAATGTCCAAATCATTAATTACTATGACAAGAAAAAGTTTTGGATGTATTGGCGTTATTAATAACAAAAAACAGATAGTGGGTATAATTACTGATGGTGACTTAAGAAGGAACTTAAATTCTAAATTTTTTAATAAAAGTGCTTCTGAAATAATGACTAAAAATCCAACATTAGCAAATAAAAGCATGTTGGTAGGTGAAGCAATAAATTTGATGAATACAAAGAAGATAACTAGTTTATTTATTTGCGATAAAAAAATTCCTTTAGGAATTGTTCATATTCATGATTTGTTGAGATTGACGAGTTGATTTGAATTTTTTTTTACATATCAATAGAAATTTAATAATTTTTTTTGGAATTGTGGTAACGATTTTTATTTTATTTCTAATGTTTTCTAAACAATTTAATTTTAACAATGTTGAAATAGAAATTCAAAAAACAATTCTATCAAATGTAGACGTTTCTGAGCCTAAATTTACAATCAACAATGAAACAAAAAAAATTTATATAACCGCTAAAGAAGGTAATTTTTTAAATAAAGATGAAATTCAACTAATAAAAAATGTTAGGTTTAAATCTAATGATTTTAGTATTGAAACTGAGAAAGTAATATTTAATAGAAATGATCAAACTGCTAGAAGTAATTCTAGATCTTTATTCAAATCAAATAAAAGTATAATTTCATCAGAGGGTTTTAATATTTATGACAGAGGGAATAAAATAGTTTTTTATGGTAATTCATTAATAGTTCTAAAATGAAATCAATTTTTCAAATTATATTCATAATTATTTTTTCATTTGACCTTATCGCAAAAGAAGAAGGTCAAACTGAAATAACAACTGAAGATGGAATTGAAGTTTTTCAAAATGAAAAATATTATTTATTAAAAAAAAATGTAAACATTAATTCAGATACTTTTAATTTGACTGCTAATAATGTTAAAATTAATTTTGACAAAAATTTATATGATATAACTGAGCTAAATGCAAATGGTGATGTAGATTTTAACTCTTCAGAATTTCAAATCAATGGAAGTGGGAAATTTTTAAAATTTAATGTTAAAATCGAAAAGATAAAAGTGGAGGGAGTTAATTCAAAATTAATTACCAAAGATGTAGAAATGTTCTCTGATGGATTTATTGAATTAGATAATAAAAATGGTAATTTTTATTTAAGTGGATTGAATTCCAAATTAATAAATGAAAATATAATAATTAGAGCCGAGTCTATTAATGGAAATTTTGTAGATTATAATCAAAAAAAAGAAATAACTTTTTTGAATGTTGTTGATCAAAAAATTTCTTACATAAAAAATAATCAAACTGAAATGTATGCTAAAAAAATTGTATTTAGTACCGATACATCAATTATAGAATTAATAGATAATGTTACAATAATTCGTAATGGAGAAATAATAACTGGTGATTATGGAACTCTTGATACTAAAAATAATTCATATAAAATTAAATCAAATAATAAAGCAAAAGTAAAAGTACTAATACAAAATGATGAATAATAAATTTAAGGTCTTAGACAATGGATTAACTATTAATAAAATCTCAAAAACATATGGAAATAAACAAGTTGTAAGAGATATTAGTATATCTATAAATAGAAAAGAGATTGTAGGATTATTAGGACCAAATGGAGCTGGTAAGACTACAACTTTTTACATAATAGTTGGATTAGTTAAGCCTGATAGTGGTAATATAATATTAGACAAAATAGATGTTTCAAATTTACCAATTTACGTAAGGGGTAAATTAGGAATTAGCTATCTACCTCAAGAAGCTTCTATATTTCGAGGAATGAGTGTAGAGGATAATTTATTATCAATAATTGAAATTAAAGAAAAAGACAAAAATGTACAAAAGATAATATTACAAAATCTTCTTAATGAATTTGACATAAATCATGTTAGAAAATCTAAGTCAATTGTATTATCTGGAGGAGAAAGACGAAGATTAGAAATTGCAAGAACTTTAGCTACTAATCCAAAGTATTTATTACTTGACGAACCATTGACTGGTATTGATCCCGTTTCAATTGAAGAAATTAAAATTATTATTAAAAAACTCAAAGATAGAAATATAGGAATATTGATAACTGATCATAACGTTAGAGAGACGTTAAAAATTGTAGATAGGGTTTATATTGTTAATGAAGGAGCCATATTTTTTGAAGGAGATCCAGTATCAGCTGTTAATGATGAAAAAATTAAAAAATTTTATTTAGGATCAAATTTTAAACTTTGAGATGATTAGTTACCCTATAAAAAAAGGTATAATTGGAAGACCAAATATACCTGGAGATAAATCAATCTCACATAGGTCTATAATAATACCATCTATTTCAAATGGAGTATGTGAAATACGTAACATCTTAAAGTCTGATGATGTTTTACACACTTTAAATGCATTTAAATCAATGGGTGTACAAATTGAAGAAAGTCAAAAAAATTTAATTATTTTTGGAAAAGGACTAGATTCTCTTAAAGAATCGAAGAGTAAAATTTATCTTGGTAACTCAGGTACCAGTGCTAGATTATTGACTGGTTTGCTGTCTGCTCAAAATTTTAATTCTGTTTTAACTGGTGATAGCTCATTATCAAATAGACCTATGAAAAGAATATCCGATCCTTTAAGTAAAATGAATGCAAAAATCAAAACCAATAATGGAACCTTACCTATTGTTATTAAGAAAAGTAATCTGATAGCTAAGAATATTGAGTTAAAAATCCCATCAGCACAAATAAAATCTGGATTGCTGTTGGCAAGCTTAAATACACTTGGTGAAACTGTAATTTCAGAGAATAAAATCACAAGAGATCATACTGAAATAATGTTACAATCTTTTGGTGCAAATATAGATATTAAAAAAATAGATAATAAAAAATTAATAAAAATTATTGGAAAAAAAGAACTCACATCAAGAAATATTGATGTTCCAAATGATCTTTCGAGTAGTGCATTCTTTATAGTTGCAGCATTAATAAATTATAACTCAAACATAAAACTTGAAAATATTAATAATAACCCAACAAGAAATGGGTTGATTTCAGCTTTAAAAAAAATGGGGGCAAATTTAAAATTAACAAATCACCGAAAAAATAATAATGAAAATATTTGTGATATTGAGGTAGCTTACTCAAATTTAAAAGGATGTGAATTAAACTCAGAGTTTGCAGATTTGATGATAGATGAATACCCAATTTTAGCCATCGCTGCAGCATTCGCAAAATCTCCAAGTGTATTTCGTGGTTTAAAAGAATTGAGAGTTAAAGAAAGTGATAGATTACATTTAATTTTATCAAACTTACAAAATTGTGGTGTTAATTGTAGAGTAGAAAATGATGATCTGTATATTTTTCCAGCTAAACAATATCAGATAAAAGAGAATATTATTAAAACTGATTTTGATCATCGTATAGCTATGGCATTTGGAGTAATGGGTACAAGAATTGGTCCGCTGACTATAAAAGACTCAGACTCAATAAGTACAAGCTTTCCTAAATTTAAAGATGAGTTTAATAAACTAGGTGGTAAACTTATTTGAAAAATCTCATTGTTACTATTGATGGTCCTGCAGCATCAGGCAAAGGCAAAATATCCAAATATATTAGTAAGAAGTGGAAATTAAAACACTTAGACTCAGGAATTTTATACAGGCGTTTAGCATTATTGTTCTTAAACAAAAAAGTCAATATAGAAAATATTTTTGAAATTAAAAAAAAACTTAAAGAAATTAAGAGTTTATCCTACAAAAAAAACAAAAAATTAAGAACACAGGAAATTAGTAAAATAGCATCTAAAATCGCTATTTATAACTGCGTAAGGATTTTTGTTAATAAGTTACAATATAACTTTGTAGCAAATAATAAAACAGTTAGAGGTTTTGTTGTTGATGGCAGAGATATTGGATCAGTTGTTTTTAAAAACGCAGATTTAAAACTATATATAGAGGTAAATCCAGAAATAAGAGCAAAAAGAAGATATAAACAGTTGATTGATAGTGGTGAAAAGTCTATATACCAAAAAATTTTGAAGGATATAAAATTGAGAGATAGAAAAGATAAATCAAGAAAACATTCTCCATTGGTAGTACCCAAAAAAGCTCACATCATTAATAATGATGGATCTTTTAAACAAACAATTAAACAGATTAACACATTATTTTTTAAACTCTAAATATGAATCAATCATCAAATAGTAAAATTACAAATACAGAATATGATACACTAATATCAAATTCACTAAAAAATTCTTCAGCTAAAGAAAAAAGTATTACTTTGGGTAAAATTATATCAATTGAAAATGAAATAGTAACTATTGATGTTGGTTTAAAAAGTGAAGGAAGAGTCCCTTTGAGTGAATTTTCAAGACCTGGGCAACGTTCTGAAATAGAAGTAGGCGATGAAACTGAAGTTTTTATCGAAAATGTCGATAATGCAAATGGAGAAACACTTCTTTCCAGAGAAAAAGCTGTTAAGCAAAAAGCTTGGCATGATTTGCAATCTAGTTTTAACGATAATCAAGTAGTAACGGGTATTCCTTTTAATAGAGTAAAGGGTGGTATGAGTGTAGATCTAAATGGTGTAATTGCTTTTCTTCCAGGAAGTCAGATAGAAACTAGACAAATTATTAAAGACACTAAAGAATTATTAAATAAACCTCTTGAGCTTATGATCTTAAAGATGGATAAATACAGAGGTAACATAGTTGTTTCTAGAAAAGCTATAACAGAAAACGAACTTAAAGAACAAAGAAGTGAGCTATTAAAAAATATAAAAGAAGGTTCAATCATTGAAGGAAAAGTTAAAAATATAACTGATTATGGGGCATTTATAGATTTAGGTGGTATTGATGGTTTAGTTCACGTTACTGATATATCTTGGACAAAAATAAATAACCCAGCAGATGTACTTGAATTAAATTCTACAATAAGTGTAAAAGTATTAAAATTTGATGAAGAGTTATCAAGACTAAGCTTAGGAGTTAAACAATTGACTGAAAATCCTTGGGATAAAATAAAAGAAAATATTAATATTAATGACAAGGTTATAGGGAAAGTTGTAAATTTGAATGATAATAATGTTCATATAATCTTAAAAAATCAGTATGATGGTATAATTACATCAAATGAACTTAGTTGGTTAAAAAAACCACCACATCCATCAAAACTTCTTAATATTAACGATGAAGTAGAAGTGCTAGTTATTGAAATTGATGAAGAAAAAAAGAGATTGAACTGTAGCTTAAAACAAACAAAGGATAATCCTTGGAACAAGCTTAACGATAATTATGAAATCAACGATACGTTCGAAACGGAAATAGTAAACATAGTTGATTTTGGTATTTTTGTTAAAGTGATCGATGAAATAGACGGTATGGTACATATTTCTGATCTTAGCTGGGATGAAAAGGAGTGTGAAACAATAATTAAAAACTTTAAAAAAGGTGATAAAGTTAAAGTAAAGATTTTAGATATAAACGCTGAGAAGGAAAGAATAAGCTTAGGAATTAAGCATTTAAATAATGACCCTGTTCAAAACTATATTGAAACTAATCCAATTAACTCAAAAGTTACTGGTAAGATTATAAATGTTGACGAAAAAGGTCTAAAAGTTGAATTAGATAAAGAAAATAATATCTATGGCTATATTAGAAAATCTAATCTATCCAACGATAAAAATGAAAATAAAACAGAACGTTTTGCCTTAGATGAAAATATTGATTCTATAATTTTATCTATTGATAGTAAAAGTAGAATTTTAAATCTTTCAATTAAAGAGGTTGAAATAAGAGATGAAAAAGAAGCCCTAAGCAAATATGGTTCGAGTGCATCAGGTGCATCTTTAGGTGATATATTAGGATCGGTCCTAAAAAAATAGTTTTAATGTTAAAATCTCAAATTCTTGAAGAATTACAAAAAAAACATAACAATCTAAATTCTGAAGATATAGAACTTCTATTTAATATTTTTACAAAAAAAATATCAAACTCTCTGAAGCATGGTAATAATATAGAG
>CABYBP010000017.1 GCA_902517315.1 uncultured Alphaproteobacteria bacterium
TTTTCTTGTTGGAATTTTTATCTATATGCTTGTATTTGCTTATTTCGTAAACACATGAAAAAAGTTATTATAATTATCTTTTTATTACTACCCAATTTAAGTTGGAGTTCAGATACAACCACGGACTCTGATAATATAACTACTGATGATAATTTATCAAAAATACCTTTTCTTTGTAATGCAGTAGTAAGACAAGAATTCGACACAAATAAAACAATAAGATATGAAGATACTATTGAAAAAGTTGTTTATTATTTTGATAAAGCCAACAAAGAAATAATATTTGAACATGGAATTTCAAACCCTTTAAAAGAAATACAAGAAGACAAATATATATTTGAGCACATCTTTGGTGATTATAGATATAGCACACACCTAAATCGTTATAGTTTGGAGATTACTAGAAGATTTTTTGAAAAAGACCAAAAGTTGGTACAAACTCTTTATAGCTGTGAAATAATAGAAAGAAAAATCTAATTAAATAATGTTGTTAAAAGAAATCTTAAGAATAAGGTTAGTAAATAAGTAGAACACTTAACAATCTCCTTGGTTGGTGGTAGGATAATCGTGATGAAAATTTACATTATGAAAATTTAAAAAGGAGTAAGAATGAATTTAGGAGAACAATATAAAAAAGCTTGGTTTGATTATAAAGATAATATTGATCGTGATACTTTGCCAAGCTTACTAGATGATAAATTTGAATGGAGATCACTGACAAAAGCTTTTAACGACAAAACAATTGAGTCTAAAGAAGATACATTAGAAACCTTAAAAGGAGTTGATACAATTGCAAGTCCTGAAGTACATTATTCTTCTGATGAAATGTTAATCATGAGTGTGGTGCATGAATGGGATGGGGGTAAAATGGTCATTATGGCTTTCGTTACTTTTAAAGATGGTAAAGCAATAAAGATGATTTCTGCTAAAGGTGAGCCAGCATAAATATCAAGATCAATTAAAATAAAAAGGGCTAGTGATAGGCCTTACCACTAACCCAGCTGGCCTATACGCTAGTTATAAGCCAAGCCAAACAGAATAAATAAAAATTATTACGTGATAAGCAATCCAAAGCTTAATTGGTAACAAGGCTAACCAAAAAATAAATCCTACCATATTTCCTCCTAACTTAATCTTGCTACAACTTTTTTAGGATCTGTTTTGTTGTAGACATTTAATAATATTTTTGGGTTTCGAATTCCTGACATCAACTGAACCTCTGGTATTGTTAATCCTCGATCCTGTAACATGCTTGTTATCGCAGTGTGTCTTAGGTCATGGTATCGAAATTCTTGAATGTTTGATTTCTTTAATGCTCTTTGAAATAAATTCTTAAGAGCATCCCTAGTTATTGGAAAAACTTTTCTATCCAATCGCCTTGGCAATTCCTTAAGTATTCTAACAGCTTTAGGGCTTAGTGGAATCTTTCTAGGGTAACCATTTTTGCTAATTGGGATATGGAGTAAGCTATTTTCAAAATCAATATCGTCATAATGTATATTTAGCATCTCTCCTTGTCTGATTGCAGTTTCTAAAGAAAACTCAACACACTTTGTTAGATATGTATTTGGAATTAGAGAGCATCCATAAAGTAACTTTCTTTCTTCCCAATCTTCTAAGATCCTATCTCTTGGTTTAGCTTCTTGTTCTCTTTTAAAAAAAGAGCAAGGATTGTTGGGTAATTTATAACCCCAATCTTGAAGCGCAGTAGAAACAACAACACTAATAAAATTAAAATCCTTATTAAAGGTTGCTGATTTAACAACAGCTAATCTTCTATCTCTATAATCTGCCAGGTCCTTTGTAGATAAAGATAGCAACGTTTTATCTGAAATAGGATCAGTAATAATCTGATCTTTTCTATACTCCTCGTTGCGCCACTGTCTTTTTCTCTTATGTTTCTTTTCTATGATGTATCTTTTAAACAGATCACCCATAGTTACCTTTGCTGATGCTTGATAGTTATTGAAAGAACCTTGATCTAATTCTCTTTCTGTCTTTCTCGCCCATTTGATTGCATCTTCTCTAGTGAGAAAACTTTTAGCAATAGGTGAACTACCAACCCTCCTAATTTGAACCTGGAAAGTAGGTGGTTTAGTTTTATATTTTCGCTTTCTGATCGAAGCCATAATTCACTCCTTTTCTTTCTTTTTCGAAAGCGAAGTGTGACCTATCTGTGACCGACAACTTTTTAGGATTTATTGTTTGCGTATAAAACGGCAGAAACGTTGGAGCGGGCGAAGGGATTCGAACCCTCGACTTCAACCTTGGCAAGGTTGCGCTCTACCCCTGAGCTACGCCCGCTTAATTTACACAATTATCACTTTGAATTTATAAGTCAATATTTGAGAAAATGATTTATTTAAATCTTTTTCTGTAAATAAGATCAACAAGCAGCATATGAGGGAGTGTTAGTGCGGCTAGTCCAATAAAAATTACTTTTAAAATTGACTCATACAGTGATAAATTTTGAACTAAATAGTAAACAATCCCTAAACCACTAATCCAAGAAATTAAAGTAAAAATTAAAGTTGAGTAAATAACAAATTCTTTATTTTTTAAATTCAAATAAATATTTTTAATTAAATGTTTAAGGTGTTTATAAGTATGAAAGAAACAAAAATATATTGTAAAACTCAGAAGTGGGTCAAAAAAATAAAAGATGGACAAAAGAAATAAAATTTCGATCACTCCTTTTCTTAGTTTCTTTTCAATAAAAGATAAATAAATAAAATATATTATTAATAATAATGTCACAAAATACGGAATTAAAAAATATTTTTGAAACAAATAAATTCTATCATTTGTTAGATATTCAAATATCAAGAATGACTGATTTTCGTTAAAAAATATAATTCCAAAAATAATAGTCATTCCATAAGTAAAACTTACAGAATACTTGAATTTATTTATTTTAAAGTTTGTCCAATCACATAGACCAAAATGAATAATAGTCATTATAATAAAAATAGTTAACGCAACAATAGGGAAATATAACCAAAATATTACTACTAAAAAAAATAAAATAAGATAATAAAAGAGAAATTGTAAAAATTGAAACCTATTTTTAAAGCCTACTAATGAGGCAACTGCTCCATCAAATGAACCATGGGGAAGTCCAATAAAAAAAATTAATAAAAAAGAAATAATATTTAAAATTGAAAGATCAGCAATCATCTTATTTATATATTTCTTTTATAAAAGGTAGTTTAGGCATGCTTTTAATAATCTTTAGTTTTGTCAATAAATTTGACTCTCCCATCATGAAGCTTTGGAACTCATTTCCATTTAATCTAGATGCAAGCTTAATAAAAGATTTTCCATTTTCATTATTATTTTTTAAAAAGTTAATAAAAATCTTATCCATTTTTCTTTCTAAAAATTTATGGGTTTTTACATAATTTTTATTTGAGTTTTTCAATAACTGTATTTGTTTTATAAGAAATGAAAATGCATACCCTGTTGAAGGTTTGCAAGCACCTCCTCTAATTCCAATATTAAAAATGTTTGGACTTGGTGAATTTTTTTCTTCTGCGAAGAACATTGGTATAATACCCTTTTCTGTGCCGTTTTCTGTAAATTCTCTAATGTTAATTAAATTTAAATAGTCATTTATTTTCTCTTTGTACCAAGAACTCTTAAAAACTTCTTGTGAAAATACTGTAGACTCAACAAGGGCCTGGTTATGACTAAATGGTAAAATGTACATAAAATGCAAAAGATTTTTTTCTTTAGTAAAGTGCATCAAAGTTAGTTTATTTTCATTAAAAGTTTTATCTTTAACAGTGATATTCATTCCAAAGAAATGTTGTATCAATTCACCTTTTTTTTCTTTTGTAGATCTTGAATCATATATTTTTTCAGCATAATATTCATTTTTATCGGCTGTAACGATTTTAAAATAATTTTTTATAGGAAAATATTTAATAACTTTTTTATTTTTTATTTCTAATTTATTTTTTGTTTCTAAACAGTAATTTTTCCACTTTTTAAAACTTATTACACAATATGGCTTATCCTTGCTAGAATGTGTTATGCTAATACTATTATCTCCAATAGTCCATTCGTGCCATTTTTTTTCGATTAGATTTTCGTATGGTTTCATCCACTCAGATAGCCAAAAACCAAAAAAATTATCTCTGTTGTTTATATTTTCATTTTCAAATGCAATAATTGCATTAGCACTATCTCCGTATAGAATTTTATTAACACCTAAACCACTGGGGCCCAAACCGATTATAGCAGCTTTATAAATTTTCATTTGTTAGACTATCTCTTATTTTTTGGTACTGATAATTCATGAGCGGGAGTAAAATAAAAAACAGAAGTGATTTAATGGTAATAAAAAATTTCTCAAAGAAATTTAAATAAGTTCTTTCTCTTAGATATTTTTTTTTAGAAATAATCTTAATACCTATACCTCTATAGATATTAGCTGCAATGAAGATTCCTAATCTTGAGGAGAAGGGAATATATTTCATACCAGCAAAACCGTTTTCATAAAACTTTTCCGATAAATTTATAACCTTTTGAATTGCTTTCGATATTTTCTCATCATTTTCTGAACTTAATTCATTGGGATTATTTATTTGTTTTAAAGAGATATTAGGTATCCAATTAGCTGGTAAATAAACTCTTTTCATTTTTGAATCTTCATAAACATCTCGTGCTATGTTTGTTAGCTGCATTCCAATACCTAAGTCAATTGCAGATTTTGCTGCATTTTCATTTTTAACACCTATGATTTTAGACATCATTAAACCAACGGTCCCAGCAACATGATAAGAATATTTAATAAGCTCCTCCTTATTTTGAATTCTAATTTTTTTCTGATCCAAAATTAATCCCTCCATTAAATCAATGAAAATTGAATTGTTAATTTTATTTTTTTTTAAAAAAATATTTACTTTATTGCTTGTATTGTTCTTAATTTCTTCAATTGTTGTTTTTAAATAGAAAGTTTGATCTTCACTATGCTTATCAGCAATATCATCAAAATATCTACATATTGAATAGAGAATGCCTGCATTTATTTTTGAACTTTTTGGTAAAAAAAAACTTGCCCAATAAAAGCTTTTACCCTCTCTTTTTAGGTCAGTCGATGGATTGAGATCCAAATTAGTCATTTATGTTTTAATTCAGCTTTAATTATATTTTCAACAACCTTAGCTGAAGAAAGAACACCTGGTATACCTGCACCTGGATGGGATCCTGCGGCAGAAAAATATAGGTTTTTAATTTTATTATCTTTGTTATGATATCTAAACCAAGCTGACTGCGTAAAAATGGGAGCTATAGAAAAACCCGCTCCGTGCATAGAATTGTAATCGTTTTTAAAATCTTTGGGATTCATCCAGAAAACATCTGTGATACTCTTTTCTAAATCTGGCATAATTGTTTGTGATAATTCTTTAACTATCTTATTTTTAAGGTTTTCTGATTCAACATCCCAATCAATTTTGCCTTGTAAATTGGGTACTGGGCATAGAACATAAAAACTATCACATCCTTCTGGAGCAAATGACTTGTCTGTTGCAGTAGGTCTGTGAATGTATAAGGAAAAATCATCAGATAAAATTTTATTTTTAAATATATCATGAAGTAAAGATTTAAATCTTTCAGTCATCCAAATAGTATGATGAGCAACATTATGGTATTGTTTTTTCGTACCAAAGAAAAGAACAAAAAGCCCCATTGAATACAATAAGTTTTTTTCTTTTAATACAGGTCTTGTTAAATTTTGTTTATTTAAAAGTTTGGAGTAAACCATTGGTGGATCAGCATTACAAACAACTAGATCTATATTGGAAATTTCTTCATTGTTTGTTAATATTTTTGTTATCTTATTATTTTCAACAATAAGTTCTTTTGCCTCTGTATTTGTTTTTATTTTAATACCACAATCAATCATTAATTGTTTTAGTTCAGATACGATTTTACCAGTTCCACCCATACAAAAAAATACTCCCCATTTTCTCTCTAAATAATGAATCAAAGCGTAAATAGATGTTGTTGTGTGTGGATCACCTCCAACTAAAAGTGGGTGAATTGAAAATGCTTTTCTAAGATATGGATTTTTTAGATAACTATTTACAAGTTGAGATACTGTTAAATAACTTTTCAAAATTATCAAATTAGGAATAACTCCTAACATTTTAAAAAAAGAAATAAATGGTTTGTCAGCTAATTGTGTGAACCCTACATCAAAAATTTTTTTTGATTGATTCAAGAGTTTAAAATATCCTTTGATGTCTCTGTTATCATATTTGCTTATTTCGTTATTTGTCTTTTCGATAGTAGAACAATAATCAAAAGTTTTACCATCATGAAAATAATATCTATACCAGGGCTCAAGAGGAACAAAATTCAGATAATCTTCTCTTTTTTTTCCAAATAGACTAAACAACTCATCAAAAAGAAATGGTGCTGTTATAACTGTTGGCCCAGCATCATGTTTAAACCCATTCACTTCAAAAACTCTTGCTCTTCCACCAAGCTCGTCTAGTTTTTCAATAATTGTTGTATCATAGCCTAATTTTTTTAGTCTTAGACTAATCGCAATACCGCCAAAACCACTTCCTATAACTACTGCTTTTTTTCCCATTGTTAATTTTCTAATTGTATTTAAATACCTTATTTCTTAATAAATATAATATTATTTATGCTTACAAAGACAGATTTATTTGAATTACTTAGTATAAAAAATAAAGATTTTCAAATTCATGATCATGATCCTTTATTTACAGTCGAAGATTCTGAAAATCTAAGAGGTGAGATTAAAGGGGCACATACAAAAAATTTATTTTTAAAAAATAAAAAAAATAATTTTTTTCTTTTTAGTTGTGATGAAAATGCAAAGGTTGATTTAAAGCTATTTTCTAAATCTATCGATGCTAAGAATTTATCATTTGCAAATGCTGAATATTTAGAGCAGTTTTTGGGTATAAAGCCAGGATCAGTCTCCCCATTTGCCCTTCTTAACGATAAGCATAATGTTGTTAAATTTTACTTAGATGAAAAACTTTTTAAGAGTGAATTAATTAACTTCCACCCCCTAATTAACACAACAACTATAAGTATAAAGACTTCAGAGTTTATAAACTTCCTCCTTGAAAATAATAAAAAAATTCATATTTTTTCTTTGGATAGTTATAGTATAGTCAAATCTTTATGAGTGAAAATATAAATATAATCGATGTTACTGAAGCAGAGTTTAATGATCAGGTTGTTGAAGCTAGTGAGAATAAATTAATTGTTGTTGATTTTTGGGCTCCTTGGTGCGGTCCTTGTAAACAACTAACACCAATTTTAGAAAAAATAATATCAAAATCAGGGGATAAAATCACTTTAGTAAAAATAAATATTGATGAAAATCAACAAATTGCTGCGCAATTAAGAATTCAATCAATTCCTACAGTCTACGCTTTCAAAGATAAACAAATTGTTAATGCATTTCAGGGCGTTATTCCTGAAGGCCAAATTATTGAATTTATTGAAAAGTGTTTAGGGTCTAAAATTAATGAAGACTTCACTGAATTTTATAATGAAATAGAAAGCGCTATGGCTGAAAATAAGTTTAAAGAAACTAAAGACACTCTTCTAGAATTTATTTCTAAAAACTCAGACGAAATTAAAGGTATTTGTTTTTATTTAGAGTGTTTGATTGAACTTAAACAATTTGAAGAGGTTGAAATGTTCATTAGTTCGTTAGAAAAAGATGTACAAAATAAGGATGAAGTTAAGCAGGTTTTAAAAAAAATGGAAATTGTGAAAAATAATTCATCCGGACCAAATATTAATGAGTTGCTTGGCAAACTTGAGAGTGAACCAAATAATATTGATTTAATTTTAGAAATATCAGATAAATATTTTTCAATGAAACAATATGAAAATGGAATGGATTTACTTCTAAAAAATTATCCAAAAAATAAGGATAGTATAAAAAATAAGATGGTAGAATTTTTTGCTGTACTTGGAAATACTGATCAAATTACTATTCAATATAGGAAAAAACTTTCACAATTAATGTTTTCATAACATGGAAATCCCTATTTTTCCTTTAAACGGTGCCGTCCTTTTTCCAGGAACAAGCTTGCCCCTGAATATATTTGAAAAAAGATATATTGAGATGGTTGACTACGCTCTTTCAAAGGAAAGGTACATAGGCATGATACAATCTGATGAAAAAAATAAACTCTATAATATTGGTTGTATTGGAAAAATTCATAGTTTTAGTGAAACAACAGATGGGCGATATTTAATTAGTCTACAGGGTACTAATTGTTTTAAAGTTAAGAAAGAGTTAGAAAAAAAATATAAGTTTAGGTTGGTTGAGGCTGAAATGTTGGATTTTGAGGAAGATAAAAAAATTATAAATGAAAAACAAAAAAATAATCTTTTAGATAAGTATAGCCAATATATTAAAGTCAAAAAAATTAACTTAAACTTAGAAGAAATTCAAAATATAGATTTTAATCAAATTATAAAGTTTATAGCAATGATATCCCCTTTTAGTGACATTGAAAAACAGGTTCTTTTGGAAACAAAAAATTTAAGTGATTTTTATAAAAAACTTCATTCAATTTTAGAGCTTGAGATCGTTGAAGATAATAATAGTAAAACTATTAATTAACACCCATAGCAAAATCACTTATCTTATTTTTTAGTTTTTTATTTTTCTCCATTAAGTTGATAGCTGAAAACCTTGCATAATTAAAAATTGTATTGTCTAATTTAAATACACTGTCGACTTTATCAGTGATTTGATACAGCCTATAAGCTTTGAAAAAATTATCTTTCTGAAATTCTTTACAAAATATTTCATCTCCCAATTCCAAACCTAGAGAGTTATATTTTTTAACAAGATTATATATACTTTCTACATCTTGCATACCTAGATTCCATCCTTGTCCTGCAATTGGATGAAATGAGTGGGCTGAGTCACCTAAATAAATAATTCTATTTTCAAAAAATTTAGAGTTTAAATGAGCTTTTAAAGGAAAAGTTTGTTTGGTGATTATTTTTTTTATCTCACCTACACTTCCCTGTATCTTTTCGTTTAAAATAGCAATAATATTATTATCATCTAAAGAAAGTAAAGAGTTTATATATTTATTAGTGTTTGTCCAAACTATGGAACTTTGAAACTGATTTTTATTTTTTTGCATTGGTAAAATTGCAAGAGGTCCGTTTTTAAAGAAAAACTCGTAAGCGGTATTATTGTGATTCTTTGAGTGATAAAAATTTATTACAATTGCTTTTTTTTTATAATCTTTTCTATAAATTGGTGTCTTAAAAATTTTTCTTATAGAGCTGTTTTTCCCATCGCAAGCAAATAGAATATTTGTATTAACAAAGAAATTATTTTGCTTAGTTATAACCCTATCCCCTTTATAAAAAATATCTTTAACGGAAACATTGTTAAAAATTTCAACATTTTTTTGTTTTTGTAATTTTTTATACAGGCAATCAAGTATAAACTCATTTTTAACTATATATCCAAGATTCGATTTTCTTCTTTGGTTGTCAAAATAAATTTTGTTTGATTGATTCCTGTCTATTATCTGAATATTCTTAATTGGTTCTGCATAATTACTAATTTCATTCCAAATATTTATTTCTTCAAGAAATTTTTTAGTGCCCTCTGAAATTGCTGTTGTCCTTTTGTCTAAAATATTTTTGTGATTAAATTTTGCATTTTGCTCTAAAACTACTACTGTATTGCCAAGTCTAGAAAGTGAATATGCTGTAACAGCCCCTATCAGCCCTCCACCAATTATATTGATATTTGATTGAATTTCTTTCATAATTTTCTTCGAATTACCATAATCTAAATGTATTACAATCTAACTATATGTTCAAGTATGGTTCTTTTCGAAATTTCGTTTTTAGTTTTTTTACAGGAATCTTTTTATTTGCATTTGGTCTAATTTATCTCATCAGCATTTATTCATTTTCTTCTAGTGATCCTGGTTTTAATCAACTAAATTATAATGATGGTGAGGTTAAAAATTTTGCTGGTTACTTTGGTGCCTATTTATCTAGCTATTCATTAATATTTATTGGGTCGCTGAGCTATTTACTGGCCTTCTTTGTAACACTGGAAGGTGGAAAACTTTTTCTAGGCATAACAAGCCGGCTTGTAATTGTAAAATTTTTATCTAATCTTATTGGTATTATCTTGGTTAATATTTCTTTACGATCTTTTGATAGTGTTTATTTAAAAAAAGGGCTTATTTCACAATTTTTTATAGATGTATTTTCAAATATTAAGTTTAGCTTTTTTGAACAATTATTAATATATTATACAACAAGCTTTTTTATTCTTATTTTGGGCTTATTTTTAATACTTTTATCTTTTAGGATAAATTTATCTTGGTTTACTAAGGTTTTTTCCTTTTTAAGGATAATCAAATTTTTTAAATTTCTATTTTTTATATTAAGTTTATTTAAAAATTTTAAGTTTAAAAAAAGAATTCAGAAGCGAAGTATAAAAAGCGAACCAACGATTAAGAAAAAAAATTATGTTAGTTTAAATAAAAAAAATAACACGCAAACAAAAACTAAGAAGCAACTTGAGTTGGATACATTTAGTTTTAGCCTTCCGCCAAGAAACCTTCTTACAAAATCTAGTTTTAGAAATAACAAAAGTAAAGAACTTGATAAAACAAATAGAGAAGCAGCTATTAAATTAGAAAAGACCCTTGCTGAATATGGTGTTGACGGAGAAATAATTGGTTTTAGTAGTGGGCCAATCGTAACACTATTTGAATTTGTTCCAAACGCAGGAATAAAGTCAAGTAAAGTAATAGGCTTATCAGATGATATTGCTAGAGCAATGTCTTCCATTTCTTCTAGAATTTCAACTCAGCCAGGTAAAACTAGTTTGGGCATTGAAATTCCAAATAATAAGAGGGATGGTGTTTTATTTGGTGATTTAATTGAAGAAGAGGGGTTTGAAATAGATAAAGACTCTCTTATTCTCGCACTAGGTAAAGATATATCTGGGAAAAGTATTTTTGCAAATTTAGAGCGCATGCCCCATTTGTTAATAGCTGGCACAACTGGTTCAGGAAAATCTGTGGGTATTAATACAATGATATTAAGCATCCTTTATAGATTCAAACCAAATGAGTGTAAGTTAATATTAATCGATCCTAAAATGTTAGAGTTAAGCATATATGAAGATATTCCTCATTTATTAACACCTGTTGTTACTGATCCTAAAAAAGCTGTTTTTGCACTTAAATGGGTAGTTAGAGAAATGGAAAATAGGTACAAACTAATGAGCTCTTTAAATGTAAAAAATATAGATTCCTATAATGACAAAGTTTTAAAAACTATTTCATCTGGAAGAAAGTTGTACAGAGAGGTTCAGACAGGTATAAATGATGAAACTAGAATGCCAATTGTTGAGAAACAAGAAATTATTTTAGAAAAAATGCCTTACATTGTTGTGGTGATTGATGAAATGGCAGACTTAATGATGGTAGCTGGCAAAGAAGTTGAGTCTTTAGTCCAGAGATTAGCACAAATGGCAAGAGCATCAGGTATACACCTAATAACAGCTACTCAGAGACCTAGTGTTGATGTCATTACTGGTACAATAAAAGCAAATTTTCCAAGTCGTATAAGTTATAAAGTTTCTAGCAAGTTTGATAGTAGAACAATATTAAACGAAATGGGGGCCGAGCAACTTTTAGGAAGTGGAGATATGTTATTCTTAGAAAATGGTGGTATGATTAAAAGACTTCATGGTGGTTTTGTATCAGAAAACGAAGTTGAAAATGTGGTTAACTTTATAAAAAAACAGGGGACATTTGATTACAAAAAAGAAATATCTTTATCTGAAGAAAATATAAATATTTCAAATAATGACGACTTAATCTCAAACAATAATGATGATCTTTATGGTAAAGCGGTTGAAATAGTTGTTAAACAACAAAAAGTCTCTACTAGTTATATTCAACGCTATTTACAAATTGGTTATAACAGAGCTGCGAGAATTGTTGAAAAAATGGAAGAGGATGGAATAATTAGCGAGGCAAATAATTCGGGCAAAAGACATGTTCTCAAAAAATGAAGAATGTTTTTTTTAAGTTTTTTTTAATAATATTTTTATTCTTTTCGAATATTGTTTTATCTAAAGAGGATAATAAATCAAAAATATTACAGTATTTAGAAGGTCTTAAATATTTTTCAGCTTCTTTTATTCAAAATGATGGAGAAAACTTAAGTGAAGGAAAGATTTATATTGGAGAAAATAGAGTAAGAGCGGAATATTTTTTTCCAACAAAAATATTGATAATTTTAGATGAAAATAAAGCAATGTATTATAATTACGAACTTGAAGAAGATGAGTTTTTTAACCCAAAAAATACAAATGCTTGGTTTTTTTATGATGTTTTTAGAAATCCATTTTTTTTTGAAGATGCTATATTTGATATAAAAGACAATGAGTTAATTGTGATAAAAGAGGGAGTTGACTCTAAAGGAATAAAATATTTTATAAAAACTAATTTTGAAAATAGTCCATTAATTCTAAGAAATGTAATGGTAAATATAAATGGGGAAAAACTGGAATTATCAATATTTAATCATAGTTATAATGAGCAATTTAATAAAGAATTTTTCAAACTTAT
This sequence comes from uncultured Alphaproteobacteria bacterium, assembly GCA_902517315.1. Next base: position 12,642 of record CABYBP010000017.1, read on the forward strand.
AAATCCGCAATATTTAAACTAGATTTTCAATAACAGGTTCTCGCTTTTTGATTGTATTTTTACCGAGGTTTTTATTTTGTTCATTTTTTTTCTTATTCTTGTTAAGTGGCTTTCTAACGAGTTTGATTCTACACTAGATCTAATATTTAAGATATTCTCCTTTATAAAATTTTTACTTGTTCCTTTATCTTTAATTAGATAACTGAGTATTTCTAACTCAAGACTTGTTAGATAACAAAAGGAGTTATTATTAATATTAATTAATTTCTCATTAACAATATATAAATCATGAAAGTAAATTTTAAAATTTTCTATAAAATTTACAATAGCGGTTTTAATATTACTTATAGAGGTTGGTGTGTTTAATATTTTAACATTTTTTTTTAGCTTTATGATTTTGTTATCTAAATAAGAAAATATTAAATAGTTATCATTTAAATTTTCAAATATAATCTGGTCAATATCAAAATTTATGTCAATTATAATTATATTAATACCAGTATTTTTTGATTTATAATCGATCTCATGCAAATCCTTAAAAGATAAATTGTATTCATTTAATAAATTAATCAAAAAAAAGTTCATTTTTCCATTTGAAAAAATATTAATTTTGTTCTTCATTATCTTTTGCCAAATAAAATTGTGCCAAGCCTTATGTAAGTAGGATTAAATTCAAGAGCTTCTCTATAATCTGCACTCATGCCCATACTTAGCTCTTTTAAATTATTTTCTTCAGCTAGTGTTTTAAGTTTATTAAAATGATATATTGGATCTTCGTCTATAGGCGGAATGCACATTAACCCGCAAACAGGAATCTTTATTTCTTTTTTTAAAAAAATTAAAAAATCTTTTATTTCGTTTGGATACACTCCACTTTTTGTTTTTTCTTTCCCTATATTTACTTGAACAAAAAACTTTTTAGTTTTTGCCAATTCTTCATATTTTGCAAATTCTTTTGCAATTTTTTCTCTATCAATTGTGTGGAAAATATCAAACAACGATATAGCTGTTTTAACTTTATTTGATTGAAGTGGACCAGTTAGATGTAATTCAATCCCCGGATTATCTCTCTTTAGATTGAAAAATTTTTCCACCGCTTCTTGAACCCTATTTTCCCCAAAACTATGTACCCCATAATTTATAGCATCTAAAATGAACTCTAAAGGTTGGTTTTTTGATATTGCAACGATTTTGGTTGTTTTTCTTGTGTTTTTTATTAAGTTGCTGATTTCATTGAATTTTTTGATATTAAACATAAAATTTCTATGTTGTAAAAAAACAACAATATTTAAAAAAATATAATAATTTATTAAGCTTATTTTGAAATTTATTCAATTTTTAAATATTAGACTCCCTAATACAAGTTAGTTGCTTGTATTTAATGAATATTCATTAACTCAAAAGGAGTAATTATGAAAAAAGAACTATTAATGGGAACTGCTCTAGTTTCTACGCTTGGTGCTGCTTCAGTTGCTGAAGCTGTAACAGCTACTATGAGTGGTAACCACCAAACTGGTGTAGAGTTTGATTCACCTTCAGGTGGAACTGACACTAACGCTCAGAAAAATGATAACAACTTTACTGTTTCGTTATCTGAAACTACTGATGGTGGTATGACTATTTCATCTAGCTTTAAAGTAATGGATGAAAATACTAAAGAAGATTACGATGCTGGATTTAGTTTAGCATTTACTGATGGCTCTAAGCTTGATGTATTAAATGCTGGAAACGCGTCTGGTTCACATGCTGTTTCTGTACCTGGTTCTGCTGGTGCTGAAGGTGTAACCGTAACATCTTCTAACTCTTCATCAACTGGACTAGATTTCGCTACAGCTTCAACTGCATTAGGTATTGAGTACCACACTGCTGCTGATTTCTTAGCAGATGGTCTTTCAATGTCTTTCTCAGCTTCTACTGATAGTGGTGCTGCTGCGACTGCGACTTACAGAGTAGATAGTCACTATGCAATTGGTGCTACTTATGTGTCTGATTTAGGTGACACTGCTATAACTATCGGTGCTGGTATTTCAGCTGCTGAAGGTTCAAAAACTAGCACAAAAGCACTTAATGACACTAATGGTATCCATGTTGGTTTAAGTGCTGTAACTGGTGATTTAACTGTTGCTGTTGGTTTTGCTGATGGTGATGTTGCTGGTATAAGTGATAACGGATCTGATGAAAAAACTGGTGACGTAGTAAAAGCTGGTGTAAAATATGTATCAGGAGACCTAACATTTAATGTTGGTTTAGCTTCTGGTGATTCACAAGATAATACTATTGGTTCATCTGGTGGAAGTGATGACTCACAAGATGTGACTTCTGCTAGTGTGTCTTATGCTGTTGCATCAGGTGTTACTGCAATTCTTGGTTATACAAGTGTAGAGGCAACTGATGAAGGTGCAGCTACTGATGATGGATCTGCATGGTACATTGGTGCAAATATGTCATTTTAATTAAAGATATTATATCTTTAGAAACGGCACTTTAATTAGTGCCGTTTTTTTTATGTTTTACATTTATGTTCCAATACAATAATTAGAAATAAATGATTATTGTTAGAGTTTCTGTTATTTTTTCCCTTCTTTTTGTTTTTGCATGTAATAACAACAAAAGTGAAGAAGAAATGAAAGAGCTTTGGTCTAAAGCTCAAACAAAACAAGCTATAATTAATAGATCAGGAACCAAGTTTAACTCTGCCTTAGATATGGAGTTAGCTCTTCGAGATGCTGAAACAAGACTACAGAGTGGTGGTGGTTTATTAGGTAAGGGCGGTCTTTCAGTTGGTGGTATTTTTGGCTCTAATGATGAAAGTGAGGAATCAGTTACTTCTATAAGTATGTCAGTGAATGCTTTTTTATGGAGAGGGGCTTTAGAAACTATTAGTTTTATGCCGTTAACATCTGCAGATCCAATTGGTGGAACAATTATTACTGATTGGTATTCAACAAGTGGAAATGAGAAGGAAAGATGTAAGCTTAATATTTTTATTTCTGGAAAGACTCTTAATGCTGAAAACCTCAAAGTAACTTCTTTTTGTCAAGAATTTAAAGATCAATTATGGGTTAACAAATTGATAGATCTAGAAAGTAATATTAAAATTGAAAATGCTATATTAAACAAAGCTAAAAAATTAAAAATTCAATCAAGTTAAAGTGTCATCAAGATACAATCATAAAATAGTTGAGAAAAAATGGCAAGATGTCTGGGCGGATAAAAGTGTTTTCAAAACAAAAAAAGATACAAATAAAAAAAAATATTATGTTTTAGAAATGTTTCCATATCCATCTGGTAAAATCCATATGGGACATGTACGAAACTATACCTTGGGGGATGTGGTTGCAAGATATAAAAAAATGAAAGGCTATAATGTTCTTCATCCCATGGGGTGGGATGCTTTTGGCTTGCCAGCGGAAAATGCAGCTTTAACAGAAAAAAAACATCCTGAAAGTTGGACATATCATAATATTAAAACAATGAAAAACCAGCTTCTTAAAATGGGGTTATCTTTAGATTGGGATAGGGAAATTGCAACTTGCCATCCTGATTACTACAAACACGAACAGAAGTTCTTTATTGATATGTTTAAAGCTGGGCTTGCTTATAAGAAAGAGGCAGAAGTTAATTGGGATCCTGTAGACAAAACGGTTTTAGCAAATGAACAGGTAATTGATGGTAGGGGTTGGAGATCTGGTGCCGTTGTAAGGAAAAAAAAATTATCACAATGGTTTTTAAAAATTAGCCAGTATTCTGAAGAGTTACTAGAAGACTTAGAAAAATTAAAAGACTGGCCTAACAAGGTTAAGGTGATGCAATCCAATTGGATTGGAAAATCATTTGGTGCAGAAATAGATTTTAAAATATCAGACGGAGACTCAATTATTACAATATTTACAACAAGGCCTGATACTATTTTCGGCGCAACATTTATAGCGCTTTCAACTGAACACGCATTATCAATCAAAATGGCTGAGAAAAACAAAAGCCTTTATAATTTCATTGAGCAGTGCAAGGGGCTTAATCCAGATAAAACTAAAAGTGGTTTTAACACAAAGGTATTTGTTGAACATCCTTTTATAAAAGAAAAAAAATTACCAGTTTTTGTAGCTAATTTTGTTCTAAAAGAATACGGGCTTGGTGCTATTTTTGGTTGTCCTGCACATGATCAGAGAGATTTAGATTTTGCAAACGAATATAACATTGATGTTATCCCTGTTGTTAGACCATTGGAAATTAAAGAAGAAAATTTTAAAATTATAGATAAGGCGTTTATTGAAGATGGTTTAATTATAAATTCAGAATTTTTGAATGGTTTAAGTATTAATAAGGCAAAAGAAAAAATATTAGAAAAAATAGAAGCTGATAATATAGGTAGAAAAAAAACTAATTACAAACTTAGAGACTGGGGTATTTCAAGACAAAGATTCTGGGGTTGTCCAATACCAATTATTTATAGAGAAGATGGTAAGGTTTTAGCTGTTGAAGATGATGAGCTTCCGATAAGACTCCCAGAAATCGATGAGTTCACAGAATCATCTTCAGCTTTAAATAATATATCAAGCTGGAAAGATACTGTTTGTCCAAAAACAGGAATGAAAGCTATAAGGGAGACTGATACTTTTGATACTTTTTTTGAATCATCTTGGTATTATTTTAGATATTGTAATGCAAGATCACATAAACCATTTGAAAAAAAAGATATAGATTACTGGTTACCAGTAGATCAATATATTGGAGGCATTGAACACGCAATTTTACATTTATTGTATTCAAGATTTTTTACAAAAGCATTAAGGGATCTTGGTTACTTTAAATTAGATGAACCGTTTAAGGGTTTATTTACACAAGGAATGGTTACTCATGTTACTTATAAAAACAAATTAGGCGAGTGGGTTGAGCCCAAGGATATAGAATATGCAAATGGTATTTTAAAAGATAGAAACAGTAATGAGGTAAACAAAGGTAAGACAGAAAAAATGAGTAAATCAAAAAAAAATGTTGTCGACCCCAACGATATCATACATTTATATGGAGCTGATACAGCAAGATGGTTTATGATGTCAGACAGTCCTCCTGAAAGAGATTTACAATGGACAGATACTGGTATTGCTGCATCATATAAATTTATAAATAAAATACATGAATTTGTAGATAGATTTAAAACTTATAAATCTACTAATGTAGACCTTGGGGTTATTGAAGATTTAAAAATTATTATTAATCAAGTATCAGATAATATTGAAAATTTTCAATTTAATAAGTCCGTAGCTAAAATTTATGAATTTGTGAATATCTTAAATGAAGCTTTAATTAAAAAAACTATTTCAGTAAAATATTTTGAATGGGCGCTAAAAAAACTCTCGATTATATTACAGCCATTTGTTCCACATATAAGTGAAGAAATATGGTCAAGTATAGGTAATAGCGGTCTTTGTATTAATGAAAGTTGGCCAATAGAAGAGGTTAAAAAGAAGACTAAATTAAAAATTGCTGTACAAATAAATGGGAAAACAAAAAATATAATTGAGGTTGAAGACAACATATCAAAAGAAGATCTTTTGAATATTGTAAAAAGAGCAGATAAAATAAAAAAAAATATTTCAGGAAAAAATATTAAAAGAGAAGTATATGTACCTGGTAAAATTATAAACCTGGTGGTCTAATGAAAATAAGTTTTATTATTCTGTTAATATTTTTGATCACTGGATGTAGTAATGTTAACTTAACATACATGGATAATAAAAGCTTGATGAACCCGATATATGAAAAAACAAGAATTTCCACAACGGGTTTAGATCTTAATTTTATGAATTCATATTTGCCAATGATTTTTGGTTTAAATAAAAAAAATGAGTTTTTACTATCAATTGATATAAATGAAAGAAAAACAAAAAGGTCAGTTGAATCAAATCAAGCAGTATCAAATTTAAGTTACGAGTTAAGGTTTACATACTCACTTTATAGTAATACTAATGAATGCGTTACACTTGAAAGAAAAATTTTGTCAAATTTTTCAATTATACCAAAATCTGATGGGTATAATTATGGTACCGATGCATCCTTAGATAAAAAATATGAATTAGCTGTTTCAGAAAATTTAAATCGTTTTCTTTCTTACTTGTCTGATTCAAATGTAAATGTTTGTTTATGAGAGCTGACCCTCTAAATATAATTTTTAATAAAGAATTTATTCCAAACAAAAATATCTACTTAATAAGTGGAAACGAAACATCATTAATAGAAAAAGTAAAATCTTCAATAGTTGGAAAATATCGGTCAAGGGGTGTTTTTAGTATTGCTAATATTGAAACAATTAAAGATTTTGTTAATGAGCCTAGTCTATTTGAGGGGAAAAAAATTTTTTTAGGAAAACAGTGTAAGGGGTTAGATGAATCAAATTTAAATAAAATTAGAAACACAAATGATATATTTATATTTATTCAAGAAAACACACCAAAAATAAAAAAAATAAAAAACTTATTTTTAAAAGATAGTACTTTGTGCTTAGTTGATTGTTATGAGTTGAACAAAGAATCAAAAATTAAGATCTTAAACTATATCCTAAAGAATGCTAATGTAAAGATTGAAGAAAATGTTTACTGGTTCTTAGTTGAAAATATAGATAACAAGTATATTTTTCTTGAAAATTCTCTAAGAAAAATTTTTGATTTAGATCAAAAGGATATTTCTCTAGAAAATATTAAAAAATTATTAACAATTGATAGTTCGGGAAAAGAACGACTTTTTTTTTGGTTATTAAAGAAGAATAAAGATATAATTAGGTTTTATAGAAATAAAATTTTTAATTCATCAGATGTAAATGAGCTTTACTACTATTGTAGATTTTTTTGTCTGTTAATAATAGATTGTGATAACGAAGATGAATACAAAAAAAGAATCCCCACATATTTGTTTAAAGATAGAGATTATCTCATAGATTTTTATCGAAGATATAATTTTAAGAAAAAAGGCCTGCTTATTAGATTGTTATCTATAACAGAAAAGATTTTAAGAAAAGAAAATGGTTTATCTACAGTTACAGGTTTACGTTTTCTTTTAAATATTAAAAAAATTACTGTTTCTTAAGTCGCTTCATTAGATCATCTAGTTGGTTTAAGTCTGAATAGTAAAGGGTGAGCGACCCTGAAGATCCATTATCATTAAATTGTATAGATGTTTTTAAGCCTATTTTGTCTGAAAGTTCTTTTTCAAGATCAATAATATTTGGGTCTCTTGAGGTTTTTTGTGTTTTATTTTTTTTAAATTCTGATGTTATTTTTTCAACCTGTCTTACACTAAGTTTTTTTTCAATTATTTCTTTTGCTTTACTAATGGCATCAGGAACCCCAATAAGAGCTCTTGCATGACCCATTGATAAAGCTCCATCTACAACCATTTGCTGTATTTTTTTATCTAATTCTAATAGTCTTAAAATATTAGAAACATAGCTAGGGCTTTTTCCAATTAATTTTGAAAGACCTTCATTGTTTATTTTTTTAATATCAACTAGTCCTTTGTAAGCATTAGCTTCTTCAATAACATTTAAATCCTCTCTTTGAATATTTTCAATTAACGCTGCTTCTAAAACATTCGTATCATCAATTTCTTTAACAACACAATCTACTTCATGCATCCCATTTAACTGACACGCCCTCCATCTTCTTTCACCAGCAATAATTTGAAATTGGTTATCAGTTGTAGGCCTTACAATTATCGGTTGAATTAAGCCTTGATTTTCTATTGAAGAAGAAAGTTCTTTGAGCTCCTCATCTTTAAAGTTTTTTCTTGGTTGAGAGGGATTGGGGATTAATTGAGAAATATTAATTTTTTGAATCCCATTGCTGTTGTCAGAATTATTATTTGTGGTTGATAAAAGAGCTCCTAGGCCCATTCCTAGTTTGTTTTCTTTATTCATATTTTTTATTTTGATTTAAAATTACTTCTTTTGCAAGCTCTATATATGCCAAAGAGCCTGGGGCTTGTGTATCGTATACTAGTGCTGGTTTACCATGGCTTGGGGCTTCAGATATTTTGACATTTCTAGGAATGGTTGTTTTATATACTTGATCTCCAAAATGTTGCCTTACATCTTTCTCAACTAAAGAACTTAGTGAATTTCTTTTGTCTAACATTGTTAATAATATTCCCTCAATCTTTAAGCTTTTGTTAAAGTTTCGTTGAATTAGTTTGATTGTTTGCATTAAAGCTGAAAGTCCCTCGAGAGCAAAGAACTCAGACTGAAGAGGAATTAGTGTTGTATCTGATGCTACTAGTGAATTAATTGTAAGTAAACCGAGCGCTGGTGGGCAATCCACAAAAATAAAATCATAATTATCAATTTCATCAAATATTAATTTAAAAACATACTCTCTGTTTTCAAAATTTGTAAGCTCGACCTCCGCTGCAGCTAAATCTGTATTTGTACCAATTATTTTAAGACCAGGAATTAATGTGTCTTTTATACCCTCTGCCAAAAGTTTTTTTTCATGAATCATTTCATAAATAGATGGTTTTCTATCATTATAGGAAAGTCCCAGTCCTGTACTCGCATTACCTTGTGGGTCGGCGTCCACAATTAAAACGTTTTTTTTTATTGCAGCTAATGACGTAGCTAAATTTATAGTTGTTGTAGTTTTGCCAACACCTCCTTTTTGGTTAGATATAGAAATTATTTTTTTCACAGTTTTTTATATTTATTTATTTTTAACACAAAACCACCGCCCTCACTTTTACTTGGA
>CABYBP010000018.1 GCA_902517315.1 uncultured Alphaproteobacteria bacterium
TATGGGTATTGGAGATGGAAAAGATGACTCAAAATTAATCGATAAGGCAGTTGAAGATTTATCTTTAATATCTGGTCAAAAAGCAGTTAAAACTAAATCAAAAAAAGCTATTTCTGGTTTTAAAATCAGAGCTGGCATGCCTCTTGGTGCTAAAGTTACCTTAAGAAATAAAATAATGTATGAATTTCTTGATAGATTAGTAAATATAGCAATTCCAAGAATAAGAGACTTTAGAGGCTTAAATATTAAAAGCTTTGATGGAAATGGTAATTTCTCAATGGGAATTAAGGAACACGTAATATTTCCAGAAATAAATTTTGACAAAGTAGATAAAATAAGAGGCATAGATATTACTATATGCACCTCTGCAAAAAATAACAATCAGGCTATTGAATTATTAAAAAGTTTTAATATGCCTTTTAATGAAAACCAAGTTAATTAAGGAGTATAATGGCAAAACAAAGTTCAGTTCAAAAAAATTTATTTAGGCAAACATTAATTAAAAAATACAAATCTAAGAGAGAGAATCTTAAATCAAAAATAAAGAATAAAAACCTCTCTTTGGAAGAGAGAATTGCTTATCAAAATAAATTAAATGATTTACCTAGAAATGGCTCATCAATAAGACACAGAAATAGATGTGAAATTACTGGGAGACCAAGAGGTAATTATAGAAAATTTGGTTTATCAAGAATTAAATTAAGAGAACTTTCAATGACCGGTGATTTACCGGGAGTTGTTAAATCTAGTTGGTAGGAGGATATTATGGCTTTTAATGACTCTCTTTCAGATATGTTAGCTAGAATTAAAAATGCACATCAAGCTAATAAATCATCAACTTCATGTCTTAAATCTAAATTAAACATGAATGTTTTAAGCGTGCTTAAAGATGAAGGTTATATAAGGGATTTTAAGAATGTTGAGGAAAGAAAGGGTGTGAATTCTATAAAAATTGATTTGAAATATTTCAATGGTAATCCAGTTATTAAGAAGATAAAGAGAATATCTAAACCTGGAATAAGAAAATACTCTAAAATTAGCGAACTGAATAAACCATATGCAGGTTTGGGCATTTCTATTCTTTCAACACCAAAGGGAGTAATGTCAGATCATCAAGCAAAGAAAAATAATGTTGGTGGCGAAATTTTATGCGAGGTCTTTTAATGTCTAGAATAGCAAAAAATCCTATAAAAATTTCTAATGATGTTGAATGCACTTTCAAAGAAGGTATTTTCTTTGCAAAAGGTAAGTTAGGTCAAATAAAAATTAATGTAAATTCAAATTATAACATTAATATCAAAGAAGATGAGGTTAAGGTTATTCCAAAAAATGAAAGTAATAATGATCCTAACTGGGGTACAACAAGAGCCATAATCGCTAACACTTTGGAGGGTGTAGCCAACGGTTTCAGTAAAACCTTGGAATTAAATGGTACAGGGTACAGAGCTAGTGTCTCAGGATCTAAATTAAAATTGGAACTGGGTTACAGTCATGATATTAATTTTGATATTCCTGAAGAAGTTAAAATTGAATGCCCTAAACAAAATCTAATCAAACTCTCTAGTATTAACAAGGAAAAATTAGGTGCAGCTGCAGCAAAAATAAGATCATTTAGAAAACCTGAGCCATTTAAAGGTAAAGGTATAAAATATATTGATGAATACATATTTAGAAAAGAAGGTAAAAAGAAATAGATATGAGAGATAGACAACAAAGAATAAGATATAAAAATAAAAAAATATCTAATAGAAATCGCTTAACTGTATTTAGATCGAATAATCATATTTATGCTCAAGTCATTGATGATTCTAAAGGAATTACATTAGCAAGTTCTTCATCTATCGACAAATCGATAAAAGAACAAAAACTATCGAATAAAGAAATAGCAGAAATTATTGGAAAAGATATTGCAAAAAAAATAATTTCTAAAGGAATAGATAAAGTTGCCTTTGATAGAGGTAAATACAAATATCATGGTTTAATAAAGATACTTGCTGATGCTGCAAGAGTTGAAGGTCTTAATTTTTAGAGGTTAATATGTTTGAAAATAATAAAAATGAATTAAGTGAACATTTAGTTACAATAAATAGAGTTGCCAAAGTGGTTAAAGGTGGCAGAAGGTTTGGTTTTGCTGCAATTATGATTGTAGGTGATAATAAAGGCAGAGTTGGGATAGGTACTGGAAAAGCAAAAGAAGTTCCAGAAGCAGTAAGAAAAGCAACAGAAAATGCTAAAAGTAAGATGATTAGAGTTCATTTAAAAGAAAACAGAACTATTCATCACGATACCATTGGTCGATTTGGTGCTGGTAAAGTTATACTTCGAAGTGCAGCCCCGGGGACAGGAATTATCGCTGGAGGTCCAATGAGGGCATTATTTGAATCTCTTGGAATAAAAGATGTCGTTGCTAAGTCAACTGGTACATCAAATCCACATAATATGCTTAAAGCAACTTTAAATGCATTTAAAATGTCTGAGTCTCCTAAATCTGTTGCAGCAAAGAGATCAAAAAAAATTAACGAAATAACTAATAATAAAAAAGATTAACTATGAAAATTAATGAATTAAAATCTACATTAACCTCCAATAAAAAAAATAAAAGAAAAGGTAGAGGGTCAGGTTCTGGCCTTGGAAAAACTGCTGGAAGGGGAGTCAAAGGTCAGAAATCAAGATCGGGTGTTTCCATAAATGGTTTTGAAGGTGGTCAAATGCCTCTTTATAGACGCTTACCAAAAAGAGGCTTTAAAAACCCATTCAAAACTAAAATCCAGAGAATTAGTTTTAGCATAATCAATAATATCATAAAAAAATACAAGCTTAATCCATTAGAAATCTCTGAAAACGAACTTTTTAGCAAAAAAATATTCAATCGATCTAAAGGTAATTTAAAATTATTAAACATTGGAAGACTAGAAAATAAAACTAACTTAGAAATTTCCTATGCTTCAAAAAAGGCAATCGAAATTTTAGAGAAAAATGGTGGAAAAATTAAACTCACTAAGAAATAAATGGCAACAGCAGCAGACAGATTAGCAAATAATTTAAACTTAGGTGCATTAGGTAAGGCAAGTGAGTTAAGACAAAGGTTACTTTTTACACTTGGTGCATTAATTGTTTTTAGATTAGGAACATTTTTGCCAATTCCAGGTATAAACCCTTTGGCACTTCAACAGTTCTTTGAACAACAATCATCTGGTATACTTGGAATATTTGATACCTTCTCTGGTGGTGCTTTAGGTAGAATGGGTATTTTTGCACTCGGTGTAATGCCCTATATTTCCTCTTCAATTATTATGACGTTGATGCAATCAGCTATTCCATATTTAAAATCTTTAAAAGAGCAAGGTACTAAAGGAAGAAAACAGTTACTGCAGTATACAAGATATGCAACTGTATTAATTGCTGCAGTTCAGGGATATGGTGTTTCAATAGGTTTAGAATCAATGCAAACTACTTATGGAAATATTGTTTTTGATCCAGGTATCTTTTTTAGACTTACAACCGTTATCACTCTTATTGGAGGAACAGTTTTTCTGATGTGGCTCGGCGAACAAATTTCTTCTAGAGGAGTTGGAAACGGAATATCTCTAATTATAACTGCAGGTATTATTGCTAACTTACCAAGTGCATTCGTGAGTACATTGCAGTTAGGAAGAACTGGAGAGTTAAGTATAGCTTTCATTTTGGGTATTTTAATTCTTATTTTGTTACTTATTATTTTTATAGTTTTTGTTGAAAAAGCACAAAGAAGACTGCCCGTGCAATATCCTAAGAGACAAGTTGGTAATAAAATATATGGTGGTCAAAGCTCACACCTTCCCCTTAAAATTAATACAGCGGGAGTAATACCTGTTATCTTTGCTTCATCAATACTACTTCTCCCAAACACAATGTCTGGTTTTGGTGCAGGATCATCAAGTGATATTTTTATTCTAATTTCCAGTTACCTAGGTAGAGGTCAACCTTTGTATTTAGCATTTTATGCGGCCATGATAATATTTTTTGGTTTTTTCTACACTTCGATAGTTTTCAATCCTGATGAACAAGCAGAAAACCTAAGAAAATATGGAGGTTTTATTCCAGGTATTAGACCTGGAGAGAATACAGCTAAATACATAGAGTTTGTATTGATAAGACTTACAACTATTGGAACAATTTACTTAACTTTTGTTGCATTACTTCCTGAATTTTTATTATCAAGAACATCGATACCATTTTATCTTGGCGGTACGGCATTATTGATAGTTGTAGTGGTTATGATTGACTTTATAACACAAGTTCAATCTCATCTATTTCAGCATCAGTATGAAGGCTTGCTTAAAAAAACTAAATTAAAAGGTAGAAGATAAATTGCATAAAATAATCTTTTTTGGCCCTCCAGGAGCAGGAAAAGGAACTCAAGCTAAATTAATTTCTCAAGAATTTAAATTGCCCCATCTTTCAACTGGAGACATTTTAAGAAATAAATTACTTGATAATGATAACCTCGCAAAAGAGTTAAAACAGATTATGTCCTCTGGAAATTTGGTTTCTGACAATATTTTAAATTCTATTGTTGAATCTAGATTAAAAAATGAAACAGCTAATGGTTTTATTTTAGATGGATATCCTAGAACTTTACAGCAATCAGAATTTCTTGAAAATATTCTTTTGAAATCATCAAATTCAATAAATTATATTTTTAATATTCAAATAAATTTTGAAATATTGAAAAATAGAATTTTAAAAAGATCTTCTGAAGAAAGTAGAGAAGATGATAATATTGATGTCATTCAAACACGTTACAATGAGTATCTTAATTCAACTCAAAAAGTATCTGATTTTTACAAAGATAAATATCCTTCAACATTTTATGAATTAGATGGTTCTTTACAAATTGATGAAATAACTCAAAAAATCATGCAAATTTTAAAAAAATCATGAAAATCAGCCAAAATTTTAAATATCTCTTCTTGACTATCCGTATGGTTATCATGTATTCACCCTCATTCATTTCCTCGAGACTTTATGGCTAGAATATCAGGTGTAAATATCCCAACTAATAAAAAGGTAAATATAGCGCTTACCTACATTTTTGGTATTGGTAATAAAACTGCAGTTGATATTTGCACAAACGCCTCCATAGATATAACTAAAAGGGTTAGCGAATTAAATGATAGTGAAATAAATAAAATTAGAGACTTAATAGACAATGATTACACAGTAGAAGGAGACTTAAGAAGGCAAGTTTCTCTTGATATTAAAAGATTAAACGACCTTGGGTGTTATAGAGGGCTCAGACATAGAAAAAAATTACCAGTAAGAGGACAAAGAACTCATACAAATGCAAGAACAAGAAAAGGTAAGGCAGTTGCCATAGCTGGAAAGAAAAAAGTTACAAAAGGTTAATATGGCTGAAAAAAAGAAATCTAAGGTTAAGAAAAAACTTACTTCTGGCATTGCTCATATTGTTTCCTCTTTTAATAACACAATTATTACCATTACGGATGAGAAAGGTAATGCATTAGCATGGTCTTCTTCAGGTCATAAAGGTTTTAAAGGTTCAAGAAAATCAACACCCTATGCAGCACAAATTGCCGCTGAAGATGTTGGTAATAAAGCTAAAGAATATGGTTTAAAAAATCTTAAGGTTGAGGTTTCTGGACCTGGCTCTGGAAGAGAGTCAGCGCTAAGATCTTTGCAATCTATTGGTTATATCATTACTTCAATCAAAGATGTTACACCTATTCCTCACAATGGTTGCAGACCAAGAAAACGAAGAAGAGTTTAAAAAAAAGGAGCATTTAAGTGTTACAAAAAAATTGGAGCGAATTAATTAAACCCACTAAAATGGAAGTAAACGTCGATGAATCTAATGGTAAGATAGGAAAACTAATAGCTGAACCACTAGAAAGAGGTTTTGGATTAACTCTTGGAAATTCAATAAGAAGAATTTTACTTTCGTCACTTCAAGGAGCTGCAATTACATCTGTAAAAATCAAAGGTGTTGTGCATGAATTTTCCACAATTCCAGGTGTTAAAGAAGATTTGACTGATATCTTGTTAAATTTAAAATCAATAGGTGTTAAAGTTCATTCACCTGGGTTAAAAAAAATGTATTTAAAATCAACTGGTTCAGGCGAGCTTAGAGCTGGAAATTTTGAAACAGATTCAGAAACTGAAATTATGAATCCAGATCAGTTAATAATGACTTTAGATTCTAATGCAGAGGTGGAAATTGAAGCTAACGTTGAGACTGGCAAGGGTTATGTATCAGCTGAAGTAGCTGAAGATGATAATAAAATTATTGGCGAAATAAAGCTAGATGCAATGTTTAGCCCTGTTGTAAAAGCAACTTATAAAGTAGAAAATAGTAGAGTTGGTCAAGTTACTGATTTTGATAAATTAGTTTTGGAAGTTGAAACTAATGGAGCTATTTCACCTGACGATGCCATTGCTTTAGCAGCAAGAATTTTGCAGGACCAGTTACAGCCTTTTATTAATTTTGATGAACCAGAAACAATTCCTGATCAATCACAGGTTGAATCTTTGTCTTTTAATTCAAATTTACTTAAAAAGGTTGAGGAATTAGAATTATCAGTTAGGTCTGCAAATTGTTTGAAAAATGATAACATAATTTATATTGGTGATCTAGTTCAGAAATCCGAATCAGAAATGCTAAGAACACCAAACTTTGGAAGAAAATCTTTAAATGAAATTAAAGAAGTTCTTCAACAGATGGAGCTTAACTTAGGAATGTCAGTACCTGACTGGCCACCTGAGAATATTGATGAACTTGCTAAAAAATATGAGGACCCATTTAATAAATAAAAATAATGAAACATAATATTAAAAACAAAAAACTTAACAAAACTTCTTCTCATAGGAAAGCAATGTTCATGAATATGTCTAATGCACTAATAAAGCATGAACAAATAACTACTACACTTGCAAAAGCTAAAGAACTAAGAAGATTTGTTGAGAAAATCATTACTTTAGGAAAAAAAGGTGATTTGATATCTCGAAGAAAAACTATTTCAACTTTACAAGATAATAAAATGTCAAAAAAAGTTTTTGATATATTAGCAGATAGATTTAAGAACAGATCTGGTGGATACACTAGAATTATTAAGTTAGGTAATAGATTTGGTGATAATGCTCCAAACGCAGTAATTGAGTTACTAGATCGAGATGAAAAAGCAAAAGGATTAGATAGTGGTCCTATTATTGAAAAAAAATCTACTGAAGAAGCTGAAGAACAACCAACTGTTTAAATACTTTGTTTAACTTAATGTTAATTGCCACTGGTGGCGCATTAGGTGCAGTACTAAGATATCTTTTAACAAATATTAGCAAATCATTATTTGCATCTAGTATTTATGGAACAATTTCTATTAATATATTTGGCTCATTTTTAATAGGTTATTTTATAACATCTGACTATGTAAACAATTTTTCTGAAAATTTTATTAAGTTTTTCTTAATTATTGGTGTTTTAGGCTCCTTCACAACTTTTTCTACATTTTCCTATGAAGCTGTAGATCTAATAAATTCAAAAAAATATATTATTTCTTTTACTTACATATTTATTTCCGTTTTAATATGTATAATGTCTGCATATTTAGGAACTTTATTAAACAAGTTGTAATTTGATAAAGAAAATTAATATTCAAAATAATTTTAATCAAAGATTAGATAGATATTTAAAGTATAAATATACCTCTTTGACTCAGGGATTTATAGAAAAAAATATCAGAAAAAAAAATATTTTAATTAATAACTCAATTACAAAAGCTAATTATTTAGTCAAACTTAATGACGAATTAAAAATATTAAATTTCCATGAAACACTATACAAAAATAAGATTATATTGAAAAAAAATATAAAAATATCTAAAGAAATAATTGCTCAATTTAAAAGATCAATAATATTTGAAAACAATGATTTTATTGTTTTAAATAAATGGTCACAAATAGCTACCCAAGGTGGCAGTAAAATAAAAACTTCAATTGATCATATAATCAAAAAAATTAACTTGCAATATAGATTAGTACATAGACTTGATAAAGAAACATCAGGATTACTTTTGATTGCTAAAAACCTAAAATACGCAAAAATATTTTCTTCTCTTTTTAAGCAAAGAGAAATTACTAAATTTTATTTATCTTTATGTGAGGGAAATCCTAAAAATAATTACTCTCAAGTTAAATTAGAAATTAAAAATAAAAATTTCAAAATCGAAAATACTTTAACTAACTACAAAGTACTAATTAAAAACAACAGTATTTCTTCAATATTATTCAATCCTCTAACTGGTAAAACTCATCAACTTAGAATAGTATCTAAAAATCTTGGATGTCCTATAGTTGGAGATACTAAATATAATGCACATTCTAAATATAACAACGAAAACTTGATGTTACATGCGTTTGCTTTAAAATTTACAGTTAATAAAAAAAAATTCGAATTTATCTCAAAGTTACCAGATTATTTCATTAACTTTATAAAAAAAAATAATTTAAAATTTGATAAAGATTTAAGAAATTATTTAAATAGTTTTTAATTTTTCTATAAAAATTTCTTTAAATTTTTTATCAAATTCAGATTGTTCTAATTGAATACCTAATTCATTCATTGAAGTATTTTGATAATCCTTTAACCCGCATGATTGGATATAATTGTAATATTTAAGATCAGGATTGATATTAAAACTTAAACCATGGTATGTGATCCACTTTTTAACCCTTAATCCAATTGCCCCAATTTTTTTTTCTTTATTAAATGTAATATTATTATTTTTTGTTACCCAAATACCAACTCTATCTTTAAATGCTTTTGCTTCAATATTATAGTTAGCTAAAAAAGAGATAAGAGAATTTTCAATTATAGTTATAAACTTTCTGATATCTTTATTTTTATTATTTAGATTTAGCATAAAATAAACAATTCTTTGGCCAGGCCCATGATATGTTGTTTTCCCTCCACGATTAGATTTTATAACTTCAATAACATTCGAATTTAATATCTCTTCTTTTGAGGCACTAGTTCCTTGGGTAAAAATATGATTATGATTTAGAAACCATAATAATTCCTGAGATTGATTTTTAATTATTTTATTAACTCTAGACTCCATATACAATACTGCTTCTTCATAATTTATTTCATTATTTGATATTTTAATTTCAATCTGCTCCATATTATATTTAACTTTATTGATAGTTAATATCCTATCTGATATTTAATTCTAGTATATATGCGGCTGTGGCGGAATTGGTATACGCGCAGCGTTGAGGTCGCTGTGGGATTTATCCTGTGGAAGTTCAAGTCTTCTCAGCCGCACCAAATTATATGGAAGAAATTATTATTAAAAAAGATCAGGATTTTTCAAATAAATCTGTTGAATTAATAACTGAATATTTAGAAAATTATAAATATGATAATGTGCTATCTTATTTAAAAGAAATTCATAATGCAGATATTGCGGACATTCTTCAAAATCTAGATCCAGTTTTAAGATTAAGCCTTTTGAATATAATTGATAAAAATTTTGATCCAGAAATTTTAACTTATTTAAATGATAGTGTTAGAGAAGAAATAATAGAAACTTTGGACATTAAGCAATTAGCTAATAATGCTAAAAGTTTAGAAATTGATGATGCTGTGGACTTAGCTGAAGATTTAGAAGAAAAAGATCAGAATACATTTTTAGAAAATTTAGATAAAGAAGAACGTACATTGGTTGAAGAAGGATTAAACTATCCTCAAGATTCTGCTGGAAGATTAATGCAAAGACGATTTGTTGCTGTTGATCAATCATGGAATGTTGGTCAAGCAATAGATTATTTAAGAAAAAATAAAGGGAAATTACCTGAAGATTTCTATGATATTTATTTAATTAATAATAATAAAGAAGCAAAAGGTGTGGTCCCATTGGGAAGATTAATGGCTTCAAAAAGAGAAATAGAATTAAATTTAATTACAAATCAAGATTTAAGATTAATTGATGTAAATACAGATCAAGAAGATGTAGCTTTATTATTTAATAAGTACGGTTTAGTCAGTGCTCCTGTTATCAACAATCAAAGAAAAATTATTGGATCAATTACAGTTGATGATGTTGTGGAGGTTATAGAAGAAGAAAGAGAGGAAGATATTTTAAAGCTTGGAGGTGTAGATCATACAGATTTGTATGAATCAGTAATTACTACAACAAAATCAAGAATTTCTTGGTTAATTGTAAATTTAATGACAGCTGTAATAGCTTCCATAGTTATAGGTTTATTTGAAGCTGCTATAGAAAAAGTAGTAGCCTTAGCTATTTTAATGCCTATCGTTGCTTCTATGGGTGCCAATGCTGGCACTCAAACTTTAACAGTTGCAGTGCGAGCTATAGCAGTGAAAGAATTAACAGCTAGTAATGCTCTAAAAATTATAATTAAAGAGACCATCATTGGTGGTATAAATGGCATCATATTCGCTATTATAATATCTTTAATTTCTATTTATTGGTTTGATAATTTGCTTTTAGGCTTAATAATAGGTCTTGCCATGATTCTCAATTTACTAATCGCTGGTTTTTCAGGAATTGTAATTCCACTAGTTTTAGATAAGTTTAAAATTGATCCTGCTTTAGCATCTGCAGTAATTTTGACTACAATAACAGATGTTTTTGGTTTTCTATCTTTTCTTGGATTGGCAACTTTATTTTTAATATGATCTGGTCTATTTAAGTTATAGCAATGTTAAAAAAAAATGATCTAATAGAATACTTTTATAAAGGAATTAAAGATAAGAATGATTTACGAATAGGAGTAGAACACGAGAAATTTGTTCTTAAGAAAGACAGTTTACAACAATTATCTTATGAAGAGTCAAATGGTATAAAAGATATTCTTTTAAAATTTGTAAATAAGGGATGGAAACCAAAGTATGATGATAAAAATACTACAATAATTGCTCTAGAAAGATTTGGTGAAAGTATAACTTTAGAACCAGGCGGTCAGATAGAATTATCTGGAGCTCAATTAAAAAATATTCATCAAACCTGCACAGAAACAAATAGACACTTAAAAGAGTTAAAAGAAATTGGTGAAGAATTTAATTTTATATTATTGGGCTTAGGTGTGGAACCAAGCTTATCCATAGATGAATTACCTTGGATGCCAAAACAAAGATACTCCATAATGAAAAAATATATGCCTAAAGTTGGAACTCTGGGACATCATATGATGAAACGTACTTGCACAAACCAAGTAAACTTGGATTATCATTCTGAAGAAGATATGATTACTAAGTACAGATTAATGTTAAATCTTGAAGGTATTGCTACGGCAATATTTGCTAACTCACCTTTTGATCAAAAAGAAATTTCTAAATATAAGAGTTTAAGATCTCACTTTTGGCATCACACTGACAAAGATAGAACAGGTTTATTACCATTTGTATTTGATAAAGATTTTAATTTTGAAAAATATGTTGAGTATGCTCTTGATGTACCAATGTATTTTATAATTAGAAATCATAAATATATAGATATGACCAATTATACTTTTAGAGATATTATGAAAAATAATATTTCTAAAGATTTACACATTGAACCTACTATTGAAGATTGGATTGACCATTTATCAACTTTATTTCCTCAAGTTAGATTAAAGCAATTCTTAGAAATACGTTCCATGGATGCATGTTCATGGGGTTTAATATGTTCTCAGCCTGCTTTTTGGATTGGTATTTTATATAATGATGAAGCTATTGATAAAACTAATGAAATAGTTGAAAGCTGGACTCAAAATGATAGAACTATAATAAATAGTTTAGTACCAAAAGAAGGTCTGCAAACCAAATTCAAAAATGGCATTTTGTTAGATATTGCACAAAAATTATTTGAAATTTCAAAATCAGGTTTAGAAAAAAGAAACATTCTAGTAAAAAATGAAAAATATAATGAAACATTTTATTTAAAAGATTTAGAAAAGAACCTATCAAATGGTTTTTCACCAGCCGATTTATTAGTCAATAAATATAATGGAAAATGGAGAAAAAATATTAATAAATTATACGAGGAACAAATTTTCTAATGAAGAAAAGTATTGCAATACAAATGGACAGTATTGAAACAATTGATTATGAATTTGATACTTCTTTTTTGATAGGTTATGAAGCGCAAGAAAGAGGATATGAAATTTTTTATTATAATCCAAAAAACCTGTTTATAAATGAAAACCATATTCAGGCTTCTGGATATTATTTAGAATTATTTTTGGATGAAAATAATTATTTCAACTTTAAATCTAAAAAAATGATTACCAAATTAGAAAATTTTCAATTTATTTTTTTAAGACAAGACCCACCTTTTGATATGAATTATATCACATCTACTTATATTTTAGATTTACTTCCGCCCTCAACAATTGTTGTGAACAATCCAACGGCAGTTAGAAACTCTACTGAAAAGCTATTTACATTTAATTTTAAAAAATTCATGCCACCTACTTTAGTAACAAAAGATTTAAATATTATTAAAGAATTTTTAGACAAGGAAGAAGATATAATCACTAAACCACTTTACGGTAATGGCGGAGAAGGAATTCACAGATTTGATAAAAGTACTTTCAATTCTAAAATATTAGAGCAATATTTGCATTTACCTATTATGATTCAAAAATTTATTAACGAGATAGAATATGGTGACAGAAGAATTGTTTTTTTTGATGGTGAATATCACGGTTCAGTTGCTAGAATACCTCAAGATGGTAATTTAAAAGCAAATTTTCACGCTGGAGGTAAGCCTAGCAAAACAGATTTTGTTTATAGAGATAAAGAGATTGTTGAGACTTTGGGACCGAAACTAAAAGAACATAATCTTTTTTTTGTTGGAATTGATGTAATAGGAAATTATCTGACTGAAATCAACGTTACTTCACCTACTGGATTGAAGCAAATTAATGCATTAAATAACGTAAAATTAGAAAAAGTTTTATGGGATAGGCTTGAAGCAAAATATAAATTAGTTTAATTGTACTAATTAAAGGAAAATATATGCATGAAGATAGAATTTTAATACATAAACTTAAAAACTTTGAAAATATTAATTCAAATTTACTAGTAATTATATTGATGTTGTTTGGTTCAATTTTACTAGCCATTTCAGCTAAGGTTCAAGTACCATTTTGGCCAGTACCAATGACAATGCAGACATTTGTGATTTTCTTAATAGGAATGACTTATAGTATTAGATTATCTTCTGCCACAGTTGCATTTTATCTTTTTCAAGGAGCTATAGGACTTCCTGTCTTTGCGGCAGGTGGAGGAATTGCTTATTTAGTTGGACCAACAGCAGGATACCTTTATGGTATGTTATTTGCATCAATAGTTATTAGTTATTTAGCAAATTTAGGTTTTAGTAAAACATATTTTAAAGCTGCGTTATCTCTATTTATTGGTTCTGTTGTTATATTCTTATTTGGTATCATGTATCTTGGTTATATTATTGGTTTCGAAAAAGCATTAGCAGCTGGTCTTTTACCATTTATTCCTAGTGAGTTATTTAAAATAGCACTAGCAGTTGCTTTGATTCCAACTTTACACAAAATTATTACTAAATAACAATTAATGAAAATCGGTATTGATGTTGGCGGTACCAAAACTGAGGGTATTCTTCTAGATCTAAATGGCACTGAAATAGATAGAAAAAGAATTAATACTGAAAAAAGCTATGATGGAACAATTAAGGGAATACTATCCATTATAAATCATTTTGAAGATAAACATGGCAAAGCAGAATCTGTTGGTATGGGAATGCCAGGAGCCATATCAAATGATACAGCTTTAATTAAAAATGCTAATTCTATATGGTTGAATGGCAAACCTTTTAAGCAAGATTTAGATAAAATTCTAAATAGAAATGTGAATTTGGAAAATGATGCTAATTGTTTCACTCTATCTGAAGCGGTAGATGGGGCTGGTAAAGGGTTTGAAGTTATTTTCGGAGTCATTATAGGAACTGGTGTAGGCGGTGGTATCAGCATAAATCAAAAAGTTATAAGAGGTCGTAATAGCATAAGCGGAGAGTGGGGACATATAGTTTTGCCCAGCAGATCAGAAGATGAAAAAAAATATGTTAAAAAATGTTATTGTGGAAAAGATGGGTGCTTAGAGACCTATATATCTGGACCAGGATTTTCATCTGTATATAATTTACGTTTCAACAAAAATTATAATTCACATCAAATATTAGATGGCTATAATAATAAAGAAAAAGATAGTATCTTTGCACTAAATCAATATGTCGATCATTTAGCGAGAGGCTTATCTTTAGTTTGTAATATTCTTGATCCAGATGTAATAGTTTTGGGCGGAGGTATGTCAAACATCGATTTTATTTATGAAAATATAAATGTTTCTCTAAAAAAATATGTTTTTACAGATACTCTTCACACTAAAGTTGTAAAAAATATTCATGGTGATTCAAGTGGTGTAAGAGGAGCAGCTTGGCTTTCCTAAATACCACCCATAGATATATATTTAATAGTTAAATAGTCATCAAGACCATATCGAGAACCTTCTCTTCCCATTCCTGATTCTTTGACTCCACCAAAAGGAACTTCTGCAATTGTTGGCAACCCATTGTTGATAGATACAATTCCATATTCAAGTGCTTCAGCAACTCTCCAAATTCTTCCTATGTCTCTTGAATAGAAATATGAAGCTAATCCATATGGTGTATCATTAGCCATTTTAATCACCTCATCATCACTAGAAAATTTATAAAGAGGAGCAACGGGCCCAAATGTTTCTTCAAAAGTAATTTTTGCCTTTGTAGATACATTTGAGAGAACAGTTGGTTGATAGAAATTCCCACCAAGTGAATGCACATCTCCACCAATTGCTATTTTAGCTCCTATATTTACTGCATCTTGAACATGATCAATTACTTTTTCTAAAGAGGATTGATCAATTAAAGGACCAGATACAATTCCATCTTCAAGTCCATTACCCACTGTTATTTTACTGACTTCATTTGTAAATTTCTCAAGGAATTCATCATAAATATTTTCATGCACAAATATTCTATTTGAACAAATACATGTTTGACCACTATTTCTAAATTTACTTTGAAGTGCACCTGCAACAGCTTCATCCATATCTGCATCATCAAAAACAATAAAGGGTGCGTGACCACCAAGTTCCATAGAAACTTTTTTTACTGTTGAAGCACTTTGCTCTAAAAGTATTTTTCCAACCTCCGTAGATCCTGTGAAAGAAATTTTTCTTACAATTGGGTTACTTGTTAGCTCTTTACCAATTTCACTTGCCGATCCAGTTATTACATTAAATACACCATCTGGAAAACCCGCTTCTTTAGCAAGTACTGCTACAGCTAATGCTGAATACGGTGTTTGACTTGCTGGTTTAACAACAGTAGTACAACCAACTGCTAGAGCGGCTGCACATTTTCTTGTGATCATTGAATTTGGAAAGTTCCATGGAGTTATTGCTCCCACAACACCAACAGGTTGTTTAATTATTACAATTCTTTTTCCAGGTCTTGGATCAGGAACTATATCACCATAAACCCTTTTTGCTTCTTCAGCATAGAACTCAATATATGAAGCACCCATTAGTATTTCGCCCTTTGCTTCGGCTAGAGGTTTACCTTGCTCAATAGTCATTATTTTAGCTAAATCATCTGCATTTTCTGTGATTAGCTCTCCCCACTTTTTTAGAATAACTGATCTTTCCTTAGCAGTAGTTTCTTTCCAAGTTTGGAAAGCATTATTAGCATCATCTATAGCTTTTTTAGTTTCTGAAACTGAGCATTTTGGGACGTTGCCTATAATTTCAAGAGAAGCAGGATTGTTTACCTCAAGTGTTTCACCTGCAGAACTGTCAACCCATTCCCCATTTATAAAACATTTTTGTTTAAAGAGTGATTTGTTATTTAATTCCATATATTTTATTATAATGCATAGTTTTAAATTAAGGAAAATATAATGACAACAGTTAATTCTTGGAATGAATGGGATCCATTAAAACATGTCATAGTTGGAGCAGTTGAAAATGCCAATATACCTCCAATGGAACCAGCACTTGAACCAAAAATTAGTAAAGATAGTGGTATCGCAGGATCTCACGGTCCACGTTCAAAAGAGTCAATTGATAAAGCAAATATACAATTAGAAAACTTCGTTAAGATTTTAAATTCTCTAAATATAAAAGTTGATAGACCAACACCTATTGATTTCTCTCAGAGTATTGAGACACCAGATTGGTCAAATGATGGCATGTTTGGTTGCATGCCTCCAAGAGATGTTATTCTTACTGTAGGAAATGAAATGCTAGAAGCGCCGATGTCTTATAGATGTAGATGGTTTGAGTACCTTGCCTATAGACCTTTACTTGAAAAATATTATTCAGAAGATAAAAATATGAGATGGGAGTCGGCACCTAAACCAAGATTAACACATCAATCTTATAAGTCTAATTATCTTCCTGAAGGTATAACAGAGGAAGAACGATATAAGAAAATCGAAAATAGAGATATGATATTGACAGAAAAAGAGCCACTTTTTGATGCTGCAGAAATTTTACGTTTTGGAAAAGATCTTTTTTATCATAACAATTTTACATCAAATTTAAGTGGCTTAGATTGGTTAAGAAGACATTATCCAAATCATCGCGTTCATCAAGTTAATTTACCAGGTGATTTAATACCAACTCACATTGATGCATGTTTTACGCCTATTAAACCAGGAGTTATAATTATTAACCCGAATAGAAAAATATCTTCAGAGCAAAGAAAAATTTTTGATGATAATAAATGGGAAATTCATGAAGCAGCTCCTTCTATTCATAACAGTCCACCACCTATGTGTTATTCATCTATCTGGTTATCAATGAACGTTTTGATAATTGATCCTAAAACTATATGTGTTGAAGCAACGGAAGAAAAAATGATTAAACAAATGGAAAGTTTTGGATTAGATGTTGTTCCAGTACCTTTTAGAGACGTTTATGCCTTTGGTGGTAGTTTACATTGCGCAACAACTGATGTTTATAGAGAAGGTGAGTGTGAGGATTATTTTCAAAATCAATAATGGATATTTTTAATCAAAGTAACGTTAACGCCAGTTTACATGATACAAACTTTTCTAGAATTGGTGTAATTACACTATCAACTGATTTTACCATTGAGCAGGATTTTAGAAAAATTTGCCATAATTTACCAATTGATTTATTTTTTAATAGGATACCTTTTTTAAATCCTCTAACTCATGAAAATTATATGAGGATGGCTGATCATATTACAGAAACAACAAACCAAATACTTCCAAACGAAAAAATACAAGTTGTAGCGTATGGATGTACCTCGGGCACTATTGAAATTGGTGAAAAAAGAATAAGATCTGAAATTTTGAAAGCTAAACCTGATGCCTTAATCACCACACCTATAACAGCAGCTGTCAAAGCACTTAAATTGCTAAACAATAAAAAAATTGCTGTTCTTACTCCATACCCAAAAGATGTTAATGTAAAAGTTTACAACTATTTAATCGATAGCGGATTTGAAATTAAATCATTTAGTTCATTTAATTTAAACTATGACTCGGAAATTGCCAAAGTTACTCAAGACAGTTTATTGCGAACAATTTCTTCAATTGATTTAACAGATGTAGATAGTGTTTTTGTATCTTGCACTGCTTTAAAAGTAATTGATATTATTGAAAAATTAGAGTCAAAATTAAGTAAAGATATCATTTCAAGTAACCAAGCTATTATTTGGGATTCATTAAGATTATCTAATATTAATCAAAAAATTGATGGTTTTGGTAATCTATTTAAATTACATTAAATAGGGTTTAAATTGATTACACTTCAACAGATAAAAGATGCACATAAGAAAATTTTACCTTACGTTAATTATACGCCTTTAATTCATTCTAATTTTCTATCAAAAAATACTAAGGTAAAACTAAAATTAGAAAATTTTCAAATCACCGGTTCATTTAAGTTAAGAGGTGCGGTTAATAAGCTACTTGCTTTAAGTGGAGATGACAAAAGCAAAGGAGTCATCGCAGTTTCTACAGGAAATCATGGTAAAGGTGTTGCTTATGCTTCAAAGGTATTAGGCATTCAATCAACAATATATATGTCTTCCATGGTTCCAGAATATAGAAAAGAGGCTATAGAAAAATTAGGAGCAAAAGTTGAGATTGTTGGGAAGAATAGTGATGAAGCAGATTTATATGCAAAGCAAATTGCGAAAGAAAAAAATATTGTATTAATCCACCCCTTTGATGATAAAGATATAATTATAGGCCAAGGTACAGTTGGACTTGAAATGCTTACTGAATTTCCAGAAGTTGATACAGTAATTATACCAACATCTGGTGGTGGTCTTATATCTGGAATAGCACAAGCTATTAAACTTCAAAAACCTGAGACAAAAATTATTGCCGTATCTATGGAAAGAGGTCCTTCAATGTATGAAAGTCTAAAAGAAGGTAGACCTGTTGATGTAGAGGAAACTGAAACTTTAGCTGATTGTTTAGGGGGTAGTATTGGTTTAGATAATAAATTTACATTTAATATTGTACAACAATACGTTGATGACTTTGTTTTAGTAAGTGAAGAAAAAATAGCTGAGGGAATTAGAATAAATTTTTTAGAACATAAAATTGTATCTGAAGGTGCTGCAGCAACAAGTGTAATGGTTGTTAAAGAAAAATTATCATCGCACTTAGGAAAAAATATAATTTGTTTAATTTGTGGTGGAAATATTGACTCGGAACTATTTAACAAAGTTTTAAGCCATGCTCATCCTTAATAAAAATGATATTATTCAATATGTAGATTTGAATAAAAATCTCATTCCAATAATAGAAGATGCATTTAATAGTTTATCAAAGGGATTGGTAATGATGCCACCTATAATGAGAATTGATATTAAAAAATATCATGGTGAATCAGATGTTAAAGCTGCGTACGTTGAAGGTCTTGATAGTTTTGCAATAAAAATTGCTTCAGGTTTTTTTGATAATCCAAAACTTGGTTTGCCATCTAGTAATGGACTGATGGTTTTATTAGATTCAAAGACTGGAGTTGTAAAATCTGTTTTATTAGATGAAGGTTATCTTACAGATACTAGAACCGCTATAGCAGGAGCAATAGCTACAAAATATTTATCAAATCAAAATGCTAATTCTGTTGGTATTATTGGGGCTGGAATTCAAGCCAAATTACAACTTCAAGCAATAATGTTAGTTAGAAAAATAAATAAAATTATAGTCTGGACAAGAGATGAGACAAAAGCGAACCAATTTATAGAAAGTTTCAAAAATTTAGATATAGATTTGTATATAGCTTCTTCTTGCAAAGAATTGGCAAGCTTATCAGAAATAATTGTTACAACGACTCCTAGTAAAAAACCGCTTTTGGAATTTGATTGGATAAATAAAGGAACTCACATTACAGCAATGGGATCAGATGCAGAACAAAAAAATGAATTAGATCCTCATATGTTAAAACATTGCGATCAATATGTGCCTGACAATCAATTACAAACAAGTGTTTTGGGTGAATTACATCATGCTTTAAAACAAAATATAATTTCTTCCCAAGAAAAATTTAATGAACTTGGCGATATAATTAACGATCCAAGCTTAGGAAGAAAAAATAAAGAAGATATAACGATATGTGATTTGACAGGAACTGGTGTACAAGATACTGCAATAGCTAGATTTGCTTATAATCTTTGTAAA
The DNA here is from genome assembly GCA_902517315.1 of uncultured Alphaproteobacteria bacterium. The sequence continues at coordinate 19,744 of CABYBP010000018.1, forward strand.
AAAAATAATTTAGGCATCAATATTTAATTTATGAGTCAAGCAATAATAAAAAAAACGTCTGATTATTTCAAATCAAAAGGAGTTGTCTTACCTAGTATAAGTGAACTTCAAGATCCTCAAATTATTAATGATGATATTAAAAATTCTCTAAAAAAAATAAATAATAATGATATCAATCCTCTAAACCTCTTTAGAGTTCATTGGTTTAATAAAAGAGATCAATCAGGTTTTGGAAATGAGCCTGAATATATTGTACTTCCAACAGAATTCACAGGTGTAAAGGCAAAGATAATTGTAAATATGGGACGATATTTTCCCTTAATAACAGCTCATAAAGTTTTGGCAGCTTATGGCTGTTTGCTTCCAAGAATATTGAATGGAACTTTTGATTATGAAAAACATAAAGCAGTTTGGCCTTCAACAGGAAATTATTGTAGGGGTGGAGTGGCAATATCTAGAATAATGGGTCTTAATAGTATTGCAATACTTCCTGAAGGAATGAGTAATGAGAGATTTGAATGGTTGAATAATTGGGTTGAAGATAAAAAAAATATCATAAAGACAAAAGGTACAGAAAGTAATGTTAAAGAAATTTACGATGCTTGTAATGAATTAAAAAAAGATAATCAAAATGATATAATAAATCAATTTGATGAGTATTATAATTACGGTATTCATCGTTCTGTAACTGGTCCATCGTTTGAAAAATCATATCTTAAAGTTAAAGGTAATAGTAATTTAACTCCTAGGTTTTACGTAAGCGCTTCAGGATCAAGTGGTACTCTAGCAGCAGGAGATTATCTTAAAGATAAATTACAGACGAAGATTGCTGTTGTTGAAGCTTTGGAGTGTCCAACATTGCTTCATGGAGGTTATGGTGAACATAATATACAAGGAATTGGTGACAAACATGTTCCCCTTATTCATAATGTAATGAATACAGATTTTGTTGTAGATGTTTCTGATCAAGCTACCAATAATCTAAATATGATTTTTAATACTGAAATAGGAAAAAATTTTTTAATTGAGAAAAAAAATTTTGAACCTGATTTTGTTTCTCGTCTTCCTGAATTTGGTTTTTCAGCAATAGCAAATATATTGGCATCAATAAAGCTAGCTAAATATATGGATTTAAAAAGTGATGACGCAATTATAACGGTTGCTACTGATGGTGCTGATTTATATATGTCAGAATTAAACAAGACCATTGCTGATTTTAAAAATAATTATGATGAAATAGTTTGTGCTGAATTATTTGGACAACACTTATCAGGAGTATCTACTGATAATATGCTTGAACTCTCTCACATGGATAAGAAAAGAATATTTAATTTAGGTTACTTTACTTGGGTAGAGCAACAAGGTGTTAGTCTTGAAGAATTTGAAAAAAGAAAAGATCAAAAATTTTGGAATTCACATTATGATTATATGCTTTCTCTAGACAATCAGATTAAAGAATTTAATAATATGT
>CABYBP010000019.1 GCA_902517315.1 uncultured Alphaproteobacteria bacterium
CTACATTTCTTTTAATACTGATGGAACAAAAATGTTTCAGGTTGGTTATACTGGTGGAGACATTAATGAATATACTCTGTCCACTGGTTTTGATGTTTCAACGGCAAGCTTTGTAGGTAATTTTAGTGTTTCAGGTCAAGAGACTGCTCCTCACGGTCTTGCTTTTAATACTGATGGAACAAAAATGTTTTTGTTAGGAGCTGGTGGTGATGATGTTAATGAATACACTCTCACATCTGCTTTTCGTTTAGCCAATGACACAGGGAGTGTCGGCTCATCTTTGACAGGTGCTTATGGTACTTTAACTATGAGCTCTAATGGATCCTATTCGTATGCAGCCAATAGTAGTATCGTCGGACTAGACTCTGGTGAGTCAGTTTATGATTATTTTACTTATACTGTCTCAGACGGCTCAGCGACCGACACTGCAGAATTAAAAATCACAGTAATTGGTGTTGGTAATACTGCACCAGTTGCACGAAATGATGTGGGTGTGATTGCTGAAGATAGTACTTTATCTGTTAGTGATGGTACCAATGCAAATGTGTCTGGCTCTTATGATGCAACGGGAGAACATTCGGGTGATGTGATTAATACAAGTTCGACAACTCATTATGATACGGATGCGGACGGAGATACAATTACCGTTACTGCTATTCGAACTGGTTCTTCTGAAGGATCAGGTACCGCTGGTACTGTGGGTTCTGCTTTAACAGGAACTTATGGTCAGTTAACATTAAATGCGAATGGTTCTTATTCTTACGTTGCTAATCAAACAGCAGCAGACGCACTTGATGCAGGTGACTCTGTTACCGATTCATTTAATTATACAATCAGTGATGGTACAGATACAGATATAGGTACTATCACAATCACTGTCTTAGGTATTAATGATGATCCTGTTGCTCAAGATGACGTTGGTGTAATTGCGGAAGGCAGTACTTTAACTGTTGCGAATAGTGCGAACGCAAATGTGTCAGGTTCCTATGATGCCACGGGAGAACACTCCGGTGATGTCATTGATACAAGTTCTAGTTCTCATACAGATTCCGATGCCGATGCTTCCTCATCTCTTAGTATTACTCATGTTAAGTTAAGTAGTGGTTCTAATTCCACCGTTGCTTCGAGTAGCTCTTATAATAGTAATGGAACTTCTATTACTGGTACTTACGGTACGTTAACCATTGGAGCGGATGGTTCTTATACTTATGCGGCAACCACTGATGCTACCGATGCTCTTGATGCGGGCGAGTCAGCGACTGATACTTTTGTTTATACACTCTCTGATGGTACAGCCATCACCACAGCAAACATAACGATTACAGTTCTGGGGGCTAATGATGCTCCTGTTGCCAGAAACGATACAGGAACCATCAATGAGGATGCTACCCTCACCGTAAGTGATGGTGACGGCAACAGTACTGTTGCAGCTGCAACTTTTGTAGATAGTGAGAGTATTTCGATGCAACAGGGTTCTCCTAGCGGTCTTGCTTTTAATACTGATGGAACAAAAATGTTTGTAACAGGTTATACTAGTGGTGATAAAGTTAATGAATATACTCTCTCTACTGGCTTTGATGTTTCAACAGCAAGCTTTGTCGATAGTCTTGATATTTCAGGTCAAGATACTTCTCCTGCCGGTGTTACTTTTAATACTGATGGAACCAAAATGTTTGTGGTAGGTATGAGTGGTGATGATGTTAATGAATATACTTTGTCCACCGGCTTTGATGTTTCAACAGCAAGTTTTGTCGATAGCTTTAGTGTTTCAGGTCAAGATGGTCAACCTTGGGGTCTTGCTTTCAATACTGATGGAACCAAAATGTTTGTGGTTGGTCGTCAAGGTGGTTCTGATGTTAATGAATATACTTTGTCCACCGGCTTTGATGTTTCAACGTCAAGCTTTGTCGATAGTTTTGATGTTTCAGGTCAAAAGAGTGCTGCTACCGCTATTGCTTTTAATACCGATGGAACCAAGATGTTTGTCACAGGTGCTTATGAAGATGATGTTAGTGAATATACTCTCACTACTGGTTTTGATGTTTCAACAGCAAGCTTTGTCGATAGTTTTGATGTTTCTGGTCAAGAGACTGGTCCTACCGGTCTTGCTTTCAATACTGAAGGAACCAAAATGTTTGTGCTAGGTCAAGCTGGTAAAGACGTTAATGAATATACTCTCACATCTCCTTTCAGTTTAATAAATATTTCAGGGGAACACACGGGTGATGTTATTGACTCAAGCAATACCTCTACTCGCGATACTGATGTTGACGTCGAAACGTTAACAGTAACTGCTGTTCGTCTCGGTTCTTCTGAAGGATCAGGTACAGCTGGCACAGTAGGTTCTGCTTTAACAGGAACTTATGGTCAGCTAACATTGAATTCGAATGGTTCCTATACGTATGTTGCCAATCAAACAGCCGCTGATGCTTTAGATCCAGGTGATATTGTAACAGATTCTTTTAATTATACCGTTAGTGACGGCACGGCTACAGATATAGCAGTGATTACTATTACGGTGATTGGTACCAATGATACTCCAACCGCACAAAATGACGTTGGTGTGATCGTGGAAGATGGCACGTTAACAGTGACAAATGGTGCTAATGCAACACTAAGTGGCTCTTATGATGCCACGGGAGAAAATTCTGGTGACTTAATGGATACCAGCTCTAGCTCTCATAAAGACTCAGATGTTGATGACACCTCTTTGTCGATTACCCAAATTAAAAAGAACGGTGGTTCAAATTCTGCCGTAGCATCGGGAAGCTCCTATAATAGTAGTGGTACGCAGGTTACGGGAACATACGGAACACTGACTATTGGAGCGGATGGTTCTTATACTTATGCTGCAACAGCAGATGCGGCTGATCCTCTTGATACAGGTGAAACTGCTACAGATGTTTTTGTTTATACGCTATCCGATGGATTGGCCACCACAACTGCCACTCTAACTATTACCATTCTCGGTGCCAATGATGCCCCTGTTGCCAGAAACGATACAGGTACTGTCAATGAAGATGCAACACTCACTGTTTCTAATGGGGACAATTCTAATATTGTTACCGGTGCCTCTTTTGTCGATAGCTTTAGTGTTTCAGGGCAAGAGACTACTCCTTACGGTCTTGCTTTCAATACTGAGGGAACCAAGATGTTTGTAACAGGTTCTAATAGTGACAATGTTAATGAATATACTCTCTCTACTGGCTTTGATGTTTCAACAGCAAGCTATGACTCTAGTAAGAGAGTTTATAGTCAAGAGAATACTCCTACCGGTGTTACTTTTAATACCGATGGAACCAAAATGTTTGTAACAGGTGGGTCTGGTGATGATGTTAATGAATATACTTTGTCCACTGGCTTTGATGTTTCAACAGCAAGCTTTGTCGATAGGTTTAGTGTTAGAGGTCAAGATAATTCTCCAAGCGGTCCTGCTTTAAATACTGATGGAACCAAGATGTTTATTGTAGGTACACGCGGTTAAGACGTTAATGAATATACTTTGTCTACTGGCTTTGATGTTTCAACAGCAAGTTTTGTCGATAGTTTTAGTGTTTCAGGGCAAGAGACTACTCCTTACGGTCTTGCTTTCAATACTGATGGAACCAAGATGTTTGTAACAGGTTCTAATAGTGACAATGTTAATGAATATACTCTCTCTACTGGCTTTGATGTTTCAACAGCAAGCTTTGTCGGTAGTTTAGATGTTTCAGGTCAAGATGGTTCTCCTTTCAGTATTGCTTTCAATACCGGTGGAACCAAAATGTTTGTTTTAGGCTATAATGATAAAGATGTTAATGAATATACTCTCACATCTCCTTTCAGTTTAGTAAATATTTCAGGAGAACATTCGGGTGATGTGATTGATACTAACAGCACAAGTAATTATGACACTGATATCGATGTCGAAACGTTAACAGTAACTGCTGTTCGAACAGGTAGTTCTGAGGGCTCTGGAACTTCAGGTTCTGTGGGGTCTGCACTTACAGGCACTTATGGTCAGCTCACATTAAATGCAAATGGTTCTTATACGTATGTTGCCAATCAAGCAGCCGCTGATGCTTTAGATCCAGGTGATGCTGTAACAGATTCTTTTAATTATACCGTTAGTGACGGTAATGATACGGATATAGCAGTGATTACAATTACGGTGATGGGTATTAATGACACTCCAACCGCTCAAAACGATGTGGGAGTCATAGTTGAGGATAGTACCTTAACAGTGACTAACGGTGCCAACGCAACACTAAGTGGCTCTTATGATGCCACGGGAGAAAATTCTGGTGACTTAATGGATACAAGTTCATCGTCTCATACTGACTCTGACTCAGATACCTCTGCTTCTTTGTCGATTACGCAAATCAAAAAAAGTGGTGGTTCAAATTCTGCTGTAGCATCGGGAAGCTCGTATAATAGTAGTGGAACTTCAGTCACAGGTACCTATGGTACCCTGATTATTGGTGCTGATGGTTCTTATACTTATGCTGCAACAGCAGATGCGGCTGATAGCATTGCATCAGGTGAAACCGCAAACGATGTTTTTGTTTATACCTTAAGTGACGGAACAGAAACAACGACAGCCAATATTACAATTACTATTTTGGGTGCTAACGATAGTCCTACTGCACAAAATGACGTAGGTGTGATTATGGAAGGCAATACTTTAACCGTTGCCAATAGCTCTAATGCTAATGTTTCTGGGAGTTATGATGCAACAGGTGAACACTCTGGTGATGTGATCGACACTAGTTCAAGTTCTCATACAGATACTGATCCTGATACCAGCAATACGTTAACAATTACTCATATTAAAAAAGACGGTGGATCAAATTCAACAGTTTCTTCGAGTAGTTCTTACAACAGTAGCGGAACCGCGGTTACTGGTGCCTACGGTACTTTAACTATCGGTGCAGATGGCTCTTATAAATATGTAGCACAATCTAATATCTCAGGATTTGACGCAGGAGAGACGCTGACTGATACATTTACTTATACAGTTTCAGATGGCACAGCAACTACGACAGCTAATATTGTAATTACTCTTTTAGGAGATGATGGATCTTCTAATAATGCGCCTACTGCTCAAAATGATGTGGGTGTAATTGCTGAAGATAGCACCTTAACTGTTGCCAATAGTGCCAACGCAACACTAAGTGGTTCTTATGATGCTACCGGCGAAAATTCTGGTGATGTTATGGACACGAGCTCTAGTAGTCATACTGATTCTGACTCTGATGGGGATACCATTACTGTTACTCAAATCAGAAAAAGTGGTGGCTCAGACTCTACGGTTTCTTCAGGAAGTTCGTATAATAGTAGTGGAACTTCAGTGACTGGAACTTATGGTACTCTTATTATAGGTGCAGATGGTTCTTATACTTATGCAGCGGATCAATCCGCAGCTGATGATCTTGATGCTGGCGACTCAGTGACTGACACTTTTATTTATACCATCTCCGATGGAACAGCTACTGCTACTGCTACTCTTACAATGACAGTTTTAGGTATTAACGATGCCCCAACAGCAGTCAATGATACCGATAGCGTTAGCGAAGACGGTACAGTTACAAAGACAGGGGCCCAGGATGATGTACTTACAGATGATAGCGACCCTGATGACTCAGCCACTCTAACAGTCACCGCAATTCAACCTAGTGGTGGCTCTTCCTCTAACGTTTCTTCTGGAAGTACTTATAATAGTAGTGGAACTTCTGTAACTGGAACTTACGGTACTCTTGTTATTGGTGCGGACGGTTCTTATACTTATACCGCTGACCAATCAGCTGCTGATGATTTAGACGTTAGCGATACTGTTGACGATGTCTTTACTTACACTGTGTCTGATGGCACAACAACTACAACGGCAACAATTACTATAACAGTTACTGGTGTCAATGATACACCGGTAGCTCAAAATGATGTTGGTGTGATAGCAGAAGACAGTACTTTAACTGTTACTAATGGCGCTAATGCTAATGTTTCAGGCTCTTATGATGCCACGGGAGAACATTCGGGTGATGTAATCGATACTAGTTCTAGCTCTCATACCGACAGTGATGCAGATGATTCAGCATCTTTGACAATTACTCAAATTAAAAAGGATGGCGGTGATAACTCATCAGTCTCTTCTGGTAGTTCTTATAACAGTAGTGGAACTTCTGTAACGGGTACTTATGGTACGCTGACCATCGGTGCTGATGGCTCCTACACTTATGTAGCAGATCAAACAGCTGCGGATACCCTAGATGCCGGTGACAGCGCTGATGATATTTTTGTGTATACCCTCTCCGATGGGACGGCTACTACAACTGCTAATATCACAATTTCTGTATTAGGTATTAATGACGACCCAGCAGCAGTGGATGATACTGATAGTGTTAATGAAGATGCAACTGTTACCAAAACAAGTTCACAAGATGATGTTCTCAACGATGATACTGATGCTGATGATTCTGCTTCTCTAGTTGTTACAAATATTCAGCCAAGTGGAGGTTCAAGTTCAACAGTTTCCTCTGGAAGTTCATATAATAGTAGTGGCACTTCGGTGACTGGAACTTACGGAACTCTTATTATAGGTGCTGATGGTTCTTATACTTACACCGCAGATCAAACGGCAGCAGATGCATTAGATGCAAGTGACACAGCTACTGATGTCTTTACTTATACCTTATCGGATGGCTCAGCAACAGACACGGCAACTCTAACCATAACAGTCACAGGTCTAAATGATACACCTGTTGCAGTAAATGATACTGATGCTGTCAATGAAGATGCTACAATTACAAAAACAGGATCAGAAGATGATGTATTAAATGATGATACGGATGCAGATAATTCATCATCGCTAACCGTAACGCAAATTAAGAAAAATGGTGGGTCAAACTCTGCTGTAAGTTCTGGAAGTACCTATAATTCTAGCGGCACTTCTGTGACTGGAACATATGGTACGCTTACAATTGGTGCTGATGGTTCATATACATATGTAGCTGATCAATCTGCTGCTGATGATTTGGATGCAGGTGATACTGAAACAGATGTTTTTGTTTATACCGTCAGTGATGGAACTACTACTCAAATAGCAAATTTAACTATTACTGTAACTGGAGTAAATGATACACCTACTGCCGTCGATGACACCGATGCTGTCAATGAAGATGCAACTGTTACTAAAACAGGATCTCAAAATGATGTATTAAATGATGATACCGATGTAGATGATTCTGCCTCTCTTAGTGTGTCAGCAATTCAACCAAGTGGTGGCTCAAATTCAACAGTTTCTTCTGGCACTACTTATAGTAATGGTACCTCAGTAACAGGAACATATGGAACATTGACTATTGGTGCTGATGGTTCATATACGTATGTTGCTGATCAAGCAGTCGCAGATGCATTAGATGCAGGTGATACTGAAAATGATGTATTCACATATACTCTATCAGATGGCTCAGCAACAGATACAGCAACTCTAACGATTACAGTCACTGGACTTAACGATACACCTGTAGCAGTAAATGATACTGATAGTGTTAATGAAGATGCAACTGTTACCAAAACAAGTTCACAAGATGATGTTCTCAATGATGATACCGATGCTGATGCTTCGCCATCCCTAACCGTAACACAAATTAAGAAAGATGGTGGATCAAATTCTGCTGTTTCTTCTGGTAGTGCATACAATAGCAGTGGAACATCTGTAACTGGTACATACGGTACACTGACCATTGGTGCTGATGGTTCATATACATATGTAGCTGATCAAAGTGCTGCTGATGATTTGGATGCCGGAGATCAAGTAACAGACGTTTTCACTTATACAGTTTCTGATGGTTCAGTTACAGATACTGCTAATATCACTATCACTGTAACTGGGGTTAATGATACGCCTTCAGCAACGAATGACACTGATAGTGTTACTGAAGATGCAACTGTATTTAAAACAGGCACTCAAGATGATTTATTAAATGATGATAGCGATGCGGATGATAGTGCGAGTCTATCGGTCACTAATATTTCTCACTCTAATGGAAACTCCGGTACTGTTGCATCAAGTTCAACGTATGAAAGTAATGGCACACAAATTGTTGGAACTTATGGAACGTTAACAGTAGGAGCTGATGGATCTTATACCTATACCGCCGATCAAGATGCTGCAGATAGTATTGCTGATGGCTCAAGTGAAACGGATGTTTTCACTTATACACTTTCAGATGGTTCAGCGACGGATACTGCTACAATCACAATTACGGTCAATGGTGATGATAGTGATGTAGTTGGTGTGAATGATGAAGGAGATGTTGATGATGACAGCACTTTGAGTGTAGGAAATCAAAACGATGGGGTTTTATATAATGATACTGACGGTGGCAGTGCAGCATTATCTGTAGGTCAGTCTTCAGTTAGTGCAATTCGAACAGGAAGAGAAAATGCCAGTGGTACTGATGGAACTATTGGATCAGCACTAGTTGGAACTTATGGATCTCTTACTCTTAACTCAAACGGTACATATACATATACAGCTAATACTGATGCTGCCAAAGCACTGGCTCCAGCGGAAACGGCAGTCGATTACTTTACTTATACTATTTCAGATGGAACGAGTACCGATACAGCTGAATTACAAATAACTGTTACAGGTATTAATGATGCACCAACATCGTCTACACCTGCAACTATATTTGCAACAGAAAATCAATCAATAACTATTCAGACAAAAACCTTTTTTAGTGATCCAGATCCAAGTTCTAATTCTTACGGTCAACTATCTTATTCAGTAAGTAGTTTACCAGCTGGATTAAGTATTAATTCTAATGGAAAAGTCTCAGGTATTGTTACTCAAGGTACTTATACATTTACTGTTACAGCTACTGACGGTGGTAATCTTTCTACTCAACAAACATTCACTCTTGAAGTTGCAAAAAGCAATGATGTTAATGAAGCACCTGAAAAACTAAAAATTAATAAGAAAAATATTGAGAAAAAAGTAAAGAATAAAACAGTTGTATTTAAAGAAAGATCGGTTGTAGAGGTATCTAATCTTGAAGTTGCAAAGGAATACTCATTTAATGGAGGTATGCGTGTAGTAGATGTAGCAGTAGAAGACTTAAGTAATAATAATACTGATGATCCTACACCAATGAGTAAAAGTTTTCTTAATGAGGGGACAATTTTAGGTTTTGCTATTGGAGATGATTATAAAATTAATGTTAAGCAATACACCGCAATAATGGAAAACGGTTCAGCTGTTCCTGATTGGGTAAAAGTTGATCCGAAAACTGGTCAAACATTAGTTCAGTTTCCCGACAACATATACTCAATTGATATTAAAATTATTGCAATTGATAAAGATAATACAACAAGAGAAATAGGTGTCACCCTTGATCAGTCATCAATAAAACCAGATAAAAGTCTAAAAAGAAGTTTAGAAAACTTTATTGATAGAAGTGCAACATTAAAATCAGAAGTATTTATTGATAATAATGGCAAGATGCAATTAAACGCTCTCAATAAAAACCGAATTGATTTAAACAGAACAGCTAATCTTAATAGCAGTGAAATCGTAGATATCGACAATAATTCTAATAATAATTCTACTTTATCTACTTTAAAATTAGCATCAATTGACAAAAATTTAGATAAAATTACAGTTAAAATAGCTGATGATAAAAGAAATCAAGTTGTAAAATATTCATTAAGCATACCAGAAAGGATTAACCTCATACCTGAGCAAGGATTAACCTTAGGTAATCAGATACCAAACTGGCTAAAGATTAACGCTGAAACTGGTGAAATAGAAGCATCACCTCCACAAGGTTTAGATAATATTAAGTTGCAAATTATTGCTGAAGATGAAGATGGAACTTTAAGAACATTAGAAGTAGATCTAGATTTTTCTTCTAATGATCAATCAAAATTACCTAGTAAAACTGTAATAGATAATAAATTAGAAAAGTTTGCTTCTCTACAGGACCAAATTCATGGTAAATACAATGATTATGAAAATTATGGAGATAAAATTGTTAAAATTGCTAGCTAGTCTTACTTTAATATTTTCTTTATTCATTAGTAACGCCTTTGCTGAAGAGAGAGAATCACGGGCTTTAGTTGTAGCTTCACAGCAAGCAGTTTTATCCAGTGAATTAGCAGCAAAAATTGAAAGCATTCCAGTTAAAGAAATGCAACGTTTTAAAAAGGGTGATCTTTTAATTCAATTTGATTGTAGTTTATATGAAGCACAAAAAGATGTTGTTAGTGCAAATGCGAATAGCGCTTTAATTAAAGTAGAAAGTGATGAGCAAATGTTTCAAATGCGTACAATAGGTAAATATGATCTTGAGCTTTCCAAATCAGAATACGAAAAAGCAAAAGCAGAATTACTGATTGCCGAACTAAATTTAAAAAGATGTAAAATTTCAGCACCTTTTGATGGAGCAGTAGAAGAAATTTTAGTCAATACATTTGAAACAATACAACCTCAAGTTGAGTTAATGAAAATAATTCAAACAGATGTTTTAGAATTAGAAATGGTTGTATCAAGTGAATGGATTTCATGGCTCACTATTGGACATCCAATTGTGGTTTATATTGATGAAATTCAAAAAGAATTTAATGCTACTGTAAGTGGTATAGGTGCTAATGTTGATCCGGTAAGTCAAACAATACAGTTAAAAGGTACAATTACCGATGCTAGTCCTGCTCTTCTTGCTGGAATGAGTGGTCGAGTTTTATTTTGAGCGAAGACAAGTTAACTCGTCTTTCCCGTATTTTTTCATTCGAAAAAAAATTACGTGAAGCCAAGAATCTGGTTGAGCTTCGATACATCATAACAAATGAATTAAGAACAATTAGTCCATATGTATTTGCTTTTTTTGGAGAATGGAAAGGCAAAAATAAATTCAAAATAGAGACTGTATCTGATGTAACCGTTGTCGAAAGAACATCGCCAACAGTTACTTTAATTCAGCAATTAATGAGAAAAAAAATAAGTGAAGCTTCTTATGAAGTACACAATTTTACATCTGATTCAAAAATTCTATCACCAGCAAAAGGAGAAAAACCGTTGCCTTCAAATTTTTTATGGGTCCCATGTTTTTCAATACAAAAAGGACCTGAAGGTGCAATGTTACTATGTCGTGAAAACGAATGGAATGATGAAGAAATAGAATTTATAAAACATCTAAGCTCAACAATAGGACACGCTTTTGGCTCTCTCTCAAAAAATAATAGTTTTTTTAGCTATAAATTTTTGAGTAATTCATTTTTACAATCAGTTATTTTTTTAGCTTTAATTGCAAGTATGTTTATACCTGTTGAATTATCAACAATTGGAAAAATGGAAATCATTCCTAAAGAACCAAATTATATTAATTCTCCTTTAAACGCTGTAGCTCAAAAAATTTTTATTGAAAATAATGAAGCTATTGAAATTAATCAACCAATTATACAACTTGAAAAGACAGAGTTGCAAAATGATTATGAATTATCCATTCAAGAGCTAAGAATAATTGAGACTGAATTGTTACAAGCTCAACAGTCCTCATTTAATAGTTCGGAAGATAAAGCGATGCTTGCAAGATTAAAAGGAGAAATAAAATTAGCCAAAGAAAAAACTATTTATCAAAAGATTTTACTTGATAAAACTTTGGTTGTTTCACCTGCTAATGGCGTAGCTATTTTAAAAGATAAATCTCTAATTATTGGTAAACCTTTTCAAATTGGAGAGACAATAATGACGATAGCTGATCCAAATAAACTTTCAGTAGAAATTATGGTTCCTGTAAAGGACTCAATTACCATTAAAAGAGATGCAAGAGTGAATATCTATTTAGATTCAGATCCACTTAATGTTTTACAAGCAAAGGTAATCAAATTTTCTTATGAGCCAGAAATGACATCTCAGAATATATTAGCTTACCGTGTTACGGCTAAACTTATTGAAGATGATATTTATCCAAGAATTGGATTAAGAGGTTCAGCAAAAATTTATGGCGATCAAGTTAGACTTTATTTTTATCTTTTTCGAAAACCAATTATTTTCCTTCGACAAACATTTGGTCTATAAATGTTAACACCATCTATTAGAGAAGATTTACAATTATTTGAGGGTACACCATTGGAAGATGGCTCTCCAACTTGGTTGCTATTTGATACCTTAACAAATAAATATTTTACAATAGGATTAAATGCATTTCGATTGCTCAATTTTTGGCATGCAGATGTAGATACTAAAACTTTTTTAAAAGATGTTGAACAAAAAGGCGTAAATTTAAAAGAAGAAGATTTGAATGATTTTATTTCTTTTTTAAAAGTTAATGATCTTGTATCGCATCATAATTCTGAAGATACAAAATTCTTAATTGAAAAATATAAAAATCAAAAAAAACATTTTATTTTATCACTTATTCATAATTATTTATTTTTTAAAATTCCTCTATTAAAACCAGATACTTTTTTAGATAGTACTTTAATGTTTGCAAAAATAATTGGTTCAAAATTAGTTCGTTATATTGTTTATGTTTTAGGTTTAATTGGTATTTATTTTGTAATTCAGAATTGGGATCAATTTATAAATACTTTTCTTTATTTTTTTAATTGGAATGGATTTATATTTTATGCTTTTTCTCTCATAATAGTAAAAGGAATTCATGAATTTGGACATGCATATGTTGCAAAGAATTATGGATGCAATGTTAATTCCATGGGTATTGCATTTCTTGTCTTTTTTCCTTTTTTATATACAGATAATACTAATGCTTGGAGATTAAGAGATTATAGTAATAGACTACGTATTAATTTTGCTGGTATTTCAACAGAATTACACCTTGCGTTATTGGCAACTTTTATTTGGTCAATTTTAGAGCCAGGCACATTAAAAAGTATAGCATTTTTCATTGCTACTACAAGCTGGGTTTCTTCTTTATTGATAAACATAAGCCCTTTTATGAGGTTTGATGGATATTATGTTTTAGCAGATTTTTTAAGAGTAGAAAATTTACAACCACGTGCTTTCTCACTTGCTAAATGGAAATTAAGACAAATAATTTTTGGTCTTAATCATGAAATACCAGAAAAAATGAATACTAATAAAATAAATTTTTTAATTTTTTATGCTTGGTCAACATGGATTTATCGCTTCTTTTTATTTATTGGGATCGCAATATTGGTTTACCATTATACTTTTAAAGTATTAGGAATTATTCTATTTGTTGTAGAAATAATCTGGTTTATTTGTCTTCCAATATATAGAGAAATGGCGCTATGGTGGAAAATGCGCAGTGATATTGGCCTCTCTTTAAATTTTATTAGAACTATATTATTTATTTCAGTTTTATTTTTTCTATTCTTTTATCCTTGGAAAGATTATCAAAAAATTCCAGCTATTCTTCAATCAGAAAATTTTATTTCAATATATGCTCCTGAAAAAGCGCAAATAAAAAGAGTGCATATTGAGCAGGGGGAAATAGTTCGAGAAAATCAACTCCTTATTGAACTAATTTCACCTTCGCTAGATTATAAAATTAATCAAACAATTGGAAAGCTTGAATTAGCTGATTTACAAATTAATAATGCATTACAAAGTAAAATAAATAGAGAGCAACTATTATTACTTCGAAGTAAAAAAAATAAACTAGAAACTGAAATCTTAAATTATAATAAACTAAAATCATCTTTAAATATTAGAGCGCCCTTTAATGCAGAAATTACTTTTTTAGAAAAGTTTAAGAAAGATCAATGGGTTAATCAGGAAGATCCCTTGCTATCTCTGGTTGATAAAGATACACAAATAATTTATGCCTTTATTTCTGAAAAAAATATTGCAAAAATAGATCGGACAAAAGATTTATTCTTTATTAGTTCTCATATAAATAGTCCAAAAATTCTATTATCAATTAAATCAATAAGTAAATCACCAGTAAATAACTTTAATCTTTTTCCAATTGTAACATCATTGTACAGCGGACCTATTGCTGCAAGAGAGAATTCTGGTTCAGATATTATATCTGAACAAGCCTATTTCCTAGTAGCTATGGATTTAGTTGAGGATAATACCAAAGTAGATCAGAAAATGTTAGGTTCAGTGAATATAGCTATTTATCCAATAAGTTTTGCAGAACGAATTTATAAGTATGTTTATGCTGTCTTAATTAGAGAATTAAGTTTTTGATAATTAATTATTATAATTTACACCAGTTATTAAAAAAGAGTATCCTGCCTTTGAAAATTGTTGGTTTGAATTAAATCTCATAATATAAGTGGCTCGATGATTAATCAAAAATAGTTTTTATAAACTGATAAAAGAATGATATTGAAAAAAAGAGAAAAAAATTTGTATGTCAAAATTCATAAGTGTAGTTAAATTTAAAGTTATGACTGGGAAGGAAGATGATTTTATCAATTCAATGAAAAATTTTCATTTACCTGATGGTTTAATTTATAGAAAATTAATTAAAACAGGTGAATGTTCTTATTGCAGCATAATTGAGTGGGCTAATGAGGAAGTGTTGGAGAATGCAAGACCTCACATGACTGCTTTTCTCGATACAATAAGAAATATACTAATAGAGTTTAGTCAAGATTTAGGTGTTACAGAACCAGTGTCCGGTCCTGTGGTAATTGATCAAAGTGGCTTAGTAGCAGAACCTGGAAAAACTATTACTGGGAAACTAAAAGTATAAATTTTAAATTTTTATCCCTAAAACTTTTCTTTAAATGATAAATGATAACATATTAAAAATATGGATAAAAAAATTCTAGTATTTTCCAATGGTGAAAAAATTGGAGATGGAATAATAAAATTACAACTTCTGCACGAAATTAAATCAAGACTTCCAGATTATAAATTATATTGGCTAACTAATAAGGGAAAAACTGTTTATTCAAGCTCTCTCAAATTCATTGCAAGTAATTATATTGATGAGATACTTGATCAAGCAGACCTTAGTCCATTTTTTTGGAACAAAATATCTAAAAGATATAAATTGGAAAATGAAGCTTTTGATTATATTTTAGATACACAAAAATCTGTCATTAGAACTGTAGCATTGAAAAGAATTAAACATACAAATTTTATTTCTGGTTCAGCTAATGGATTTTTTTCTACTAAAAAAAGCAAAAATATTAAAAAAAATCAATATTATCTAAACTATATTTTAGATTTATTAGATTTAATAGTTTCTAAAAATACAAAAAGTGATTTTAAAATTCCTATAAGTAAAGATCTTGAAAAATTAATTAGTGATAGTTTACCAAAAGATAAAAGTTGTGTAGGTATCGCACCTGGTGCAGGTGAAAAAAATAAGATTTGGTCTTTAGAGAACTACATCGAGTTATGTAATTATTTTGAAAGAAATAATAAGACTATAGTTTTTTTTATTGGACCTGAAGAATTATATTTAAAAGAAAAATTAAAAAATCTTTATCCTGAATCAATATTTATTGAGGATCATATTACTGAATTTCAAAATATAGAAATTATTATGGCTACAACGAAATATTTACAATTAGCCATATCCAATGATAGCGGTGTTAGTCATATGTTATCAACTGGATATTGCCCATTAATTAAACTTTTTGGCCCTAAAGATTCTTCAAAATTTACTCCTGAAAATCTAAATCTATTTTCCATATCTTCAAGTGATCTTAACTCTAAAAATATCAATAAAATACCTGTCTCTAGAGTGATTGAAGAGATAGAAAAAATTCTGATTTAAATTTATATATTAGAAGGTAGACAAGTATATTTTACATCATTACTTGTTTTATTTTATATGTTCAAATTTGATAAGCTTGTTTTTGGAGATGCTGGGTGGGGTGATGAATTTCTTATAGCAACACTCATGACTCTACTAGTAAGTATTTTATCAATGGGGTTAGGACTTTTTTTAGCTATTATTACAGTTTGGGCAAAAATAATTCAAAACAGAATAACTAGATTTATTGCAAACTTTTATACAACAGTAATTAGAGGTGTTCCTGAATTATTAGTTATCTATTTAATTTTCTTTGGCGGGAATGCAGTTGTTATGAGTATAGCTAAAGTTTTTGGTTATAATAAGTATATAGAATTGAATGCACTTACAATTGCAACAATAGCTATTGCCGTAATATCAGCAACATATTCTAGTGAAGTTTTAAGAGCTGCTTATTTATCCATATCTAAAGGTCAATTAGAAGCTGCAAGAGCACTTGGCTTGAATAAGTTTAGTATTTTTTTTAAAGTAATCACACCTCAAGTAATTAGGCATGCGTTGCCAGGAATTGGGAATGTTTGGCAGATTACTCTTAAAGATACTTCCTTAATTTCTGTAACTGGATTGGTTGAAATAATGCGTCAAACTAGAATATCTTCTAATGTTGAACATTCACCATTAACTTTCTTAGTCACTGCAGCAATTTTGTATTTATCTTTAACAACTATTTCAGGAAGAGTTTTTAAATCTTTAGAAGTAAATTACTCTAAAGGATTTATAGCATGATCGAATTTTTAAATGATATTCAAAATTCTTTAATTTATAAAAATTTCTTTTTGGTTTTATCAGGCTTAGATAATACTCTTTTATTGCTATTAATTTCATTACCAATAGGTTTTATTTTAGCATTATTATTTGCTTTAGGTAGAGTTTCTAAAATTACAATTTTATCAAGAACAATTGCGAGTTATATTTTTGTAATTAGAGGAACACCTTTACTTGTTCAAATATATTTAATTTATTTTGGCTTAGGTTCGGTAAAATTTATCAGAGAAAGTTTTCTGTGGTACGCATTGAAAGAACCTTTTTGGTGTGGGGTAATAGCTCTTACAATTAATACCGTTGCATATGGAGCAGAAATTTTTAGAGGAGGTATTCAGTCAATTGAGAAAAGTCAAGTTGAGTCAGGTTTATCACTTGGATTTGGAAAATTTTTACTTTTAAGAAAAATTATACTACCTATAGCTATACGAAAAGTTTTACCCTCTTACGGAAATGAATTAATACTAATGGTTAAAGCAACGTCCTTAGTTAGTCTTACAACATACATGGAAATGACAGGTATTGCGAGAAAGATAATGGCTAAAACGTTTGCGCCAGTAGAAGCTTTTATTGCTGCAGGTATACTTTATCTATTTTTAAATTTTTTAATGGTACAATTCGTTAAATATTTAGAATGGAAATATAATCCGCACTTGAGATTAAATAATTAATTTCTAAACTTTTTGTGACATGCCCCACAATTTGCTGCCATTACTTTAAAAGCATCATTTAGCATTTCACTATCCTCTAATTCAGCGCTAAGTGAAATCATTTCAATATCATTTACAAACTTATCATTTAATTCATTAAAAGTTTCTCTATCATTCCATATTTCTTCACTAGCTCCTTTGTGCTGACTGCCTTCAGGATAGTGATCTTTAAATTCTGTTGCAGCATGTAATAATGTTTCGTTTAATTCAAGAATTGATTCGTAATCATTGGTTTTTAATAATCTAAATATTTGAGATGAAGTACTTTTAACCTTTTGCATTAAAGACATTCTATTATTTACTATTTCTTCAAGAGATTTATCTTCTAAAGTTACTTTATGCCCCATCAATATATTTGGTGTAATTAAGGATAGTGCTACGACTATAATTTTAAAGCGTGTAATCATTTTCTTTTAATGCTGTTGAAAGATAATTATATCCAATTATAGCATATTCAAGAGGATTGGCATTTTTAGGGTCTTGTTCAGCTTCAATTATAAGCCATTCTTGATACTTTTCTTCAAATAATATTTTAATTAACGGTCTATAGTCGATGCATCCATCACCCGGCACAGTGAAAACACCATTTAAAAAAGATTCTCTGAAACTCAAGTCATCCTTTATTGATTTTTGAAAAACATCTTTTCTAATATCTTTACAATGAACATGATTAATTCGAGAAATATAATTTTTTAATACTCTTTCATAATTTGCTTCAGCAAACATCAAATGTCCAGTATCATAAAGTAAAAATGTATTTTTATTTGTCATATCCATAAATCGATCAACATCTTCCTCAGATTGTATAATAGTTCCCATATGCTCGTGATAAGACATGGGCATCCCTTCATCCATAAGCATATTTGATAATTCACTAATTTTTTTGCAATAGCTATCCCATTCGTCTTTTTCAAGTTTCGGTCTTTTACTTAGAGCTTTTGATTGATCTCCTTGGATTGATCCAGACACATCAGCAAAAACAAAAACATCTGCACTTATTAACTTTAATAAATTTAAATGATCTTGAAGCGCCAACCATTCTTCTTTAGCACTTCTTTTTCTTAGTAATGCACCATACCAACCACCTGGCATTTTTAAATTAAATTTTTCTAAAAGAAATTTTGTTATTCCAGGGTTTCTTGGAAATTTTCCACCTAATTCAATACCTTTAAATCCAGAAGTGCTTGCATCCTCTAAACATTTCTCAATAGGAGTATCTCCTCCAAGTTCCGGCATATCATCATTGCTCCATGCAATAGGCGCAATGCCAAGTTTAATTTTCATGAAGTTTTACATATTTCATGATAGATGAAAAATAAAGATAAATATGAACATATTATTAGTTGATGGAAATGAAAAAGAAGCCTCAGATCGGTATACTAAATTGGGTATGGATACTCAATTTCAAGTGTATGAAAAAATTTTAAAAAAATATTCAAACTCAAAAATAAATGTAACTACTATTCATCCGGCTATTCATGATAATTATCTACCTATAGGTATAGGTCTTGACGATTTCGAAGCAGTTGCTTGGACAGGTAGTTTACTTAACATATATAATGTGACGAAATCCATTACCAATCAAATAGAGTTAGCTAAAGAATTATATAAAAGAAAAAATAAAATTTTTGGAAGTTGTTGGGGGCTTCAAGTTTTAGTTACCGCTGCTGGAGGAAAAGTAAGAAAAAACCCAAATGGACTTGAAGCAGTTTTAGCCAAAAATATTAAATTAAATAAAGAGGGTGAAATGCACCCTATGTATAAGAATAAAAAAAAATCATTTAATGCTCTTTGTTGGCATTACGATGAAGCAGAAAATCTTCCAAAAGAAACGAAAATTCTTGCTTCAAACAAGTTCAGTCAATTTCAATCTTTGAGTTTTGAAGTAAATCAATCAAGTGTTTGGGCAGTACAATATCATCCAGAATTTAATTCAAAATGGATGGCTGGACTAATGGAGATGAGAAAAAATATTTTGTTGGAAGAAAAAGTATATGAAAATTTATCAGAATTCGAAAAGGAAAAGTTGATTTTACAAAACCCTGGAAATCTCGAACAAAAAGAATTACAAATATATGATGATATAGTTGATGAAGAAATCCATTCTTTAGAACTTTCAAATTGGTTAAATCTTAATAAAAATTATTGACCACATTTATAATTGATTTCCACTTATTAATACTTGAAGTTGAAATGGATTTGCTAATATTTGATTTAACTGTTTTATCTTTTTTCCAAAGTTTACTTATTTGGCTTGTATTTCTTAAATATCTAGATTGAATTGCTGCAAGATATGCTGCACCAAGTGAAGTAGTCTCAATATTATTTGGTCTAATGATATTTATTTGAGAGATATTTGCCAGACTTTGAAGAAAACTATTATTTTTAACCATTCCTCCATCAACTCGTATCTCACTAATTTTTGTCTTAGAATCTTTTTCCATACACTCAATTAATTCATAAGTTTGAAAAGATAAACTATCCAGAGTTGCTCTAATAATATCTTCTTTAGAGGTATTTCTAGTGATGCCAAAAAATGTTCCTCTCGCATTGGGGTTCCAATACGGAGCGCCAAGACCGGTTAAGGCTGGAACAAAATATAAATTTTCTTCTTTATTGGCTTTTTTATAAAGTTTATTTGTCTCACTAGAATCTTTTATAAATTTTAAATTATCACGAAGCCATTGTATGGCAGAACCTGCAACAAAAATACTTCCCTCATAGCAAAACATTTTTTTTCCATTTATTTTAAAAGCAACAGTTGTCAGTAATCTATTCTTTGATAATTTAAATTTTTCACCAATATTCATAAGAAGAAAGCAACCTGTTCCATAAGTACTTTTTGATTGCCCTTTTCTAAAACAAGCTTGACCAATTGTTGCTGATTGTTGATCTCCAGCCATACCCCCAATTGGTATTGCATCACCAAATAATTTAGTAGGACCAAAATCATATGCATTTTCAACTACAGTTGGTAAGATTTTTTTTGGAATATTTAATATTTTTAAAATTTCATCTGACCATTTTTCTTTTTGAGAGTCAAAAATCATCGTTCGTGATGCATTTGATATATCTGTTAGGTGAGATTTTCCCTGAGTTAAATTCCAAAGTAACCACGTGTCTATAGTTCCAAAAAGTAAATTATTATTCTTTAAATTCTTCTTAGCTTCTTTAATATTATCAATAATCCATTTAATTTTACTTGCTGAAAAATAGGGATCTACTTCTAAACCAGTAATTTTTTGAATTTTCTTATGAATTCCTTTCTTTTTTAACTTTTCACAAAAATTTGCTGTTCTTCTATCTTGCCAGACTATAGCTCTATAAATTGGCTTTCCTGTTTTTTTATTCCATAAAACTGTTGTTTCTCTTTGATTTGTAATTCCGATTGAAATTATATCTTTAGAA
>CABYBP010000020.1 GCA_902517315.1 uncultured Alphaproteobacteria bacterium
AAATGACAAAGATGGCGCTGCTCTTAGTGGACCAAAAGAAATTGGTATTTATCCTGAAACAGGAGAAATGATTACTCTTCGAAAAGGTCCTTATGGATTTTATATGCAAGTTGGTGAAGGTACGAAAGAAAAGAAACCAAAAAGAGTTTCTATTCCTAAAAATTTTGAACCAGATGAAATAGGATTAAACACAGCAATCCAACTACTTGGTTTACCACGTAAATTAGGATTTCATCCGGAAACAAATAAAACGGTTAGTGTCGGTATTGGAATGTATGGACCATATATTTTGCATGATAAAAAATATAAAGCTCTCGAAAAAACAGATAACATTCTTGATATTGAACTTGAAAGAGCCATTGAATTAATTGCTAAACCTACACAGAGAGGTAATGCGACTTTAAAAACATTTGGAGAGCATCCAACAGAAAAGAAAAATATTACTGCCCACGATGGAAAATTTGGACCATATGTAAAATGTGGAAAAATAAATGCATCAATTCTTGGTGATCAAACAATAGATAGCTTAAAACTAGAAGATGCCATCAGGTTAATTGATGAAAGAAAAGCTAAAATGGGTATCAAAAAAAAGAAAAAAACAGTTAAGAATTGAATTAAGCTGAAATAGTTTTAAATAGAGAATATGGCAAAAAATATATCTCTATCAACAATTAAAACTTTCAAAAATAAATTTCTAAGAAATAATAAAAATACAGCATCAAGAAATGCATTAATTAAAAATGATTTAGCTAATGTTGCACTCAATTGGGAAAACTTTAGTAAAATCAATCATAATTTTTCTAATCTAATAAAAAAAGAACTTCCTGCAACAAACCAAATGGCATCAGGTAGATGTTGGGGATTTGCAGGATTAAATCTTATGCGTTTGCAAGTTGTTGATAGCCTTGAATTAAATACATTTGAGTTTTCACAAAATTATTTCATGTTTTGGGATAAGTTAGAGAAAGCAAACTATTTTTTAGAGAATATTGTCAAATCAAGAGATGAATCATATGAGAGCAGATTAATTACCCATCTTTTAAAAGCACCTGTGCAAGATGGCGGACAGTGGGATATGTTTGTAAACTTAATCAACAAGTACGGTGCAGTACCTAAAGATGTAATGCCTGAAACAAATCATAGCAGTAAATCTGGTGCCATGAATTAT
Source organism: uncultured Alphaproteobacteria bacterium (assembly GCA_902517315.1). The sequence goes on from CABYBP010000020.1 coordinate 1,169, forward strand.
ATTCTTACTCACAAATTAAGAGAGTTTGCTTCTATACTAAGAAAAAAACCAGCAAAAAATTCTGCAACTCTTAAAAAAGACATGATGGAAACAATTTATAATTTACTAGCAATGTTCCTTGGTCAACCACCAGATGTTATCAATTGGTCTACTAGAAATAAAGACAATAGACACATTGTCATTTCAGATATGACACCAATTGATTTCTGCAAAAAATATGCTGATATCAATATTAAAGATAAAGTTTGCTTAATTCATGCTCCAATGAGCAATAAAAAATTTAATACAATGTACACAGTTGAATATCTTGGTAACGTTGTTGAGGGACAAATTATTAAATATTTAAATGTAGATATTAAAGAATTAAAAAAATCTGCGATGGACTCAATAAAAAACAATGAAGCTGTATGGTTTGGTTGTGATGTTGGGAAATGTTTTAGTCGTGATATGGGTGTTCTTGATATGGGCATTTACGACTACGAAAATGTCTTCCAAACTTCATTTAAGATGAATAAACAAACTCGTTTAGAGTACGGTGATAGTGAAATGACTCATGCCATGCTCTTAACAGGAGTGGATATTAAAAAAAGAAATTCAACTAAATGGAAAATTGAAAATAGCTGGGGAACAAAAAGTGGTAATCAAGGGTACATGATGATGACCGATGAATGGTTTGATGAATATACCTATGAAGTTGTCATTGATAAAAAATATATAAACAAAAGACTTCTAAAATACTTAGATATGGAACCAGTAGCACTTGCACCTTGGGATCCAATGGGTGCTTTAGCTAGATAAGTTGAATAAAGAAAACGCATCTAAAATTTGGAAATTAATTCAAGAAACAGGCGACTTTTTAAAAGGAAAATTATCTGATCACCCTAATCATCCAAAAGGAAGAAATTCTTATGCTCATGTTGCCTTGGAAGTAAAAAATTATTTTGGTATGACTTATAAAGACATCCCTGATGAAAAATTTAATGAAGTTATTAATTATCTTGAAGAGATAAAATCTAATCCTGAGTAGCTATTCTTTGATTACCCTGAATGGGTAAGAAAATAATAAAAATTGAAACTATAGCCATCATTATTGCATTAATTAAAAATAAATAAGTAAACTCTAAAGTTATAGAGTATATTTCTGAAATTAAGAATACCGAAATTGGTCCCGATCCAAATGCGAGAATAAACTTAATTCCGTATACAACACCATGATACTTTTGAGGTGTAAACCTACCAAGTAGAAGATTTTCTGTAGGCAGAATACTTGCATTAAATATGGCAGCTAGAATACATAAGACGACTAAAGAATAGCTAGATATGTAAGCTATACCAAGATAACATGGAAACTGAAGAAATATACCAATTAAGTAAATAGTTTTTAAATTAAATCTATCAGCAAGTAAGCCTCCAACAAATGTTGTAGCACCAGAAATAAAATAAATAATTGCTATCATAAATCCAATTTGAATAGAGTTTATATTACCAATACGTATTTCAAAAACTTTTGGTAAGGCTGTTTGAGTATTGTGAAAAGATAATCCAAGGGCAAACATTGATAAAAGCATTATTAATGCAATTAAAATCATTTCATTTCGTGAATGATCTTGCTGATCATTTTTAATAAATAATTTTTGTAAGATATTTTATCTATTAAAATTAAGTAAATAAGAATAAACCCAATAATAATTGATATTAAACCAGGTAATATAAAAGCTAATTGCCAGTTTAGTAATTCTGTCAGAGTGCCGGCTACAAATGCGCCAGATCCTATCCCTACTCCACCAAAAATACCATTTACACCAAGTGCTCTTCCTTGTTTATTTGCTGCATGAATCACCCAAGGAATACCTACTGGATGATAAATAGAACAGAAAAGTCCAAGAAGTGATAAGGAAAAAAATAATAAAGGAACCGATGTGCTAAGGCCACATAAAATGGAAGCTACTCCCATTCCAATAAACATAATTGTCATTGTTCCTGAACGAGACCATTTATCACTTAACCAACCAAAAGGTATTGCTCCTAAACCAATTAGTAGAGCTCCAAGAGACCATAATTTAATTAATTGATCATAAGAAATATTCCAGTCTTTTTCAATCGTCAGAACGATTACAAAATAAAATGCTGCGAACATATGCATAAGTGCATGACCTATTGAAGAAAATAGGAGTGTATAAAAAGTATTATTCAAACTCTTCGTAATTAATAGAAAGAGAATTTACACAATATCTTTTGCCGGTAGGTTCAGGACCATCATCAAAGACATGACCTAGATGGGCATCACATTTCGCACACATAATTTCAATACGCACCATTCCATGAGATCTATCAGTCTCTATTTTAATTGCTTCAGGTGATATTTGTTCAAAAAAACTTGGCCATCCACAATAAGAATCATATTTTGTTGAACTATTAAATAATTCATTACCACAGCATTTACATTTAAAAATACCACCATTAATAATTTCAAAATTTTTACCAGAAAAAGGAGGTTCTGTTCCCTTTTGTCTTGTTACAAAATATTCATCTTCTGTGAGAAGAGACTTCCATTCTTCATCAGTTTTAATTACTTTGTTCATTTTTAAATCTTATATTAGATAATATAATTCCTGTAATTATAAAAAAAACACCTACAATATGAAATATTGCAAAACTCTCATTTAAAAAAGTTATTGCCCAAATTGCTGCAAAGACAGGTATAAAATGTAAAAATAAACCAGCTCTATTTGGCCCAATTAAATGTACACCTTTATTCCAACCAAAAAAAGCAGCAATACTTGCAAAAATAGCGACATAAATAATAATGAAAAAATCAGAAGATGATGAAAGTAAAAAAGTACCATAAAAAGATTCAAAAAGATAAAGTGGAATAATAAAAAATAAACCAATAATGATCATTACTTCCAAGCTTGCTAGTTGAGGAATTGATGTATCCATCTTTTTTAACAACACAGAGTACAAGCACCAAGATATTACAGCGGCAAACATCCATATATCTCCAATAGTAAAATTAAGGGTATATAAATTATTTAAATTTCCTTTTAAAATTATTGCTAATGCACCTAATAAAGATAAAATTATACCAATTAATTGTAGTTTAGAAATTTTAGTTCGAAACATTATCCAAGAGAAACCAATCATAATTACAGGTGCAGTTGATGCCATTATAGTTGAATTTAAAACTAAAGTTGTCTGCAATGAAATATATGTAAAGGAGTTAAATATTGTAACACTTAATATACTTAATGTAGTCATTAGTAACAAATTTTCTTTATAATAGTTAAAATTTTCCATAATACTTTTAAAAGTAAAGGGTAAAAGTAATAGCAAAGCTAAAGACCATCTAAAAAAACTTAACTTAAAAGGTGAAAGGTCAGTTATATGAGCAACTTTTCCAAACAAGAAATTTCCTGACCAGAACAAAGAAGAGGCTGTTAACAATAAGACTGCTAACATTAAGTTTCTTGACATTTATTTATCTACAAGAGTCATAAGGGATGATGTATCAAACCTATTGCCTCCATTTTTTTGAACTTCTTCATAATATTTATCAACTATTTTTGTAACAGGAAGCATTGCACCATTTTTGTCAGCTTCATTAAAACAAATTGATAGATCTTTACGCATCCAATCTATGGCAAAACCATAATCAAATTTCCCATCAAGCATAGTTCTATATCTATTTTCCATTTGCCATGATTGAGCCGCTCCCTTGGATATAACGCTAAGCACCTTTTCCATATCCACATTCGATTTTTTTCCAAAAGCCATTGCTTCAGATAAGCCTTGCACTAATCCTGCAATACAAATTTGATTTATCATTTTAGCTATTTGACCTGACCCAGATGGACCTATAAGTTCAACTGCTTTGCCATAAGATGCGAGAACTGGTCTTACAGTATTATAATCTTTTTCATCACCACCTATCATAATGGAGAGAACACCATTTTCTGCACCTGCTTGACCACCGGATACAGGTGCATCAAGAAAACTCAATTTTTTATCTTTAAGTTTTTGATAGTAATTTCTTGCGATCTCTGCGGAAGCTGTTGTGTGATCAACAATAATTGATCCTTCAGCTACTTTTGAAAGAATTCCATCTTCACCTTCCATTACTTCAATAATATCTTTATCACGTCCAACACACATAAAAACAATTTCAGAATTTTGCGAAGCCTCACCAGGAGTTTTAGCCATGCTGCCTTTATACTCTTCAGCCCATTTTTCTGCTTTAGCAGTTGTTCTATTATAAACAGTTACATTATAACCTTTGTTTTGAAGATGACCTGCCATTGGATAACCCATTACACCTAAGCCAATAAAAGAAACATTTTTAATACTCATGAATATTCTCCTAATTTTTCTAAAATTTTTAAATTCAAATCTTCTGAATTACTTACAATTAAATTCTTATTCTTTTTTGTAAAGTCATATTTATTTTGATCAAAATCTATATCGACACCACCTGCTTCTCTGACAAAAAGAATACCTGGAATATGATCCCAGGGCGATAGTTTTGATAAAATAGCAAAATTTCTAATCCCAATACCTATATCTATATATTCAAAGCCAATGCATCTATAAGAGTTAACTTCTTTAAATATGTTTTTAAAAACTTTTAACTTATCTTGAAATTCTGGTTCCCAATATTTTGTACTTATCGATCCTATAGTTTCTTCAATTATATTTTCACCTTTAGTAACAATTTTATTGTTATTGATAAAAGCACCTTCATTTTCAATAGCTGAACACATAATTTTTTCTAGCGGCTTATATATCCAAGAATGTAAAATTTTTTCTTTAAATGTTAAGGCTATCATAATTGCAAATTTATCCCTACCATTAGTAAAATTTGTTGTTCCATCTATTGGATCAACAGTCCAACAATATGCGTCTTCATTATAGAAATTTAATATATTTGCATTTCTAGAGTATTCTTCTTCACCTATAAAATTAGAGGAAGGTAAAATTTTTAACAAATTTTTTTTTAATTCTTTTTCAGCTTCTATATCTGCTATTGTTACTAAATCTGATCCATTTTTATAATTAATGTCATTGTCTGATAAATTTTTGAATTTTGGTAAAATAATATTTTTACTTACTTTATAACAAATGTCCTCTATGTCTTCTTGCTTAATATTATCCATTTATACACGCTTCAGTATACATTTCTGCTAGTTGCAATGTAATATTGCCAATTTTACCATTATTGATTTTTTTATTATCAATTTTCAGAATGGGAGTAATAAAACTTCCAGAACTTGTTAAAAAAACTTCATCTGCATTAATTAATTGCCTATGAGTAAATTGTTTTTCTAATAATTTAAGTTTAGTTTTTTTTATAATTTTTAAAAGAGAAGTTCTAGTTACTCCTTTTAATATATCTGAATTAGCTGGGTGGGTGATTAAATTATTTTTTTTTATAATCCAAATATTTGAAGATGTGCCCTCAGTTACTATTCCATTTTGTATTAAAATTGCTTCATAAGCATTTTTCTTTTTGGCCATATTTGCTGCTATAATATTTGGAAGTAAATTTACTGTTTTAATATCACGTCTTTTCCATCGAAGATCTTGGTATGTAATAGTATTTACTCCTACAAATTTCTTCCCAGGTAAATTAAAACTTTTGTTTCTTGTGTATACAATAAAAGTTGGGATTAAATTTTTTTGATATTTATGTTCTCTAAATTGAATACCTCTTGTAATTTGTAAATATATTATACCATTTTTTGTTTTATTTTTCTTTATTAGATTTAAAAAAATATTAATTACGTTTTTTTTATTGATTGTGAATTTAATTTCTAATTCACGAAGAGAATATTTTAATCTCTTAAGATGAAAGTCTAAATCAATTACATTATTATCTAAAACTGCGATAACTTCATACACACTATCAGCAAATTGCAATCCTCTATCCTCAATATGAATTTTTGCAGATTTAAAGTTTACAAATTTGTTATTTATAAAAGCAAAATTTGGCATTAGATTAAACTTTTGATAAAAGTTTCTCTAGTTTATTTATGCAGTTTGTTTCAGCAAAAAAAACAACATCATCATTCTCTTTAAAAATAGTTTGACTATTAGGGATTATAATTTTTTTATCTCTTACAATTGACCCAATACGAATACCTTTTGGCAATTCTAACTCTTTAAGATTTTTATTGCAAAGAAATGATTCTGACTGAATATCAGCCTCTATTACTTCTCCAAAGCCTTCACCTATAGAATAATCGTTTCTTATTTTTACACCTCTAACCTTTTCTAAAATTTTAGAAATAGTGATTATTTTTGGATCTATGGTCATATCAACACCAATATTAGACAACAAGGATGAATAATTACTATTATTAATCAAAGTTATTGATGTATCAGCTCCTGCTCTTTTAGCGAGTAAGGATGATAGTATATTAACTTCATCGTCTTCTGTAATTGATATACAGTAGCCTGAATCTGATATGTTTACCTCTTCAAGTATCTGATTGTCCAGACCATCTCCACATGTCACTGTGATATTTTCCAAATTAGACGCAAGAAATTCTGCGCGTTCTTTATTGGCTTCAATGAGTTCAGTTTTTATATATGTTTCAGAATTTTCAATTAATTGTGCAAGTGAAAATCCTATATTTCCACCACCAATTATCACAGCTTTTTTTGCCTGCAATTCTTGATGGCCAAATTCAGATAGCACGTCTGTCAAGTTATCAGTTTCCACAACTAGAAATATGGTATCTTTCTTTTCAATTTTGGTTGAAGAATTTACTGTAAATTTTTGATCACCTCTAAATATAAACATTATGTTAGCTAAATAGTCAGGAAATTTTTCTGATAATTCTCTTACAGATAGACCTGAATGTAAAAAATTATCCTCACATTTTAATCCAATTAATTTCAATTTTTTATCTGATAATTCAACCATGTCTATTGTCCCAGGAGAAATTAATCTTCTAAATATACCATTAGCAACTTCTTGTTCGGGAGAAATAATTGCATCTATTGGGAAATTTTCATCATTATATAAATTTTTCCAATCATTTTTTAAATAATCTTGTTGTCTTATTCTTGCAATTTTCTTTTTTATTTTAAATAAAGAATGACCTATTTGACAAGTAACCATATTAGTTTCATCACTCTTAGTAACTGCAATTAATATTTCACAATCATTTGCACCAGCGTTGTCTAAAACTGATGGCATACTAGGAATACCATTTATTGTTTTCACATCCAATGTTTCAGATACTTTATTTAATCTTTTTTCATCTTCGTCAATAACTGTAACTTCAAAATTTTCACGTGATAATTTATCAGCTATGCTATATCCAACATCTCCAGCACCACAAATAATTGTTTTCATTGATTAGTTATTCTACTTTAATATCTAGTGATTTAAATTTTCTATAAAGAGCAGTTCTCTCCATTCCTGTAAATTCAGAAACTTTAGTAATATTACCATTAAATCTTTTAATTTGCGATATTAAATAATTTTTTTCGAACTTATATCTAGCTTCTTTAAGAGACAAATCTAGAGAATTATTTGAAGAATTTGACGCAGTTTCATCCCCCATTTGTAGAGCTAAATCATCTACCTCTAACTCTTTTATATTTTGATCTTGATTAAGTATTAAACTTTTCTCGACATAATTAATTAGTTGAGATATATTTCCAGGCCAATCATACATTTGTAACTTAGTTAAGGCGCCTGAAGAAAATTTAAAATTTAAATTTCCTCCACTTTTAATTTTTCTATGCAAGCAATTGATCAAATCATTAATTCTGCTGCAAAAACACTTTACATGTCTGGAGGACAAATTAATTGTCCTATTGTTTTTAGAGGTCCAAATGGTGCTGCAGCGCAAGTAGCTGCACAACATAGTCAGGATTTCTCTTCTTGGTATTCTCAAGTGCCAGGTTTAAAAGTTATTGCACCATCTACTCCATATAATGCAAAAGGTTTGCTGCGTTCTGCTATATCAGATCCAAATCCAGTGATTTTTCTAGAAAATGAAATTCTTTATAGTTTAAAAGGTCCTGTTAATAATGATGTTAACTTCTCAATACCTATTGGAAAAGCAAATATTGAAAAAGAAGGAAAAGATTTAACAATTGTCACTTACTCTATAATGTTACAGAAATCGAAAGAAGCGGCATTAAGATTAAAAGAGGAATATAATTTAGATGCAGAAATTATTGATTTACAAACTTTAAGACCTTTAGATACGGAAACAATATTAAATTCAGTTAAAAAAACTAATAGACTAATCACTGTTGAAGAGTCTTGGCCATTTGGCAGTGTTGGTTCTGAAATTTCAAATATTGTTCAAAGGGATGCATTTGATTATTTAGATTCACCAGTGATAAAAGTTAATAGTGCTGATGTTCCAATGCCATACTCATTAAGCTTAGAAAAATTATACCTTCCTCAAGTTGATGATATTATAAATGCAGCAAAGAAAGTAAGTTATATAAAATAAATGGCCATTAAAGTTTTAATGCCTGCATTATCCCCCACAATGTCAGAGGGTGTAATAAACAAGTGGTTAGTTAATATTGGTGATAACGTTTCAGCTGGAGATATATTAGCAGAAATAGAAACAGATAAAGCAACAATGGAAGTTGAGGCAGTTGATGAGGGAGAAATTACTCATTTACTTGATACAACACCAGATAAACAAATTTCTGTTAACTCTGTCATTGCTTTAATAAATGGTAGCAAAGATGAAAGATTAGAAGATTATAATGATAAAGATCAAACTGTAAGCATTGATGAAAAAAATGAAGCTCCATTTGAAACTCAAACAAATACAGAAGTAGATAAAAATCAAATAATAGAAAGAAGTAAAGATTCAAACACTAGTCAAAATGCAAATTTTGCTTCACCTTTTGTTAAAAAATTCTCTAAAGATAATAATATTGATCTAACTCTTATTAAAGGATCTGGCCCTGATGGTAGGATAATAAAAAAAGATATTCAAAATTTTGAACTACAAATTAATGATGAAAATATTTCTGTAATAGAGCCTTCCAGTATTAGAAAAATAATTGCTGAAAGAACAACAAGAACAAAAAATGAGGTTCCACATTTTTATCTTACAATTGAAACAAGAATGGATAAGCTAATAAATTTAAGAAAAAAAATTAATTTAAATAGTGATGTTAAAATCTCTTTTAATGATCTTATTGTTAAAGCATGCGCAATGGCAATAGCCAAAAATCTGGAAACAAATATTTCTTGGGTGAATGGTAAAATCCACCAATATAAAAATATTGATATTGCTATAGCCGTAGCGTTAAAAGAAGGATTGATTACACCTATTGTCAAAGAAGCTGATAAAAAAGGATTATCTGAAATCTCTACAGAGATTAAATCACTAGTAAAAAAAGCTAATCAAAATAAATTATTACCAGAAGAGTATAGTGGAGGCTCAATAACTATCTCAAATTTAGGCATGTTTGGAATCACAGAATTTAAAGCAATTATTAATCCTCCACAATCAAGTATTATTGCAGTTGGATCTATAATTGAAAAACCCGTTATTAACGCTGGCAGTATTGAAATAGGACATACGATGAAATCTACTATTTCAGCAGATCACAGATCATTAGATGGTGCGGTTGCGGCAAAATTACTCAAAGATTTCAGCGATATTTTAGAGCATCCCTTTCAAATTTGGTTGAATAGCTTGGATATGGAAGTTATTTAAGAGATATGGCAGATTCAAGACATCCAGAAAAAATTAAAAATAAAATTAATCTAATTCCAAAAAAACCTGATTGGATAAGAGTGAAAGCTCCAACTTCTAAATTTTTTAAAGAAACAAATAAGCTTTTAAAGGATAAAAAAATAGTTACTGTGTGTGAAGAAGCTGCTTGCCCTAACATAGCTGAATGTTGGCAAAAAAAACATGCTACCTTTATGATTTTAGGTGATATCTGTACCAGAGCCTGTGCATTTTGTAATATCAAAACTGGCAAACCTCAGTTTATTGATCATGGTGAAGCAATCAGAATTGCTGAGTCAGTAAAACAATTAAATTTAGAACACGTTGTAATAACTAGTGTTGATAGAGATGATTTAATAGATGGAGGAGCAATGCATTTTATTAATGTGATTGATTCAATAAAATCATTAAATCCAAATTGTACAATCGAAATTTTAACTCCAGATTTTAAAAATAAACCTGAAGCAATAGATATACTATCAAAAAATCTCCCAGACGTTTTTAATCATAATTTAGAAACAGTTCCAAGATTATACCCATCAATCCGACCAGGATCACGTTACTTTATTAGTTTAAATTTACTAAGCCAAATAAAAGATAAAAATCCAAATATATTTACTAAATCCGGATTAATGGTTGGTCTTGGTGAAAAAAAAGAAGAAGTTTATCAAGTAATGGATGATTTACGGGCAGCAGATGTAGATTTTATTACAATTGGTCAATATTTACCTCCAACGCCTAAGCATGCTAAATTAGAAAAATTTATTACTCCAAAGGAATTTGATGATTATAAAAAAATGGCTTATGCAAAAGGCTTCTTAATGGCTGCTTGTTCACCACTAACGCGATCAAGCTATCACGCTTCAGATGATTTTAAAATCATGCAAGAAAATAGGAAAAACAAACTTTATTCTATTCAATGAAATCATCAAATAGGGAGGAAATTGTCGATCACGACGCTAAAGGTTTATTCGATATTGTATTAGATGTTGAGAGTTATCCATATTTTATTCCCTGGTGTTCAGCAATGAGAATACATTCCAAAAATAAAAACGAAATATATGCGGACATGGTTGTTTGGTATAAATATTTTATGCCTCAAACATTTGGGTCTCATGTTTCATTTGATAAAAAAAAACTTTCAATTACTACAACTTATATTGAAGGGCCTTTAAAAGATTTAAAAACTAATTGGATTTTTGAATCACTTAAAAAAAATCAAACACTAATTCATTTTAATGTTGAATTTGAGTTTAAAAGATTTTTTCATCAAAAAATTGCTGAAGCTTTTTTTCCTTTAATTGAAAATAAAATGATTGAATCATTTAAAATCCGTGCAGATGAAATATTAGATTAATTTATTAATTTTTCTAAAAATAAAATCTCTAGTTTTTCTCTGAATATCTAATCTTTTTCCTTTATATTTTTTTTTGAAAATATAATTATTTTTATTAATTTTAATTCCGATATACACTAATCCTACTGGCTTTAACTTTGTCCCACCATTAGGACCCGCGATACCAGTCGTTGAAATACATATTTCTGTTTTTTCATTTTTATACAGACCATTTATCATGTCCTCTGCTACTTCTTTACTTACAGCTCCAAATTTAGAGAGATTAGTTTTTGAAACAGATAAATATTTAGATTTAGCTTTATTAGAATAACTAATAACTCCATAAGAGAAAATTTTTGAAACTCCAGTATTTTTAGTAATAGTATTAGCTATTAGCCCGCCTGTGCATGACTCAGCAACTGAAATTGAGATATTTTTATTTATTAACTTATCTATAATTTTTTTAATAATAGGCATTTAGAATATAAAGAATTATTATTGTATATATTCCTGCTATTAAATCATCAAGAATTACGCCAAAAGCTGATTTAAGTCTCTTATCTACTATGTTGGCTGGAAAAATTTTCAATATATCAAAAAAACGAAATAAAATAAAAATTAATACCATTGTAACATAAGGATTTATAATTTTAATTTGATCATAAAATATTAAAATTAAGTATATTCCTAAGAATTCATCAATAACTATTATTTTTGAGTCATGTGATTGCGTGTGTGAGGAAAATTGATTAATAAAAAATAATGATAGTAAAAAAATTATAATAAAAACAAATACAAATATTTCTAAAGAAATGATTTTGTATTCAATAATAGGAAATAAAATAAGTATGGATAAAAAAGATGCAAAAGTTCCTGGCGGTATTAATTTAATATATCCAGCAAATGATAAAGATACAAAAAAATTAGCTAATTTTATCATCTGTTATATGAACTATTGACTCGGCTGCAATTCCTTCACCATTACCAATAAAACCAATCTTCTCATTTGTAGTTGCTTTAATAGACACAGAGCTATTTTTAATTTGAAGTAATGTTGAAATATTTTTTATCATTTTTGAAACATACTTATTAATTTTAGGTTTTTCAGCTATTATATTAATATCTAAATTGATTATAGAATAACCTTTTTCTTTAAGTTTATTTCTACAATAAATAATAAATTTAGATGAATTTGCATTTTTCCATTTTTTATCTGTGTTGGGAAAGTGATAACCTATGTCTCTCATAGAAAGTGCTCCAAAAATACTATCACATATTGCATGTAGTACAACGTCTGCATCAGAATGACCAATTAATTTAGAGAAAGGGATTCTAATGCCTCCTAATTTCAATCCATTTTTAGTTTTTTTATCAATTCGATGAATATCGTAACCAATACCGTATTTTGTTATTTGCTTTCTGTATAAATTAAATAACTGAATATCTTCTGGATAAGTAATTTTAATATTATTTTTCTCACCTTTAATAAAATTTATTTTTATTTTTGATTTTTGTAATAATCCTGAATCATCATTAAATTCAAAATTTTTATATTTGATATGTTGTTTTAATATCATATTATAATTAAAACCCTGAGGCGTTTGTACGTTAATTGCTTTCGTTTCCAATTTACTTTTTTTTATCAATTGTCTGTCATTATATTCAACATATGGAATTACATTAGTGATTTTATCTAATTTAGAAATAATTTTATTCATTAATTTATTACTACATAAAGGACGTGCAGCATCATGTATTACTACTTTCTTAATTTTAAATTTTTTTAAATTTTTTAGAGCATTGAAAGAAGAAATTTGTCTTGTATTTCCAGGTTTTGAAAATATAATTTTTATTTTCTCAGATATTACTTTTTGATTAAAGTAAGTATTTTGATATTTTTTATCTATTGAAATATTAATAATATCAATGTTTGATAAGTCTAAATTTGAAATAAAATAATTTACAAAATTTGTATTCCCAATTTTTAAGAACTGTTTAGGAATTTTTTGACCAAATCTCTTTCCTTTTCCTCCAGCTAGAATTACAAGTGCATTTTTCATCATTTTAATTTATAGATATTATTATTTAATAATTATTATTTGAAAATTTAACTAAAGTATACAGTGTTTGACCTATCAAAATTACTTAAATCTATTCATTTATCGAGACTATCTTTTTATTTTTTAATCTTTTTAATCGTATTGAGTTTCTCGATTACATTTTATTTAATGCTTCCGAATAATGATTTGGTAAAAGACCCTAGAAGATTACAATTTTTTTTATTGGCTGATGTTATTTTTGTCATTTTATTGATTTCAATAATTATTAGACAAATTGTCCTTATTTTAGTTAGACGAAGAAAAAGTTATGACGAATCTCGATTATACATAAAATTCGTTAATTTATTTGCTGCTATGGCTTTAGGTCCAGCTATTGGTTTAGTTATTATTACATCACTTTTCTTCAATTTAGAACTAAGAACTTGGTATGGAGATGCAGTAAGAGACGCGGTTGTAAATTCAAATATAGTGGCAAAAAATTATGAAAATGAGATACAAGCAGAATTAGTATCTGATACTCAGTTAATTATGAGAGAAATTTTAAAAGCTTCTCAAAATAATGAAGTAAATGTTCAGTCAATTAGAGTAGCTCTAAGTGAATTTATTAATTTAAGAACAATTTCAAGTATTTATATTTTTAATACTGAAGGAAATATTTACTTAAGTCTTAAAGATCCAAATAATGAAAATTTTTCTCTCCCTTCAAATGAAATATTTAAAGTTGTTAATCAAAATCGAGTTTACATTTTTCAATTAGATAAAAATTCTATAACTGCTTATAAAAAAATAAACTTTTTAAATGATGTTTACATGCAGGTTAATAGAAATTTAAATACAAATATTTGGGATCATATTAGTGCTACAAAAGAGGCATTTGAAATTTATACTATGAAAGAAGAGGAAAGCTCAGGAATACAAATAACTTATTCAATGATATTCGTTCTTTTCTCTATTTGCTTTATATTAGTGGCAATTTTGATTGGTTTTAATTTAGCTAGCAATCTTAGTAAGCCAATTACAAACTTAATTAAATCAGCAAATAAAATATCAGAGGGAGATTTTGATGCTAAGGTCAGTGAAATAGATCAATTTCAGGAGATAAAAGTATTATTATCATCTTATAATAAAATGATTTCTGAAATTGAGAATAAACAAAATGAATTAATATCAAAGAGTCATGAAGATGAAGAAAAAAGAATATTCATAGAGGCGATATTAAGTTTGTTAACAATAGGTGTAATTTCTATAGATAAAAATTTCAATATTTTATTATTCAATAAAACTTTAACAAAACTATTTAGAAATACTAAAACTTTTCAAATAAATGAAAATTTTCTCTCCTATTTCCCAGAATGGAAAAAAATATTTGAAAATTTTGAAACTTCAAATAAAGTATTATTAAATTTTCAATATGATTTTATATTATTTGATGATCAAAGAAATTTTAATATTAGAATTATTAAAGAGATTAATGATAATAAAATTGAAGGATATGTTGTTGCTTTAGATGACACTACATCTCTAATTTTGGCAGAAAAACATGCAGCTTGGTCTGATATAGCAAGAAAGATAGCCCACGAAGTTAAAAATCCTCTAACCCCAATTAAGCTTTCTGCAGAAAGAATAGAAAAAAAATTTTTAGATGCAAATACAGATAAGGAAGATATTTCACTTTTAACTAAAACAATATCAAGACAAGTAGATGATATCGGAAAGTTAGTTGATGAATTTTCATCTTTTGCAAGAATGCCTGAAGCAGAGATCAAGTTTGACAACCTGACAAAATGTTTAGAAGATGCGTACCTCCTCTATTTTAATACAAGGAAGGATGTAAAGCTTAATTTAATTAAACCTGAAAATGATATTTATTTTCACTTTGACACTCTTCAAATCTCAAGATGTTTTAATAATTTAATTAAAAATGCTATTGAAGCTGTCGAAAAAATACCCAATCCTGCAGTCGAATTATTAATGACTGTTGATGCTAAAAATCTAAAAATTGAAATAAAAGATAATGGATTGGGAATTGATGGAAAAATGTTGAGTAAAATATTTGAACCCTATTTTACAACTAAAACAAAAGGAACTGGCCTTGGATTATCTATAGTAAAAAGAATTATAGAAGATCATGGTGGTAAAATAAAGATTGAGAAAAATAAAAATATGGCTGGAACAACATCCATAATTAGTTTTGAATATAATGCATAAAGTTTTAATTATTGATGATGAAAAGGATATTTGTTTTCTTATTTCAGAAATTTTAAATGATGAAAATTATAATACATCTATTGCGCTCAATTCTGATGAGGCAATTAGTAAATTTAATGAAATTAAACCTGATTTAGTTATTTTAGATGTTTGGCTATCTAACAGTAAATTAGATGGAATTGAGATTTTAAAAGAATTCAAATTGATAGATAGTAATATTCCAATTATTATTATAAGCGGTCATGGAACTGTTGACCTTGCAGTAAAATCTATAAAAAATGGAGCATACGACTTTTTAGAAAAACCATTCAATAGTGATAAATTAATTATTCTTACTAAGAGAGCAATAGAAAGTTCATCATTATTGAGTGAAAATAAAAATTTAAAAGATTCCTTAATAAAAACAACACCATTAATTGGGAATTCAGAATTTATTAAAAAAATTAATAAACATTTAAATGAGCAAAGTTCAAGTAATTCTAGACTATTAATCGAAGGATCATTCGGAACAGGAAAAAAACATTTTACAAATTTATTACATCAAAACTCACAATATAAAG
>CABYBP010000021.1 GCA_902517315.1 uncultured Alphaproteobacteria bacterium
TTGAACCAACTGAAATCAATAAAAATAAATTTATATTTTTTTTAAAATTACTAAGAAGATTTTTTTGATAAGGTATAAAAGGTAATATTATAATTGAAGCAACTGTATAACGTAAAAAAATAGCTAAACCTACTGATGCACCTGCATTATAAGCTATTTTAGTAGTAGGCCCAATTAAGCCAAAT
Source organism: uncultured Alphaproteobacteria bacterium (assembly GCA_902517315.1). The sequence goes on from CABYBP010000021.1 coordinate 186, forward strand.
AAAATTCCGGCAATTAAAGCAAAAATAATACCAAATATGAACATTTTTAAAATTAACTTTTGACTATTTGATTTCGTCCAGTTATTCAAGCATCATTACAAACATATAATATGAATAATCCATCTCAAAGCTTCGTAAAATTTGAAAAAATTGATAAAAGTTATGATGGAGAAGTACTTGTAGTAAAAAACTTAAACTTGGATATCGCTAAAGGTGAATTTGTAACAATGTTAGGTCCATCAGGATCAGGTAAAACAACAACTTTGATGATGTTAGCTGGATTTGAAACACCTACAAATGGTGAAATATTTTTAGATAATAAACCAATAAGTAAAATACCACCTTATGAAAGAGAAATTGGAATGGTATTTCAAAATTATGCTTTATTTCCTCATATGACAGTTGAAGAAAATTTATCCTTTCCTTTAGAAGTGAGAAAAATATCAAAACCCGAGACAAAAGAAAAAGTACAGAAGGCACTTGATATGGTTGAGCTTGGTAATTTTGGTACCAGATTTCCAGCACAATTATCTGGAGGTCAACAGCAAAGAGTTGCTTTAGCTAGAGCACTTGTCTTTGAACCACGTTTGGTATTAATGGATGAACCTCTAGGTGCTCTTGATAAAAATTTAAGAGAACAAATGCAATATGAAATAAAGCATATTCACGATAGGATAGGAATAACAGTTGTATATGTTACACACGATCAAAGCGAAGCGTTAACAATGTCAAATAGAATAGCTGTTTTTAATGATGGACTTGTTCAACAATTATCGACACCAGATATTTTATATGAAAAACCTGAAAATTCATTTGTTGCCAAATTTATTGGAGAAAATAATACTCTTAACGGAGTTGTAACAGATGTTAATGGAGATACATGTACAGTTGAACTTGATAATGGTTTTGGAAAAGTAAAAGCATTAAAAATAAATGTAAATGAAAAAGGTGACAAAACTCAACTTTCAATAAGACCAGAAAGAGTTACTATTGACAGTACAAATCCAGAATCAAATAATTTTGAAGGTAAGATTCAAGAATTAATATATTTAGGCGATCATATAAGAGCAAGATTAAACGTTTGTGGAAATGATGAATTTATTGTGAAAGTTCCAAACGAAGGAAGTTTTAGTCATAAAGAGGGAGACTTATTAAATTTAAGCTGGAATCCTGATGATGTTAGGGCTCTCGACGTTTAGATTTGATAATATCGATATATTTAGCCCTTTTTTTTTATTTTTAAGCCTTTTTTTTAATTTAGCTACATGTTATTACTTTTTCATTACGGACATAATCTTAAGATTAATTAATAAAAATAGGAGGATATATATGTCTACATTTACAAAAGCCTTCTTATTCGCATCTATCATTTTTGCGCCGTTTGCAGTTAATGCTGTAACTGTTGCTTCATGGGGTGGTGCTTATACAGAAAGTCAACAAAAAGCTTATGCAGATACATATTCTGATCCTGGCTCAATTGTTTTTGAAAACTACAATGGAGGTTTAGGTGAAGTAAGAGCTCAAGTAGAAAGTGGAAGTGTTACTTGGGATTTAGTTGATGTTTTACCATCTGATGCAATCACTGGATGTGATGAGGGACTATTTGAAGATATTTCAAGTGAAATCGCTTCAATGGGTGTACCAGGACCAAATGGTGAGTCAATTGCAGAAGATATGGAAAATAACGGTCTTGAATACCACTCTGGTTGGGACTGTTGTGTACCACAAATTTTCTGGACTTATGTAGTATTCTATGACCCAGATGCGTTTCCTGGTGAAAAGCCAGACAGTATGGCTGATTTCTTTGATACGGAAAAATTTCCTGGTAAAAGAGGTATTCATACTTGGGCAACAGGTATTATAGAAAAAGCTATGGTAGCAGATGGTGTAAAACCAACTGCAGTGCCAACAGTTTTAGCTAACCAAACAGGTGCTATTGATAGAGCATTTGAAGTTATGGACAGAATTAAAGATGATGTAGTATTCTGGTCAGCTGGTTCACAACCTCTTGAATTAATAAAAAGTGGTGAAGTTGTAATGGCAGTTGCTTACAATGGTCGTGTTGGTGCAGCTAACTTAGCTGAAGGTGAAAACTTTGAGTATATTTGGGAAGGTCAGGTTCTAGACCAAGAGTATCTTTGTCTAACTGCTGGAGCTCCTAATAGAGATGCAGCTCTTGATTTTATGATGCACGCTTCAACTCCAGAAGCACAAGCTGAACAAGCTAAATATATTACATATGGACCAATGAGAGCATCTGGTATTCCAATCATTCAAAATAATGAACCTTGGGGTCCAGGTGGTGTTGATATTATGCCTCATATGCCTAATACACCAGATCGTTTAGCAATTTCAATCGTGAGTGATCCACAATGGTGGTCAGATTACGGTGCAGAAATTAATGAACGTTATGCTGCGTGGATGGCTAACTAAGCTTGATAAATTAAACTTTGTAATTTAATCTAAAGGCGAGAATTATCTCGCCTTTTTATTTGGAGGTTACTATTTCTACAGCTGAATTATTAACTACTGACGGAATTCCACTCAAACAAAGTCTTCGTAAAGCTGAAAGAAGAAATAAACTACGTGCTTTTTTTCTCGTTTTTCCTTTATTACTTTTTATTTTCGTCACTTTTGTAATGCCAATTGGAGACATGCTTCTTAGGAGTGTTGATGATAGCCAAATTAATTCAGTTTTTCCTAATACTTTTGATGAATACAAAAATTGGGATAAAGGAGCCGATGAACTACCACCTGAAGAAGTATATAAAAGCCTTTTTTTTGAATTAGCCAATGGAGATAAGAGACAAATAGGTAAGGCCTTAACGAGAATGAATTACGCTAAATCTGGTTGGAAAAGTTTAATAAAAAAAACTACAAGAGAAATTAAAAAAATCGTTAAAAAAGGTGAAGAACCAGTTTCGTATAAAGATACATTTATTAAAATAAATAAGTTCTGGGCAGATCCAACTTACTGGTACTCATTTAATCAAATGGTGAATGATAGATCTTCAATTTACTATTGGAACGCTATTGATAGAACATTTGATGAAAATGGGGATGTTGCTTTGCAAGATGAGAAAAGAAGAATGTATATGAATACTTGGCTTAGAACTTTTAAGGTAAGTATTTATGTAACAATTTTTTGCTTAATTCTTGGCTTCCCGGTTGCTCATCTTTTAGCTAATTTACCTTTAAGATACAGTAATCTTCTAATGATTTTTGTATTGCTTCCATTTTGGACTTCTCTACTTGTAAGAACAACAGCATGGATTGTAATGCTTCAACAAAATGGAGTCATAAATGGTATTTTAGTTTGGTTAGGTATCATAAGCGACGATGGCCGAATACAAATGGTTTATAATGAAACTGGAACTTTAATTGCGATGACTCAAATTTTATTACCATTTATGATTTTACCTTTGTACAGTGTAATGAGAGTAATTCCAAAAAGTCACATGAGAGCTGCTCAAAATTTAGGAGCAAAACCTGCGACTGCATTTTGGCGAGTTTACTTACCACAAACTATTCCTGGTATAAGCGCTGGTGGTTTATTAGTTTTTGTACTTGCTATTGGGTATTTTATAACACCCGAATTAGTTGGTGGAAAAGATGGTAAATTGATTGGGAGTTGGATTGCTTATCATTTAAAAACTACTCTTAATTGGGGATTATGTGCTGCTCTTGGTGCTATACTTCTTGGTATAATGCTGATCTTCTATTGGCTGTACAATAAAATTGTCGGAATAGACAACATAAAGTTAGGATAAAAAATGGCTCTTCCAAGTTACGCTACACCAGTACAAAGAACCTATTATTATTTTTATTTATTTTTTTGTGCGGTAGTTTTCTTTTTTTTAATTGCACCACTATTTGCAATTATTCCAATATCTTTTAGCGTTTCTCCATTTATGGTTTTTACTGAAGGAATGCTTGCATGGCCTCCTGATCCAGAAGCATGGTCAATTAGATGGTATAGAAATATGGTTGGTGATTGTAGTGCTGATGTTGTTTCTTCTACTGTTCCTTGTTCAACAAAATGGATGAAAGGTACAGTAAATAGTTTTTATATTGGTATTATAGCAACTGTTATTGCTACAGCCTTAGGAACATTAGCCGCATTAGGTTTAAGTAGGCCACATATGCCATATAAAGGTTTGATAATGGCAATATTAATTTCACCAATGATTGTTCCACTAATTATAACAGCTGCAGGAATGTTCTTTTTCTATGCAAGAATAAGTCTTGTTTATACTTTCACAGGTGTAATTCTTGCACACGTTGCTCTTGCTACACCCTTTGTAGTAATTACTGTAACGGCAACATTAGTTGGTTTCGATATGAATATGGTAAAAGCTGCACAGAGCTTAGGCGCTAAACCAATGAGAACATTTTTTAAAGTTATTATGCCGTTGATTTTACCAGGTATTATATCAGGAGCTTTATTTGCTTTTATTACATCTTTTGATGAAGTAGTTATAGTTATGTTTATGGCAAGTATTGATCAATTAACAATTCCTAAACAAATGTGGGCTGGAATACGTCAAGAAATAAGCCCCGTTATATTATGCATGGCAACATGTTTAGTTTTACTCTCAATCTTTTTATTAACCACAGTTGAGCTACTTAGAAGAAGGTCTGAAAAACTCAGAGGTATTAAAGCTCGATAAAATAGTGAAGGACATTGCTGTTATTGGTGCTGGAATAGTAGGTATCTGTAGTGCTTATTTTCTAAAAAAATCTGGCTTTAATGTAACTCTTATAGATAGAGAAGATCCCGGTACAATGACCAGTTTTGGTCATGCATGTAGTTTTGCTGACTATGCAAATGTTCCAGTAAATTACCCTGGATTAATATGGGATATACCTAAAATGCTATTGAGAAAAGATGGTCCTTTAGCTGTTGATTTTTTTTATATTCTTAAAAATTTACCTTGGGCCTTAAGTTTTCTCAAAAATTGTAAAAAAGAAAAAGTTGATGAGATTGCTAGCTCACTTACAAATCTATTAAAACATTCACATCTATCTTATGATGAAATTTTCAAAGATATAGATGTGCAAGAGTATATAAGTGATGAAGAAAATTTATATTTATTTGACACTAAAAAATCTTTTGAAGATTATGAATACGCAAATGTAATTAGAAAAAACAATAGAGTTAAAGTTAGAAATTTAACTAAAAATGAGGTTAAAGAATTAGAACCAAACATTGCTAATGTTTATTATGCGGGTCAAGTGTTTACTGGTTCAAGACACACAACAAACCCTTTAGCTATTAGCACAAAAATTTTCGAAAAATTTTTAGAAATAGGTGGAATTTATATAAAGCAAAATGTTAAAAATATATTTCACAATGAAAGCAGAATAGAATTATTTTTAGAAGATAAAAAAATAAACTTTAATAAAGTAATTATAAGTGCTGGTGCCTGGTCGAATCAAATTGCAAATATGCTTGGTGACAAATTTCCACTTGATACAGAAAGAGGATATCATATTTTATTTGAAACAAATGAAAAATTGATTAATCGACCGGTTGCTTGGTCTGAATCTGGATTTTATTTAATACAAATTCATAATGGTATCAGAGCCGCAGGAACTGTTGAAATTGCAGGATTAACAAAACCTTCAAATAAGAAACGTCTTGAAATGATAGAAAGACAATCAAGAAAAGTTTTACCTCAACTAGGAGATATTAAATCAACATGGATGGGTAGAAGACCAACTTTACCTGACTCACTTCCAATTATTGGAAAATCTAAACAGAATAATAATATTATTTATGCCTTTGGACATCAACATGTTGGCTGGACCTTAGGAGCTGTGACAGGAAAAATTATTGATAGTTTATCAAAGGATCAAGTGCCAAATATTGATATTACTGCATATTCTCCATCAAGATTCTAGTTTAATCTATTGCAACCATTGTAGTATTAGTGATATTACATCAATGACGATACATAACTCAGCGTATAATCATTACGAAAGTGGGATCGGTCGTAACTTAAATAAATTTTATTAAAATGAAATTTGGATATTTTTGTAATACGACTAATTGGAAACATAAACCATTTAATCAATTATTAGAAGAAGCAAGAGAAATATCAGTCTTTTGTGATGAAAATAATTGGGATTCAATTTGGTTTACAGAGCACCATTTCAATCATGAAGGTATGGAGTCTTGTACTAATCCTCTGATGATGGGAACAGATGTTGCCGCAAGAACAAAAAAAATAAAAATTGGACAAGCATGTAACGTAATAACTTTTCATAATCCAATCCGTCTAGCTGAAGATATAGCTTTTTTAGATCAATTATCTGAAGGCAGAGTAGAGGTTGGAATTGGAAGAGGTGTATACGGAAGAGAAGCAATAAATATGAATAAAGAGGCCGATCTCAAAGATCAAGCAAAAAACTTTAGATTATTTGAAGAGACATTAAGCATAATGAAAAAAGCTTGGACAGAAAAATTCTTTAATCACAAAGGAGAGTTTTACACTTATCCTGCACCAAACTTTAAATGGCAACATGATATGAGTCCGCCAAGTGAAGAGTTCTTGGACATAGATACTAATGAAGTAAAAAAAATTAGTATTGTTCCAAAACCATTTCAAAAACCTCATCCAGCAATTTGGCAAGTTGTCGATAGTCCCTCATCAATAGAGTGGGCAGCCGCAAATGGAATAAATACTATAATGTGGATACCTACTGTTAAAGCTCTCAAGAAAAGATTTCTACTCTACAAGGAAGCAAAATCAAAAGCTGAGAATAGAGAAGTTCCTCTTGGAGAAGGCATCTGTCTTGTTAGAGATATGTTTATAGCTGATACAATGGAGGAGGCAGAAAAACTTGCTGGAGAACATATAGTAAATTATATGCGTTGGGTTTGTCACTGGCGGGGTTTAGGTAATCATATGGACCCAGGCGAAATACTTCCAGAAACTGATCATAAATTAGATTTATTAAATTATGATTTTTTACATAAAAGAAATTTACTTTTTGGAACACCGGAATACGTTGTTAATAAAATTAATGAATTAAAATCAGAATTAAATCTACAAAATTTACAAGTTTGGTCAAACTTTCCAGGAATTGATCATGAAGCATGTATGAGAAGTATAAAATTATTTACAAATGAAGTAATGCCAAAAATTAAACTTGATGAATCAAATATTCAAATTGCCAGTTAATAATGGAATTGAAGTTACGTAAATTTAATAAATTTGTAGATAAAACTTTCATAGAGGGAGGAAAAAAGGCTAAGGATCCAGTGCTACTAGTTTCTGTAGCAGCAGTTTTTGAAAATCCATGGAAAGATAAGGGATTTGTCGAAGATTTAAAACCTATAATTTTAGATCTTGCACCAAAATTAGGCGCTATTCTTGTCCCTGAACTTGTAAAAGAAATAGGCTCACCAGAAAAAATTTTAGCTTATGGGAAAGCAGGTATTGTAGGTTTAAATGGTGAAATTGAACATGCTTCAGCTTTTATACATACTCTTCGGTTTGGTAACATTTTTAGAGATGCCGTAGGTGGAACTTCTTATTTAAGTTTTACTAATACTAGAGCTCCTGCCGGATCAAAAATTTCAATTCCTATGATGCACAAAACAGATGCTGGTCTAAGACCTTATTATTTAACACATGAATTTACAATTCACGATGCTCCATTTGATAATGAAATTGTAATCGCTATTGGAGGAGCAACAACAGGTAGGGCTCATGCTAGGACTGGTGATAGATATCAAGACATGAAAGAAATGGGTATAGAGCCAAAATAAATGTTAATGAATTTTGATAAAAATCAAAATTATTATAAATTTTATTTAAGAAAAAATATTCCTATAGTTTTTATTCATGGTGTTGGTCTTGATCATCAAATGTGGTTTCCTCAGATTAGATCTTTTAAAAATAATTCAATTTTAGTCTACGATCTATTAGGCCATGGAAAAACACCACTACATAAAAAAAGTGTCAATTTTGATGATTTTTCAAAACAATTAAATAATTTACTAAACAATTTAAATATAAAAAAAATAAATCTTGTAGGTTTTTCATTTGGTTCTTTAGTTGCTCTAAATTTTGCTAAAAAATATCAAAAAAAAGTTAATAAATTAGTTTTAATATCTACTGTTTTTAAAAGAGATAATTTAGAAAAATATAACGTTAGAGAAAGATACAAAAAAGCAAAGAAAAATATACCAATATCTAATTTGGCACTAAAAAGATGGTTAAGTCCTAAATTTATTAATAATAATCCAAAGATAAAAAAATATATTTTGACTACTCTTAATAAAAAAAATAAAGATTACTTAAATTTTTTAAAATCATACAAACTATTTTCTTACTTCAAAGATAGCACAAAAGAAATCAAAAAAATAAAAATACCTTCTCTTGTTTTAACCGGTACAAAAGACCAAGGTTCCACCATAAAAATGTCACAAAACTTATCAAAGGAACTTATTAACTCACAATTTTTTAAAATTACCAATGCTAAACACTTATGCAGTATTGAGTATTCCTCAAATGTAAATATGATAATAAAAAAATTTCTAAATACTTAATATGGTACAAGAATATAAAATGTTTATTAACGGTGAATGGGTTAATTCATCATCTAATAAAAAAATAGAAACACTTAATCCAGAAAATAATGAAGTTTGGGCCTCTGTACCAGAAGCAAATGATCAAGATGTTGATTTTGCGGTACAAAGTGCACAAAAAACTTTTGATAGTTCTTGGTCAAAATTACACCCGCGTGAAAGAGCTAAATATTTACGATTAATAGCAAATGAATTACGAGAAAATGCTGAACATCTTGGTAAAATTGAAACAATTGATACAGGGAAATTATTTCGTGAAACAAAGACACAAGCTAAATATATTGCAGAGTATTATGATTACTTTGCAGGACTCGCAGATAAAGTTGAGGGAACAGTTATACCTATTGATAAAGAAGATATGCAAGTTACAACTACTAGAGTGCCAATAGGAGTAGTAGCTGCAATTATTCCTTGGAATTCTCAAATGCTTCTTACAGCTGTAAAATTAGCTCCAGCTCTAGCTATGGGAAATACCGTTGTCATAAAAGCATCTGAATTAGCACCAGTAACACTATTAGAATTTGCTAAGCTTATTGAAAAAACGGGAATGCCGAAAGGAGTTGTTAATATTGTAACTGGTTTAGGAGATCCTTGTGGCAAAGCATTAACACAACACCATTTAGTTGAAAGAATTGCTTTTACAGGTGGACCTGAAACAGCAAGGCATATTGTAAAAAATTCATCATATAATTTGTCTCAAGTAAGTCTAGAACTTGGAGGAAAAAGTCCAGTAGCAGTCTTTGATGATGCTGATCAAGAAAATGCACTTAATGGAATAACTGCTGGTATATTTGGTGCTAGTGGTCAGAGTTGTATTGCAGGATCAAGATTATATATTCAATCATCTATCTACGAGATATTTCTAAACAAACTTATAGATAAAGCTAAAAAAATAAAATTAGGACCACCTATGTCAGATGAAACACAAATGGGACCTTTGAATAGTCTTAAACAGCTTGAAATAATTGAAAAAAATATAAATGATACTGTTCAACAAGGCGGAGTAATAAAGTGTGGTGGAAAAAGATCCTCTTTATCTAATAAAGGATATTATTTTCCAGCAACTATTATAGAATGTGAAAATCATAATTTACCTACAGCAGAAAATGAATTGTTTGGCCCAGTTTTATCTGTGATGAAATTTGAAAAAGAAGATGAATTAGTAAACCTTATGAATGATAATAAGTATGGATTATCATCTGGTGTTTATACAAAAGATTTGGGAAGAGGAATGAGAGTTTCAAAAGCAATTAGAGCTGGAATAGTTTTTGTAAACACCTACCGTTTGATTTCTCCAATGGCACCATTTGGAGGTATGAAAGATAGTGGATATGGCAAAGAGGCAGGTCAAGAATCAATAAAAGAATATACCAGAGTAAAAACTACTTGGTTTAATGCTTCTCGAAAACCAATGAGTGATCCTTTTACTATGGGTTAATATTATTAGCTTAAGCTAATACCTACATTCTTAACTTGAAGATAAGATTTAAGTCCATCTACTCCTTTTTCACGGCTATATCCTGATTGTTTATAACCTCCAAAAGGTGTTGCGTGATTTCCGGTGAACCATTTATTTACATATACTTGACCAGCTTCTAGTTTGCTTGCAGTCCAAGATGCTTTCTTAAGATCTTTAGTAAAAACTCCTGCGCCTAATCCGTACTCAGTATCATTTGCAATATTTATGGCTTCCTCTTGATCTTCATATTCAAGAACTGAGAGTACTGGACCAAATATTTCTTCTCTAGCTACAGTCATATTTTGTTTAACGTTGTTTAGAACAGTTGGTTCCATAAAATATCCTTCACGCTCTAATCTTTTTCCACCATATGCTGCTTCTGCTCCTTCTTGAATTCCTGATCTTGCATAACCTTCAACTTTTTGTAGTTGATTTTCTGATATTACAGGAGTTAGATCTGTATCTTTTTCTATACCAGGTCCAATTTTTAAAGATTTACTCATATCAACAAGCTTATCTACTAATTCATCTTTAATTGACTTATGAACTACCAATCTAGACATCGCTGTACAAATTTGTCCTGCAACACTAAATATTCCTGAACGAGCACTTTCTAAAACTTCATTTAGATCAGCGTCAGGGTAAACAATACCAGCTGACTTACCTCCTAATTCAACTACAGCAGGAATAGCTTTATCAGCACAAGCATGAAGTATTTTTTTTCCAGTAGCAACTGAGCCTGTAAATACTACATGATTTACATCTTCATGAGATACAAGATAAGATCCTGCTTCATTGCCATATCCACAAATTATATTGATTAATCCTTCTGGTACATCAGCATTTTGTATTGCCTTTGCAAAAATTGTTGCTGACAAAGGAGTTAATTCAGCAGTTTTAATAATTGTTGAATTTCCTGTGGCAAACGAACAAGATAGTGATCTTCCAATCATTGATAATGGGAAATTCCAAGGCACAACATGTGCCGATACACCAAAAGGTTCTAAAATTGTGTAATCAAAAACATTTTTTGCTACAGGTATTGTTTTACCTTCAAGTTTATCAGTTAAGCCAGCGTAATAATCAAACATATCAGCTACATCATTGAACTCTTTAATTGCTGAAGCAATATTTTTTCCATTTTCATAACAAAGAAGTTCTCCTCCTTCTTTAGAAACTTTTCTTGTTTCTTCAGCAATCTTTCGCATAAGTTTTGCTCTCGAGAGTAAAGGCATATCTACCAGCACTCTGCTGTTATAAGAATTTTTAGCTGCTTCTACTGCAAGATCAACTTCATTTTTTTTTGCACATGAAATTTCACCAATGATTTTACCATTTGATGGATCATCAACCTTTATTGTTTCCTTGGATTCACTTTCAATCCATTTATTATTTATAAAATTCTTATATTTTTCCATTTTCTGCATTTTTTAATTAATTTTTTTTGTTTCATTCTTTATCATTTAGGATATGAAAATGATACAAATTTAATTTTAAGAAACATGAGTATTACATTCAATCAGTTAAAAAAAATAATAACAAAAAAAGAAATAGATACTGTTTTAGTTTGTGTATCAGATATGCAAGGTAGACTAAATGGTAAAAGGGTTACTGGAAAAGCCTTTATGGATTATGTTTATAAAGAAACACATATGTGTGACTATCTCTATACTGTTGATATGGACATGTTTACTGTACCTGGATACAAATCTTCTTCATGGGAAACTGGTTATGGAGATATGACTGTAATTCCAGATCTCAAAACGATAAAGATTGCCAATTGGTTAAATAAAACAGCCATAGTTCTATGTGATTGTTTAGACCATTCTGGAAAAAAACCACTTATTCATTCAACAAGACAAATATTAAAAGATGTTTTAGCTAAGGCCGACAAAATGGGATTTAAGTCTATGGTTGGCTCAGAATTAGAATTTTTTCTTTTCAATCAAACTTATGAAGAAATTCATAATAATAATTATACAAAACTTAAAGAATCTTCTTGGTATATTGAAGATTACATGATTTTCCAAACTACTAAAGAAGAAGATGTGATGCAGGAATTAAGAAATTCCCTTCTAGATAGTGGAATTTACGTAGAATGTTCAAAAGGCGAGGCTGCTCCAGGGCAAGAAGAAATCAATGTTGTTTTTTCAGATGCATTGAACATGGCTGATAATCATATTTTAATTAAAAATGCTACAAAAGAAATTGCTTATAAACATAACAAGGCTGTAACCTTTATGGCTAAATACAACAAAGAAGTTTGTGGAAGCTCATGTCATATTCATAACTCTTTATTTGATAAGAAAACAAATAAAAATATTTTCTATAACCCTAAGGATAAATATGGAATGTCTGATATTTTTAAAAGTTATCTTGCAGGACAAATAAAATTATTACCAGATATTTCTATTTTTTTAGCACCAAATATTAACTCCTATAAAAGATTCCAAGATGGATCATTTGCTCCTACAAAGTCTGTTTGGGGAATTGATAATCGTACTGCTGGGTTTAGACTAGCTGGTCATGAATCATCTATAAGAATTGAATGTCGAGTCCCAGGTGCAGATGTTAATCCTTATCTTTCTTTTGCCGCTTTAGTTGGTGCTGGTTTATATGGAATTAAAAATAAACTTAAATTAGATAAGCCTTATTCAGGAAATATTTATGAGAAAAAAGTAAATGAAGTTCCTAAAACTCTTAATGAAGCAATTCAACTTGCTAAAAAATCTAAATTTTTAAATGAGATATTTCCACAAGATGTTCTAGATCATTATATTCATGCCGCTGAATGGGAGCAAAAAGATTATGATGGGTCAATTAATGATTGGCAATTACGAAGATACTTCGAAAGAGGCTAATTTTATTACATGTTTGAGACTATCACTCCAATAGATAACTCTGTTTTACTTAAAAGAGATTATGCTACAGAAGAAGATATTGAAACAAGTCTCAGTAATTCTTTTTCTATCAGAAAACATTGGAAAAATATATCTCTAGAAGAAAGAAAAAAATCAGTTTTAAATTTTGTAGAAATATTTTTAAAGAACAAGAATGTTTCTAGTAATTTATGTAAACAAATAGGTAGGCCAATAGCGCAGTGCCCAGGTGAGATGCGAGGTTTTGAAGAAAGAGCTCGTTATATGATTGAAAATGCTGAAAGGGCATTATCAAGAGTAGTTTCAATCAAAAATGACGAATTTGATAATTACATAAAAAAAGAACCAAAGGGAACTATATTTGTAATCGCTCCCTGGAATTACCCTTTCAACACTTCTGTTAATTCGATTGTTCCAAGTTTACTTGCGGGTAATGCAGTTATATTAAAACATTCTTCTCAAACTCCACTTTGTGCTGAAGAATTATATGAGGCAGCTAAACAATCTTCATTACCAAAAGATATTTTTCAGTATTTACATTTAAATCATGATCAAACATCAAGAATAATTTCCGATTCAAGAATTAATCATGTTTTATTTACAGGTTCTGTAAGTGGGGGAAAACAAATAAAGAAATCTATAGGAACTAGATTTATTGGAGCTGGTTTAGAGTTAGGCGGAAAAGATCCTGCTTATGTTAGGGCTGATTGTAATTTAAATCATGCTGTTGAAAATCTAGTTGATGGATCATACTTCAATTCTGGTCAATCTTGTTGTGGTATTGAAAGAATTTATGTTGATAAAAAAATATACAATATATTTGTAGAAAAATTTAAAGATGTAACTGAGAAATATATACTAGGAAATCCACTAGAGATGGAAACAAATTTAGGTCCAGTAGTAAAGCAATCTGCTGCAAATAATATTAGATCTGAAGTTAACAACGCAATTAGTCAAGGTGGAAAAAACATTATAGATAACAAAAAATTTAACTTAGATGATGGTAATAATTGTTATGTAAGCCCAAGTGCACTCATCAATGTCGATCATTCGATGAAATATATGATGGAAGAAATATTTGGTCCTTCAGTTGGAATAATGAAAGTAGAAAATGAAAATGAAGCTTTATCGTTAATGAATGATAGTTCTTATGGATTAACAGCAAGTATTTGGACAAATGATAAGTCTTTTGCAGAAAATTTTGGAAAAAATGTTGAAACAGGAACTTTTTTTATGAATAGATGTGATTACTTAGACCCTGGCTTAGCATGGACTGGTGTAAAAGATACTGGAATTGGCGTTACCTTATCTGTTCTAGGATTTGATCATTTAACAAGAGCAAAAAGTTATCATATAAGAAATATTTAAATTTATGAAAAATATAAATTGGAATTATCCTACTACAATCTGGTTCGGTGTTGATAGAATAATAGAAATACAAAAAGCTTGTGAAGAATTAAATATTCAAAAACCATTAATTGTTACTGATAATGGAATTTTAAAAACAAATATTATTAAAAAGTTAAATGATTGCTTAGATAAACACGCTTTTATTTTTAGTGATGTTAAATCAAATCCTACAGGTAAGAATGTCGAGGATGGTGTTAAAGTATTTAATGAAAATAAACATGATGGAGTAATAGCTGTTGGAGGAGGTTCAGGTATGGATACTGGAAAGGCAATAGCATTCATGGCCAAGCAAAAAAGACCAATCTGGGATTTTGAAGATATTGGTGACTGGTGGACTAGAGCTAATGCAGATTCAATTTCTCCTATAATTGCTCTACCTACTACTGCTGGAACAGGTTCTGAAACTGGCAGAGCTTCAGTTTTTACTAATGAAAAAACACAAGAAAAAAAAATTATTTTCCATCCAAAAATGCTTCCATCAATTGTTATCCTTGATCCAAATTTGACAATTCCACTCCCTGCAAATTTAACAGCCTTTACAGGAATGGATGCACTAGCTCATTGCTTAGAAGCATATTTGTCGAATATTTTCCATCCGTATTCTCAAGGTATTGCATTAGAGGGAATTAGATTAGTAAAAAATAATCTTGTTCTTGCATTTAATAATGGATCAAATTTAGAAGCTAGATCGCATATGCTAGCATCTTCATCTATGGGCTCAATAGCTTTCCAAAAAGGTTTAGGTGCTATCCATTCTTTAAGTCATCCTGTTGGTGCAATTTATAATACACATCATGGATTAACTAACGCAGTATTTATGCCATATGTTTTACAATATAATAAAAAAGGCATTGAAGAAAAAATTATTGATATTTCAAGATATATAAATTTAAAAGCAGCAACATTTAATAATTTTATGGATTGGATTTTAGAGCTTAGATCTAATTTAAATATTCCTCATACTTTAAGTGAAATAATTGATGACGATAAAAATTTAGAAAAAATGAGTTCAATGGCTTTTAATGACCCCTCCACAGGTACAAATCCTATACCAGTTAATGCAGAAGATTTTTTAAAAATGTACATTAATGCCTTTAAAGGTGATTTATAAATCTATAGCGTTGCTCCAATTATCCAAGGATTAAACTCATCATCCCCATAATCATTTATTTCACTCTTTGATTTTTCACCCGATGCAACCGAAATTATTTTATCAAATATTTCTTTGCCAACATCATTAACACTAGCAACGTTATCCATAATTGTACCAGCATTGATGTCCATATCTTCACTAAGTTTATTATACATATTCGTATTTGTTGCTATTTTAATACTTGGAGTGGGTTTAAATCCAAAGCATGAACCTCGACCAGTAGTAAAACAAATAACATTAGCGCCAGAAGCAACTTGACCAGTCACAGATACAGGGTCGTAACCTGGAGAATTCATAAAGTTCAAACCTTTGGTTTTTACCTGTTCAGCGTAATCAAGGACATCAACCATATTTCTATTACCGGCTTTGGATACTGCGCCTAATGATTTTTCAAGAATTGTAGTTAAGCCTCCTTTTTTATTACCAGGACTTGGATTATTATCTAATGTGCTATCGTTGCTAGCAACATATTCTTTCCACCATTCAATTTGTTTGTTTAGTTTTTCTATATTTTTTTGGTTTGATGATTTTTCAAATAATAAATGTTCTGCTCCATATATTTCTGGAGTCTCTGATAGTAATGTTGTTCCTCCATTATCAATAATCATATCTGAAGCAATGCCTAGTGCAGGATTTGCAGTTATCCCAGAATACGAATCTGAACCACCACATTGCAAAGCAACTGTTAGTTTTGAAACAGGAATATTTGTCCTAGAAATATTATTAATTTGATTAAGTTGATTAAGAATTTTTGAAGTTACTTTTGTTATAATTTCATTTGTTCCACCTTCATCTTGAATATTTAAATATTCAATATTTCTTTTTTCCTGATCATTATTATACAAACTTATTTGGGCACATTCGCATCCTAGTCCGATAACAAAAACTTTTCCAAAATTTGGATGAATTTTAAAACCTTCAATAGTTCTGTTAAACCCATAATTGCTGATTTTGCTGTGGTATATCCAGGCATACCGCCTTGAGAAATCATCCATGAAAAACTTCCAATATTTACAACAGAACCTTTACCTAAATCTTTCATATCTTTATAGACAGCTTGTGTTGCAA
>CABYBP010000022.1 GCA_902517315.1 uncultured Alphaproteobacteria bacterium
CTGAAATTTCTGAATTAGGCACAACAACATTTCGTTTACCATATAAACCCGTAAGTTTTGGAGCGCTTGCCGGACGACATGTAAAAGAATTTTTTGATTTAGAGAGAACAAGTCCGATGCATCAATGGCATATTGATAATAAAGCTTTATTTGAAGATGTAGGCCAATGGAAAAGAGCTTGGTATTATCCTAAAAAGAATGAGAGCTTTCAGTTTGCATTAAATAGAGAAGTAAAAGCAACTAGAGATAGTATAGGTATTTTAGATGCATCAACTTTGGGTAAAATAGATATTAAAGGAAGAGATGTTAGTGAATTTTTAAATAGAGTTTACACAAACTCTTGGTCAAAATTAGAAATTGGAAAATGTCGTTATGGCATAATGTTGGGTGACGATGGTATGGTCATTGATGATGGTGTAACAACTAGATTAGATGAGTTTCATTATCTTATGTCAACAACAACAGGAAATGCAGCATCAGTTATGTCAAAATTAGAAGATTGGTTACAAACAGAATGGCCAGAACTAGAAGTATATCTAACATCAGTTACAGAAAACTATGGAACAATAAGCTTAAATGGTCCAAATTCAAAAAAATTGATGCAAAAATTAATTCCAGATTTTGATTTTTCAAAAGAAAATTTTCCTCATATGAGTTTTAGAAATATTCATATTAATGGATTAAAGTGTAGAGTCATGCGTATAAGTTTTACAGGGGAAATGTGTTATGAAATAAATGTTCCATCTGGCTATGCTAAAAATCTTTGGGAGCTTTGTATAGATAAAGGTAAGGAATTTAATATTACTCCATATGGAACTGAAGCAATGCATGTACTTCGTGCGGAAAAAGGGTTTATCATTGTTGGTCAAGAAACAGATGGATCAGTGACACCCATAGATCTGGACATGGATTGGATTGTTAGTAAGAAAAAATATGATTTTATTGGTAAGAGGGCATTATATAGAAGTGATACTATAAAAAAAAATAGGAAACAATTAGTTGGATTAAAAACTAAAGATCCAAATAAAGTTCTTGAAGAGGGATCACAATTGGTTGAAAAAATAACTGCTTTACCAATGAAAATGGTTGGACACGTTACATCTAGTTATTATTCACCTAATTTAAAAAGTTCTTTTGCTTTAGCTTTAATTAAAGGTGGAATTGAAAAAAAGGGAAGTGTTTTAATTGCACCTATGGAAAATGAAAATATTGAAGTTGAAATAACTAGTCCTGTATTTATTGATCCTAAAAATCAAAGGATAAGTCAATGAGCTTAGTCTTAAATAGCGTCCTGAATATAAATAAAAAAGATCACAATGGAGTAACAATAGAAGAAACAAAGTTATCAGGTAAAATTAATATTAGAGGCAAAAGTTCAGATAAAGAATTTATGAAAAATATTGGCTCTGTATTAAATTTAGTATTACCAATTGAGCCAAATGTGAGAATTTATAATAATAATATTAGTATTATGTGGCTCGGTCCTAATGAATGGTTAGTTATAACGCCAGAAAATAAGAAAGATGAAATTATCTCTTTATTAGAATCAAAACTCAATCCAGAAAAGACAGCAATAACTGACGTTTCATTTAACAGAACTGTAATACGACTCGAAGGTAAAGAAGTTTTTACATTACTTTCTAAATTTCTTGTAGCCAACTTAGAAAAAATATTGGAGACTAATTTTTCTGTAGCTCAAACAATATTTTTAAAAATTCCCGTTCTTTTTATCAGAAATAATACTGATAAAGAAGCTACATCATTAGACTTACATTTAAACAGATCCCATGCAAAATATGTTTACGAATTATTAGTTGATGGCAGTAAAAATCTTAATATTTAATCTATTTTTTATCTTAATTTGTTTAAGTGCAGTTTCATCTGGTAAGACTATCTTTGGTAAAGCAAAGGTAATTGATGGTGATACCATTCATATTTATAAAAATAAAATAAGACTACATGCTATTGATGCACCTGAAACAAATCAGACATGTAATAAAAATAATAAAGTTTGGAATTGTGGTATTGAGTCAACTAAATTCTTAAAGAAATTAATTGGTAAAAATAAAATTGAATGTATTACTACTGGTAAGGATCAATATAATAGATTTATTGGAATCTGTTACAAAAATAATTTAGATTTAAATAGTGAAATGGTCCTTAATGGATGGGCAATTGCATATCGCTATTATTCAATGGATTATGTTGAAGAGGAAGAAGTGGCAAAACAACAAAAAAAGGGAATATGGGGTGGAGAGTTTGAAGAACCTTATTTATTTAGAAAGAAAAATAAATAATCAACCATGATGTTGTAAATCTTTTAAATATTTTAAATCTTCTAATTCCTTGTCTTTATTTTTAATAATTTTTTTAAACTCCTCTAATGCGTTTACGAAATTACGATTCTTTTGTTGAATTTGTTTAAGTTCTGATTTTAGTATTGAATTTTCAATATTTACCTCTTGAATATCTTCAGATGATATAGAGCTAGCTAATTCTATTTCTAATTTTTGAACAAGTTGCTCATATTTTGATAATTGTTTTGTTAAATCAATTACTTGACTTTCAAGTGTGCTAAGCTTCTTAATATTTTGTGAATTATTTTCTAATGTGTTAGTTTCTAAATTTGATATACTGTTAAGAGATTCTTCATAATCATTTTTAATTGTATCAAATGAGTCATTTAAATCTCGTATTTCTTTACGTAAATTTTTTATTTGATCATCTCTAAATTTTAATCTCTGGTCTTTCTGGAATAACTCTAGTTTAAGCTCTTCTATTTCCGATCTTAAACTTGACTCATCAATAACATTACTAGGAATGATTTCGACTGGAGGCTGTGATTCATCAGTTGAAAAATTTATAGAAGGTAGATAAAAAAAAATAACAAAAACAAATATTATTGAGACAATTAGTATATATCTATTTCTTCTTCTTCTTCTTGCTTGTGCTCCAACAAAACCTACCATAAATTCTCTATAAATCGGCAATTGTAAAAAATAAATATTTAATTCTTATTAAAATGTGGATCTAAAGCATAGGTAGTTGATCTTAGGTATTGAGTAATTTGCTTAATATCTCCAATTTTTTCAAGGTTTTCATAAGGTATTAGTGAACCAAAATACATGTAAATATCATCCCCTATTTTTCTTCTAAGTTCATACATACACAAGGAGTATCTAAATGTTTGTCCTATTTTATTAGCAATATGGTAGAGTTGACTATTTTGACCATCGAAAAATATTGGTAAAACAGGACTTTTAGTTTTAAGAATTAGTTTTGATACCCATTGTTTCCACTCACCATCATCTGCTTTTGTGTTCTTTTTCAAGTTCTGTTTAGTAGCTATAGTACCTGAAGGGAAAAGAACTAGAACACCTTCTTTATGCAAAACCTTTTCAGCTTCTTTACGCGTATTAATGTTTGTCAATAAAGCTTCTTTAGTTTCATTAAAATCAATTGGTAATATCTTATCTTTTACCGCCTCTGCTTGCCTTAAAACTTTATGAGTAACCATTTTATAATCTTGTCTTACTTTTGAAATAGCAGAGCATATTGATACACCATCAGCAACTCCAAAAGCATGATTTGCTATAACAATTAATCTTCCTTTTTTTGGAATGTAACTATCATTTTGAAAATTAGTTATTAAAGTAAGATTTAGCTTATCTACTGCATCATCCCAAAAAAGTTCTGGTGGTCTATTTTCAGATATGTATTCATCATAAAGTTTTTTCAACTTTAATTTACCTGTAAGCAATTCGGTGGTTTTTATAAAAAGTTGACCAACAATATTTACCTCAGCAGTTGCAAAGGTAAAAACTATGTTACTTTTTTTCATTATGTTTGATTATTAATTTTTTTAAAAATTTATTCTATGTAAATTTGGTAATTTAATAAAAATTAACATTACATATTAGCATAATTTGGTCCACCACTTCCCTCAGGCACCACCCAGGTAATATTTTGAGAAGGCTCTTTAATATCACATGTTTTACAATGTATGCAATTTTGTGCATTTATTATAAACTTTGGATTTATCATATCTGTTTTGTCTACTTCATATACCCCAGCAGGGCAATATCTTTGAGATGGTTCATCGTATTCACTTAAGGTATATTTAATTGGTAAATCTTTATCTTTAAGCTGTAAATGAACTGGTTGATTTTCCTCATGATTAGTCCCTGTAAGATAAACAGAACTTGTTTTGTCAAAAGTAAATACTCCATCATATTTAGGGTAATCAATTTTTTTTGAATTATTTGCAGATTGTAATGTTTGATAATCTGCGTGCTTATGTTTCAAAGTAAAAGGCAGTTTTCCTCTAAAGATAATTTGGTCAATACCAGTAAAAATAATGGCTGGTATTAATCCCCAATTAAAACTAGGTTTAACATTTCTAGCAGAAAATAATTCTTTATATAACCAAGAATTTTTAAATCTACTTTCATATGATGAAAGAGGAATAGATTGATTTAAATAATCACTAATAGTTTCAGCAGCTAAAATTCCACTCTTCATTGCAGTATGTGATCCTTTAATCTTTGGCATATTTAGAGTTCCTGCATCACAACCAACTAGTAATGCTCCTGGCATATACATACGAGGTAAACTTTGAAGACCTCCTTCTATTAAAGCTCTCGCACCATAAGCAATTCGTTTACCATTTGTAAGAATATTTTTAATAAAAGGATGTGTTTTAAATTTTTGAAATTCATCATATGGTGATAAATATGGGTTTTTATAATCAAGTCCTATGACGTATCCTAAAAAAATTTGGTTATTTTCAGCATGATAACAAAAACTACCTCCGTAAGTTGAATTATCCAAAGGCCATCCTGCAGTATGCATTACCATACCTTCATCGTGTTTACTTTTATCGATTTCCCAAACTTCCTTAAAACCGATACCATATTGTTGAGGAGATTTACCTTTTGATAAATTATATTTTTTAATTAATTCCTTTCCTAAATGCCCCCTACAACCTTCTGCAAATACAGTTACTTTAGCCATAATATTAATTCCAGGCTCAAAACTATCTTTTTTATTTCCTTCTTTATCGATTCCCATATCTCCAGTTTGAACACCAATTATTTGATCATCTTCTGAATATAGTACTTTTGATGCAGCAAAGCCTGGGAATATTTCCACACCTAGATTTTCAGCTTCAGTAGCAAGCCATCTGCATAGATTAGCTAAACTAATTATATAATTATTATGATTTTGCTGAACACTTGGTAATAACCATGTGGGCCAACTCAAAGAACTTTTTTTTGACAAAAATAAAAACTTTTCTTTTTTAACTTTAGTTTTAATTGGAGTATCTTTTTCTCTCCAATTAGGGATTAATTCGTCTAAAGCTCTTGTCTCAAAAACATTTCCACTTAATATGTGAGCCCCTACTTCTGAACCTTTTTCTAAAATACAAACATTTTTTTCTGGATTTAGTTGTTTTATTTTGATTGCTGTAGCAAGTCCCGATGGACCAGCTCCCACAATTAGAACATCATACTCCATTGACTCACGATCTACTGCCATAAACATTATTGTAATAAATTAATTTATTGTTGAATAGTATTTAATTTATCTAGTTCAGAAGATAATTGTGGCAATGCTTCAAATAAGTCAGCATTCAAACCATAATCTGCAACATTGAATATTGGAGCTTCTTCATCTTTGTTGATTGCAACGATTACCTTGCTTTCTTTCATACCTGCTAAGTGTTGTATTGCTCCAGAAATACCTACAGCAATATACAAGTCAGGAACTACTACTTTACCAGTTTGCCCTACTTGATAATCATTCGATACGTAACCAGCATCTACGGCAGCCCGAGATGCACCAACTGCAGCATTAAGCTTATCAGCTATTTCATTTAAGAGTTTAAAATTTTCTGCGCTTTGTAAACCTCTGCCACCAGATATTACGACACGGGCGGAACTTAACTCAGGTCTTTCAGATTGAGATTCTTCTCTATCAATAAATTCAACACTGCCGGTTTCATTATCAAAAGAAATATTTTCAATTTCTTCTTTTCCACCACTTGTTTCTACAGGATCAAATGATGTTGGTCGTATTGTTACTACTTTAATTTTATCATTAGATTTAACTGTAGCAATTGCATTTCCTGCATAAATTGGTCTCATAAAAGTATCTGGACCTAATATTTTAATAACATCACTTACTTGAGCAATGTCTAATTTAACAGCAATTCTAGGAAAAATATTTTTTCCAAATGTTGTTGCAGGTGCCATAATGTGAGAATAATTACTGGCTAAAGAAACGACTAAAGGTTCAATATTTTCAGCAATTGGATTTTTAAGTTTTTGATTATCTGCTAAATAAACTTTTGAAACTTTTTCAAATTTAGAAATATTTTTAGCTAGGCCTTCGCATTCATAACCTGTCACTAGTACATGAATATCTTGATCAATTTCAGAAGCTGCAGAAATTGTATTTAAAGTTGAAGATTTTATATCTGTGTTATTGTGTTCTGCTAATACTAATATTGTCATATTACTTTTGCCTCATTTTTTAGTTTTTGAACCAACTCAGAAACATCATTTACCATAATTCCTTTTTCTCTAACAGGCGGTTCTTCTACTTTTAATTGTTCAATTCTTGGCTCAATATTAATTCCTAGTTCTGAAGCTTCTTTTGTAATAATTGGCTTCTTCTTTGCTTTCATTATATTTGGTAATGAAGCGTACCTAGGCTCATTAAGCCGAAGGTCACATGAAGCTACAAATGGTATGGTAACTTTAATTCTTTCTAAACCTTCATCTATTTCTCTTGTAACAATTGCATTTTGCCCCTCAATTTCAATTTTGGATGCAAATGTTGCTTGTGGCCAATTAAGTAAAGCAGATGTCATTTGACCAGTTTGATTAGAGTCATCATCAATAGCTTGTTTTCCCATTAAAATAATTGATGGATTTTCTTCTTCAGCAATTTTAGAGATTATCTTAGAGATTGCTAAAGGTTCTAAATCATTATCTGTTTTAATATGAATGCCTCTATCAGCTCCCATCGCTAACGCAGTCCGGATAGTTTCCTGAGCCTTATCATTTCCTATTGATAAAATTATAATCTCATCAGCTTTACCAGCTTCTTTTATCCGCAGAGCTTCTTCCACAGCATTTTCATCAGGAGGGTTCATAGACATTTTTACATTTTCTTTCTCAACTCCTGAACCATCAGCTTTTACTCTGATCTGAACATTATAATCAATAACTCTTTTTACTGTGACAAGTAACTTCATATTAATATTTTAGTTTTTCATTTTTAGGATCGTAAGGACTATCCTCTATAATAGTTACATCATATTTTTTATCTAATATATCCATCTCTAATTTTTGACCTATATTTGCAAATTGTGGATCTACCATACCAATAGCTAATGATTTTTTCACTCTAAAACCGTAGTTACCTCCTGTCGCACGGCCAATAACTTTTCCATTATTATAAATAGGATTATTGCCCAGCGCATCAGCATCTTTAACATCATGAACTTCTAAAGTTACCATTTTGTTTTTAAAACCTCTCTGCTGCCACTTAACAAGAGAATCTCTGCCAATAAAATTACCTTTATTTAAATGTACAAATCTATCTAAACCAGATTCGAAAGCCGCATATTCAATCGACATTTCTGTACCAACCAATTTATATGTTTTTTCAACACGTAAGCTTTCCATCGCTCGGATACCAAATGGTTTAAGTGCATAATCTTTTCCCGATTCCATTAATTGATCAAAAATATGATTTTGATATTCAATTGGATGATGTAATTCCCATCCAAGTTCTCCAACAAAATTCATACGCATAGCAATAGTAGGAGCTAAACCAACATTGATTTTTTTTGATGATAACCATGGGAAATTTTCATTAGACAAATCAGTCTTTGTAATTTTGGAAAGAATATCTCTTGATTTTGGTCCTGCCAAAACAAGAACTCCCATGCTATTTGTTAAGTTTTCATATGTGACAGATCCATCTTTAGGCATCCATTTGTATATCCAATCATGATCTAATCGTTGAAATGCCCCTGCTGAAACTAAATAAAAAGAATTTTCTTTTTCTTTTGCAATTGTGAATTCTGAATGAACTCCACCAGCGGTGTTTAGTGCATGACAAAGATTAACTCTTCCAGTCTTTTTAGGAATTTTGTTTGCAACTAAATAATCAAGAAATTCTTCAGCACCAGGTCCTGAAATTCGACATTTAGCAAATGCAGTCATATCTAGAAGACCGGCATTACTTTGAACATTTATGCATTCGTTTCCAACATGATCAAACCATTTTGATCTTCTAAAAGACCAATCATCTTTTTGTAATTCTTTTGATGGTGCGAACCAATTTGCACGCTCCCAACCAAATTTATGACCAAAAACTGCACCAAGATTTTTTAATCTATCATAGCATGGAGCTTGTCTTAATGGACGTCCCTCTTCTCTTTCTTCGTCAGGATAGTGAACTGTAAAAACGTTCGCGTAAGCTTCTTCATTTTTTTTAATTAAATATGCTTCTGTTGCATAATCACCAAATCTTCTAGGATCAACACCTAGCATATCAATTGTAGGTTCACCGTCTACTATCCATTCGGCAATTTGCCATCCTGCTCCACCAGCTGCGGTGATTCCAAAACTATGACCTTCATTTAACCAAAAATTTTTCAGCCCCCATGCTGGCCCAACAATTGGACTTCCATCTGGTGTATAACAAATAGCACCATTATAAACTTTCTTAACTCCAACTTCTCCAAAAATAGGAACACGATGCATTGCTGATTCAATGTGAGGTTCAAGACGCTCTAAATCCTCTTGAAATAATTCAAATTCGGATTCCTTATCTGGTCCGTCAACATAACATACAGGAGCTCCTTTTTCATAAGGGCCTAATATCAATCCACCTCTTTCTTCTCGCATGTACCAAGAACTATCCGAATCTCGTAAGACTCCCATTTCAGGAAGTCCTTGCTCTTTTCTTTTTAAAATTTCTGGGTGATCATCAGTAACAATATATTGGTGTTCTACTGGTATTACAGGAACATCAAGACCAACCATTTTTCCAGTTTGTCTTGCAAAATTTCCACTACAAGAAACTACATGCTCACATTCAATTGATCCTTTATTAGTTTCTACTTCCCACATATCATTTTTATTTTTTGTAATACCTATAACTGATGTGTTTCTGTAAATTTCTGCCCCTTTATCTCTTGCGCCTTTGGCAAGTGCTTGAGTTAAATCGGCTGGTTGAATGTATCCATCTTCAGGATGTTGAATTGCTCCTATTAATCCATCAGTATTACAAAGAGGCCAAATTTCTTTTACTTGTTCTGGTGTCAAGAATTTAACATCAACACCTATAGTTTTAGCTACACCTGAATATTGATAATATTCATCCATTCGATCTTGTGTAGTTGCAAGACGAATATTAGAGACAACACTAAAACCAACTTTTTGCCCTGTCTCTTCTTCAAGTGTTTTATATAGTTTAACTGCATATTTGTGTAATTGTCCTACAGAATAACTCATATTGAATAATGGAAGTAATCCTGCAGCATGCCAAGTTGAACCAGAAGTTAACTCTTTTCTTTCAACTAGAACAACATCCGACCAACCTTTTTTAGCTAAATGATAGAGCGTACTTACACCTACAGCACCTCCACCTATTACAACAACCTTTGACTTTGATTTCATTATTACTATTTATTACTGTACTTCATTAATCATAATAAATAGAGTGGGTCAATCATGAGATACTTCAAACAATTATATTTATTGGTAACTATAACTGCGTTATGTTGTCTTCCACTCAAAGCAGAGGTAACGGTAAAAGATCTTTTTTTTGATGAGTCAAAACCTTTTCATTTAAAAATAATCGATGTTATTCCTGAACAAGGTATTCTTCAAATAGGTAATAATGACGCTAAAAATACTATAATTGAATTTATGGATTATTTTTGTGGCTACTGCAAAAAAGTACATGTTGAATTACTTCAGATTGCAAACGAGAGAAAAGATACCAGAATAATATTTTTACAGCATCCAGTTTTAAGTGAATCTTCTAAATTACTTGCTAACATGGTTGTTGCTGCCAATATGCAAAATAAGGGCATTGAGCTTCACAATGCATTATTCCAAGTCGAAGGAAATTTGAATAATGAAAAACTAAAAAAAATAATTGAAGATCTTGAAATTAATAATGCAAAATTAAATATAGATATGTCAAAAGATGAAGTCAGAAACATTGTTAGTCTTAGTTCTTTTTTAGCTAATGGCTCTGGCGCTAGAGGCACACCCACTTTTTTTGTTAATGAAGAACTTGTTGTTGGATATATTTCTATAGAAAGAATGAAGGCTTTATTAAAGTAAAGAAGCCCTGTTATTAAATAGAGCTTCTTATTAAAATTATTTATCTACTACTTCTCTCGTGTTTGCGTTATGTGATTCAGTAAATGGAATAGGTACAACTTCTGCATCTACTGGTACACCTGGTGAGTCAGAATATTGATCTGGTAGATGAACTTTAAATTTACGACCATAATTTCCCATTGGAAAACCATTTTTATTTAAAGTCCCATCAAAAGGAACATAACCCATAGCAATGTTTCTTCCTTGCTCAGGATGATACCAAGGAGATGTTATAAATCCACATGGTTCATTTCCATCCTCTGATACAAGCCAAAAATCAGGGGCATACTCTTCTATTGGTTTTCCACCTAAACTTAATCCAACTAATTGAAGTTTGTATGGTTTTTTACCATCTTTTAAATCGGCTTTCATCTTTTCAAGAACAGTCTTACCAACATAGTCTGTTGTTTTATTCCATTCTCCCTTTCCAGATAAAGAAACTTGATATCCTAAGTTACATTGAAATGGGTTATGTTGATTATCCATATCTTGACCCCAGGATAAAATTCCTGCTTGAATTCTACGGTGATGTGCTGGAGCTATAACCATAAGATTATGTTTTTTTCCTGTTTCTAAAACAGCATTCCACATATCATCAGCATATTTAGTTGAATCATATAAATATATTTCAAATCCAGCTTCTCCAGAAAAACCTGTTTGTGAAATTATACAATCTCTTCCACCAACTTTAGCAGCAGCAAGTCCATAAAATGGCATTTCATCAACTTTAACTTGATCACCTATTAAATCATTCATCAAAGCGTGAGCTTTTGGACCTTGAATTTGAACGGGGCTTACATCAATTTCATCAATATGGACATTAAATCTATTATCATGATTTACACCTTGCAAATACAAACCAATATCTGAGTCAGATAAAGAAAACCAAAACTCATCTTTTGATATTCTTAATAGAATTGGATCATTCAAAACACCGCCATATTGATTACAAAGAATTACATATCTTCCTCTCATTGGAGATATTTTTGTTGCATCTCTTGTTATAACATAGTCAACAAAAGCCTCAGCATCAGGTCCTTTAACTTGAATTTGCCTTTCAACTGCAACATTCCACATGGTAACGTGATTTTTTATTGCCTCATACTCAACCATTGCTCCACCATCTTCTGGTTTTACATAACCTCTTGGATGGTAAATTCTGTTATAAACTGTTGCCCTCCAACATCCCGCCTCCATCGACAAATGCCAATAAGGTGATTTTCTCACTCTGGTTGAGATAAGCATTTGAACTGGTGTAGGACCACTTTGTCTTAAATTGTAGGGAACCTTTCTATCCGATTGATCCACTGACGTAGAATGTTTAATCATCATAAACTCCTTAAATAAATATGCTATTTTGTATTTAATCTTTAAATACTCTGCAATCATAAAATGTGAATGATATAAAGAAAATAGTGGACCTTAATTAGGTCAAAATTTAGTCATAGTTTTGACAGCAAAATTTAATAATAGGTTTATATGAAATTTAAATATCTTATACCAATTATCTCTATTCTAATTTTTTTAACGGGTTGCTCTGCTAGCTATAAAGAATTATCTACTATGGAAACTAATAAACCAAGAAACTTTCAAGAACACTTATTGTCCGAATACAAAAAAAGAGCTACTTTCGAAGCAGAAGAGATGCATGATTGGAATTCAGCAAAATTATATTCTGAAAAAGCTCTTAAAAGTTTAGAGACTGATGAAATATATCCTGAAGAAATTTCATATTGGAAACTGCCAGAGAAAAATATTAACGAAATAAGAATTGCATATGAAAACCTTATGACAATTTATCAAGATGCAAAAAATATTGATCCTTTTAATTTAGCAAAAGCTATTTCATCATTAGATTGCTGGTCAGAGCAACAGGAGGAAAATTGGCAAACATGGGATATTAATAGTTGCATGAATGATTTCTTGAATGCCATGCATAATATTTATGAAAAAATATCTACTCAGGAAAATGAGCTGGAAACTTCAAATAAGAAAAATAATAATTTAGTGAATGAAACAAAAAATGAAGTAACAATAGTTACTAAAAGTGAAAATAAAGAATTAATGCAAATAATATATTTTGATTTTGATCAATTTAATTTATCTGAAGTAAGTAAAGACAAAATAAAAAAATTTTTGAACAATTATGGAAAAGTTATTAATGAGTATCTTGTTGTTGGACATACTGACACTAAAGGAACAAATAAATATAATTTATCATTATCAATTAAAAGGGCTGAGGTTGTAAAAGAAATTTTAATTAATTATGGAATACAACAAAGTCGTATAAAAATATTAGGCAAAGGTGAAGAATCTCTAGCTGTAAATACTCCAGATAATACAAAACAGCCAGCAAACAGAAGAGTAGAAATAAAAAAAACAAATTAACTTTTGTTTATAATTATTTTGGTATATTGAGTTTTTTTTATGTATTCTAAAACAACAAAAAAAATAAACATTACTGTAAAACCTTATTATCTTGAGGATCAATCTGAGCCAGAAGATCAGCATTATGTATGGGCATATAAGGTAACAATTGATAATCAAGGTAACGAAAAAGTGCAGCTTGTAAACAGACACTGGAAAATTATTGATGCTAATGGGACATTACAAGAAGTGCGTGGAAAAGGTGTTGTGGGTGAGCAGCCTGTACTAAATCCTGGTGAAAAATTTGAATATACAAGTGGAACACCTTTAACTACTTCATCCGGTTTTATGGAAGGAACATATGAGATGCAAAGTGATAATGGTAACACTTTCGATGTTCAAATTCCTCAGTTTTCATTAGATACACCATTTGAGAATAACGAATTAAATTAATTTATAAAAAAGAATGAGAGACTTTAGGTCGATATTAAACATAATCGGTTTACTAATATGTATTGAAGCTTTGGCAATGCTAATACCAATGTGCTTTGATATTTATTATGGTAATTATGAATGGTTACAGTTTTTTTATTCTAGTCTAATAACATTTTTTATAGGTATAATTTTATATATTTCATTTAGAAAAAAAAATATTAAACTTGGAATTAGGCAAGCATTTTTATTAACAATTTCATCTTGGTTAGTAATATCTCTTTTTGGTGCAATTCCATTTGTGTATTCATCGTCTTCACTTTCTTATACAGATGCTTTTTTTGAGTCTGTAAGTGGAATTACCACAACTGGTGCAACTGTTATTAATAATTTAGAAAACTTATCTGAGGGCATATTAATTTGGAGATCTCTTCTTCAATGGTTTGGAGGAATAGGAATTATTGTTCTTGCAATGGCTATATTGCCAACTTTACAAATTGGTGGAATGCAGTTGCTACATATGGAACATGATGATCCTTATGAAAAAACAATCCCCAAAGTTAATCGATTTGTAATTGAATTATTTCTA
>CABYBP010000023.1 GCA_902517315.1 uncultured Alphaproteobacteria bacterium
AATTGCCCCGCACAAGCCGTTGCAAAAATATGTTGAGCCACAACGTCAAAACTTCCCTCTTTCAAATCAATTTTATCTAAGTTATTTTTTTTAATTTCTTCAATAGCAGCCTTTGCTTCAATAAACTCAAAACGATTAGTTGGTACTAAAATTGCTTTTGAAGGAGTGTTTAAATTATGATTTGATCTTCCCACGCGCTGTAATAATCTGTTAATTCCTTTTGGTGCTCCAACTTGAATAATTTTTTCTACATCTCCATAATCTAATCCAAGCTCTAAAGAAGAGGTCGCAACAACACAGTCAACTAATCCTTTACTAAGATTATTTTCAACTTTTAAACGTAAGTTTTTTTCTAATGAACCGTGGTGAACAGCAATTTTTAATTTTTTCTTATTAATTAGCCATAAGTTTTTAAACATATATTCAGCTTGTGCCCTCGTATTAACAAAGATAATTGTTAATTTTGATTTCATTATTTCTTTATAGACTTCATTAATAGAATACGTAGCCATATGACCAGACCAAGGAATACGTTCTTTTGATTCTAGTATTTTAATTTTAGGTAAAACTGAATTTTCATAAGCAACTATTTTTGGTTTTTTGCGACAAAGCCATTTTTTGGCATCTTGTTTATTTTTGAGAGTTGCAGACAGCCCTATTCGTTGTAAATTTGGAGAGAAAGTTTGAAGTCTTTCAATATTTAAACTTAGAAGATCCGCTCTTTTATTATCCAAAAAAGTGTGTATCTCGTCGATAATTATATATTTTAGATTTTGAAAAAATTCTTTCGCATTCTCATACGAATTTAACAATGCAAGTGACTCTGGAGTTGTAATAAGAATATTAGGAGGTTTTTGTTTTTGTTTTTGTTTTTTATATGGTGTTGTGTCACCAGTTCTTACTTGAAATGAAATATTTAAATCAAGCTCTTTAATAGGTTTCTCTAAATTTCTCACAATATCGTTTGCAAGAGATTTTAATGGAGAAATATAGAGGGTATGAAGACCATTAAATTTTTTTAATTTTATTAAGTCATATATTGGATTAATAAATCCTGTTAACGTTTTGCCAGCACCAGTTGGCGCAAATACAACAACATCAGATCCGCATTGAACATGCCGAAATGTTTCAATTTGATGAGGAAACCAGGACCATTTTTTTTTCTTCATCCACTTGTTTAGGGGGTGTAATAATAAGGGATTCGATTTATTTATATTCATATGGATTTCATTAACCATCAACTATTTATCAAAGATATAAATCTACATATAGATCCAATATTGCCGAAAAAAACAGCAATTATTACACATGGTCACGCAGATCATGCTCGATTTGGACATAACCATGTTATTGCCACTAGGCAGACCATAGACATAATGAAAATTCGCTACGGAGATAAATGTGCGAAGAAATTTACAACTCTTAGATACGGTCAAAAATACTCGATTAAAAACTTTAATTTTACACTCTACCCTGCGGGACATATTTTGGGGAGTGCTCAAGTATTAATTGAGAAAGATAATCATCGTTTAGTCATCACAGGTGATTATAAAGTAGGAAAAGATGAAACGTGTAAAAATTTCAAACTTATTAAATGTGATACTTTAATTACTGAAGCAACATTTGGCTTACCCATATTTCAACATCCAAATCCCAACGATGAAATTCAAAAACTTATTCAATCAGTAAAAATAAATAAACATAATTGTCATATCGTTGGTGCTTATGCACTTGGCAAAGCACAAAGAGTAATGAATCTTTTACGCCAGCAGAATTATAATAAAACAATTTATATTCATGGATCTCTAGAAAAGTTGTGTGAATATTATTCAAAAGAAAAAATTAATATTGGAAGATTTGAAAAAGTTTCTTCAAAAGATAAGAATTTTTATGAAGGCAAAATAATTATTGCCCCTCCATCAGCGTTAAAAGACCGTTGGTCAAGACGGTTTCCTAACCCTATTATTTGCATGGCAAGTGGATGGATGACAGTTAAGCAAAGAGCAAAACAACAAGGTATTGAACTTCCATTAGTTATTAGTGATCATAGCGATTGGAATGAATTACTAGATACAATTAATAAATCAAAAGCAAAAAATATTCTTATTACACATGGTCAGGAAGATGCATTGGTTTATTATTGTAAGCAACAAAATCTTGTTTCAAAGCCCCTATCCATCCAAGGAAGAAGTGATGAGGAAATTGAATGAAAAAATTTTCTTCTTTACTTCACAATTTGATTTTAACACCAAGTCGAAATACTAAAATTAAATTACTTCAAGATTATTTTAAAACACTAGATATCAACCGTGCATATGCTCTTGCAATTTTATCTAACCAACTATCATTTCAATTTATTAAAGCATCTAAACTCAGAGAGCTTGTCTATGAACAAGTAGATCAACATTTATTTGATTACTCATACGACTATGTTGGGGATTTAGCTGAAACAATATCATTAATTTGGCCAACAAAAAAAGAAGGTAAGTCAGAAAATTTGTCTAACTTAATAGAAAATATAAAAAAAATTGAAAAGTCTGAAATTAATACAGAGTTTAGTAAAATTTTGAGTCGACTATCTAATAATGAAAGGTGGACACTAATAAAGATTTGTACGGGTGGGCTGCGAATTGGAGTCTCGGAAAGATTAGTAAAAACTGCTCTAGCTGATCTATATAACAAATCTGTAAATGACATTGAAGAAATTTGGCATGGTCTAGAATTTCCTTATGAAAATTTATTTCAATGGTTAAAAAATGAAAAACCAAAACCAAAAATAGATTTTAGAAAATTATTTCATCCCATGATGCTTGCTAATCCTATTGATGAGGAAAAAGATTTTAAAAGATTGAACGCTAGTGAATTTCAAGCAGAATATAAATGGGATGGCATTAGGGTTCAGCTTATGGTTTCATCAAAAAGTGTTTCATTATACTCAAGAACAGGTGATAATATATCATCTGCATTCCCAGAAATAATTGAAACTACTAAAGGTGATGCGGTTATTGACGGTGAATTACTGGTGGGGCGAAATTTTAAGCCCTCTGGTTTTAATGATCTACAACAAAGGTTAAATAGGAAAAAAGCATCAAAAGATCTTCAAAAAAAATTTCCTGTTTTCATACGAGCCTATGATATCTTTTTTTATAAAGGAAAAGATTTAAGAAAATTATCTCTTTTTGAAAGAAGAAAATATTTAGAAAAATTTCAAAAAGAAAATAAAACTAATCAAATTGATTTATCTTCCATCATTAATTTTTCAACCTGGGAAGAATTAACTAAATATAAAAATAACTTTAATGATGATTTAAATGAAGGAGTCATGATTAAACTCAAAAATAGTCAATATTTACCAGGAAGAAAAAAAGGGTATTGGTATAAGTGGAAAAAAAATCCAAAACTAGTTGATGCTATTTTAATGTACGCTCAAAGAGGACATGGTAAAAGATCATCATATTATTCAGATTTTACTTTTGGTGTTTGGAAAGAAAATGAATTAGTGCCAATAGGAAAAGCATATTCTGGTTACACTGATAAAGAATTATTAGTTTTAGATAAGTTTATTAGAAATAATACTATCAATAAATTTGGTCCCGTAAGAGAAGTAAAAAAAGAAATTATATTAGAAATTGCCTTCGATGATGTGTTTCCAAGCACTAGACATAAATCAGGGGTAGCTATGAGATTCCCAAGAATACACCGCATTCGCTGGGACAAACCAGTCAATGAGGTATTAACAATTGGTGAATTTAAAAAAGAATTTAAACTGAGTTAAAATGGTATTATCAAAATATTGCATTAAGTACTAAATATAGTAAAAAATAAAAAAGATGATTAAAGAAGAAAATTTTGGATATAGAGATAAAAGAGGTCACTTCGTACCAAAAGAAGCGGCTGATAAAAATCCCATATGGATACTTCCCCTTAATTTAAAAAAAATTTTTGATTGGTTTATCTTTTCATATATTTTTTCATGGAATCTTGTTTACTTAGCAGTTGCATTTATTGCTTACTATTTTTTTACTCCAGCACTTTCCGAAATGAAAAATCTTTCACCAGGTTGGATTTCTGAAATTTTAATTAGAAATTATGTAATAGGTACGATCTTTTTTAGTTTAATACACTTACCTCTTTACGTAAAAAAATCTCAGGGAATAAAATTTAAATTCAATCCAAATTGGCCTGAAAAAATTCAAAAGATTTTTACCTTTAATAAACAAATATTTGATAATCTATTTTGGAGTTTATTTTGGGGTGTTCCTATTTGGACAGCTTATGAAGTTTTATCTTTTTGGTTTTATGCATCTGGCTTAATTCCTTTTGTGCAATTTAGTGAAGCACCAATTTATTTTTTTGTTATTCTTTTACTGATTCCAGCATTTAGAGATGCTCACTTTTATTTAATTCATCGGTTCTTGCATTTTAAATTTATGTATAAGATTGCACACTCTGTTCACCACCGAAATGTCAATCCTGGGCCGTGGTCAAGTTTATCAATGCACCCTATTGAACATTTATTATATTTTTCAGGTGTTATCATACATTGGGTTATTCTCTCTCATCCACTCCATGCGACTTATCATTTATTTCACGCAGGCCTAGGATCAGCAAATGGACATATAGGTTTTAAGCAAATGATGATCAATGATAAGAGTGCAATAGATCTCAGCAATTATAATCATTATCTTCATCACAAATATTTTGAAGTAAATTATGGGAATCTAATGATTCCATTTGATCAATGGTTTGGTACCTATCATGATGGATCAAAAGAAATGCATGAGAAAATGCTTAAAAGAGTTAGTATTAAAAACTAATTTTATTTAACAATTTCAATTATTTAAATAGGTTTTAGCTGTTTAACATTATACCTTGTTTAAAAGTTAACATTGTGTTTATATGTAAATTATATGCTAGCTAGTAGCGTATTTTACTCATAGGAGGAAATATGAAAAAACTATATGTGGTTATAGTTGCAGTGTTGGCTCATCTGATGTTCATTTCATCAGCTTCTGCTCAACCTACAAACAGTAACCAATTATCCGATCCTCGTGTCAGACAAGCTTTATGTATGGCTATTGATATGAAAACAATTGGAGAAACATTATTTGAAGATCAAATTATTGTGGCAGATAGTTTATTGCCTAATGGTCCTTTAAAGTCACCAAATCTACCAGACTATAGTTACAACCCTGAAAAGGCTCGTCAACTTTTAGCTGAAGCTAATTGGGATTCTAATAGAGAACTGGACATGGTATTTTATTATGGAGATCAATTAACTGCTGACTTCATGGCAGCAATTCAAGCATACTTTGCTGATGTTGGTGTTAAAATGACTTATCGTTTATTACAAGGTGATGTTGGTGCACAACTTAACTCAGTTCCTGAGGATGGTGTGAACGGACCAGCTGCTGTTGACTATGACTTAGGTTATGGTGCTCGTGCAGCTATTGCAATGCAAGAGTACTACAATACTTTTAAAACAGGTCTAAACCCTCAAACCCCTGGTGATGCAACAATGGACTCGCTAATTGAAAAAATTAATTCAAGTGCGGATCCAGCAGTTTTGAAACCATATTTTGTTGAAATACAAGATTATCAAATGGAACAAGTAAATATTTGTCCATTATACTATCAAAAATTATTCATCTACGAGAGTACTAAAGTTGATAGAAATGGTGGAGCTTATGGTAACGCGCAATACAACTACAATTGGGGAATTACTGATTGGAATGTGAGTGGTGGTACTATGCAAACAAATACTGGTCCTGTTGAATTCTTTGAACAGCCTTGGTACAACTTAGGTTTATGGATTCACAACAAAGTAGTATTTGATAGACTTTTAGTTGCTGATGGTGCTTTACAGCCAATCGGATGTTCTGCATGTGAAAGCTATGAATTATCAAGTGATGGTATGAGTTTAACTTTCAAATTAAAAGATGGTTTGACTTTCCATGATGGTAACGATGTTACTGTTGAGGATGTAGCTTGGAGTATTCGTACTGCAATGAAAGCGCCTCAGATGCATGCTTTAATCGGAAATACTGTTGGTTCAATCAAGGGTGCTGATGCATTTAAAGATGGTTCAACTGATGATGTTTCAGGTATAAAATATAATATTGCAGATAGAAGTATTTCATTAGAATTAACAAAAATTGATCCTAATATTTTAACTACTTTTTCTCAATTTGCTATTTTACCTAAGCATTTATTAGGTGATGTTGATCCTTTGAAATTCCAACAAAGTGATTTCTGGCAAATGCCAATTGGATCTGGAGCATTTAAAATTACTGAAGTTAAAATGAACGACTTTGCTAAGTTCGAACCTTTTGACGGCTATCATGGCGGTAAGGCTGGTTTTGATATCATTGCTTACCCAAGTTATGATGGTGATGGTAACTTAATTAAAAATGCTGCTGCAGGAAAAATGGACTACGGATTTACTAAAAACGTAGCTGATGTTGCTGCACTAGATGGCATGGATAACATGGGAACTAAAGCTGTTGATATCCCTTATACTCGTATGATGTGGATTATGCAGTATCCAAAACCATAGTTAAATTAATCATTAAAGCTGAGGCATTAGCCTCAGCTTTTTATTTTTATTAACGGGAAGTAATAATGACAACTTACATCGCTCAACGATTGTTTATTTTCTTTCCGATGCTTCTTGTCATAAGTTTTCTTGTTTATTCGGGGTTAGAATTATCTCCGGGTGATGCTGTATCGCATATGATTAGCCCGGAACTTGCTTCAACAATAACTGCTGAACAACTTGATGCAATGCGTGAAGCTTACGGCCTTAATCAAAGTTTCATAACAAGATATTGGATTTGGTTAACCAGTATGGTTCAAGGGGACATGGGTTACTCCATGGCTGGTGGAGTTGCTATTTCTGAGATAATGGCAAAAACAGTTCCCGCTACTTTGGAACTATCATTGGTTGCTTTGTTTTTCTCAACCATTTTA
This sequence comes from uncultured Alphaproteobacteria bacterium, assembly GCA_902517315.1. The sequence continues at coordinate 6,970 of CABYBP010000023.1, forward strand.
GGTTGTTCTTTAGGTGTTATTAGCGCACTTAAAAGAGGTTCTGGAACTGATAATTCTCTGACAGTTGCTGGAATGGCTGGAGTTTCAATACCAGAATTTTTCTTTGGGTTAGTTGCAATTCTATTATTTGCTATTGAATTAAAATGGCTTCCTGTTGGAGGAAGACTAATGCCGCATTACGAAACAGTGTGGGATAGAATTCCAAATATAGTTCTCCCATCCTTAGTATTAGCATTAATGATGACCGCTGGAGCAATGCGTTATGCACGTTCATCTATGTTAGATGTTCTTGCAAGAGAATTTATTACAACAGCTCGATCAAAAGGCATGCCAGAGTGGAGAGTAAATATCTTACATGGATTTAGAGTTGCTTTAACACCAGTCGTAGTTTTAATTGGCTTTCGTCTACCTTTACTTATTGGTGGTTCAACTATTATAGAACAGGTTTACCAATGGCCTGGAATTGGTAGTATGTTCATTCGATCTGTTCGTGGATCAGATTATCCATTAGTTATGACAATATCTTTAATGTATGTATTTGTCGTTCTTACAGCAAGCTTAGTTATAGATGTATTGACGGCATTAATTGATCCAAGGGTAAGATTGGGTAAAGAATAATGGCACAAACATCTTTAGATAAAAAATTTGATCAAATAAGAAAACGTGAAGAAGAAAAAACATTTTCTGTCAAAAAAAGAAGCAGGATAGTCAGTAAATTTTTAAATAACCGCCTAGCAGTTGTTGGTCTAATTATTTTTACTATAATTATTTTAGCCTCTTTATTTGCTCCATTACTGTCACCATACGATCCTATGCGTGTTGATCTTCGCTCAATGAGGCAAGCGCCATCTTTTGATCATTGGTTTGGCACAGATAGTACAGGGCGTGATGTTTTTACGAGAGTTTTATTTGGTGGAAGAGTTTCAATTTTTATTGGTTTAGGAAGCGCTATATTATCTGCAGTAGTAGGCATCGCCGTTGGTTGCTATGCAGGATATAAAGGTGGCTGGATAGATGTAATTGCTCTTAGGGTTTCTGAAATATTTATGTCGTTCCCTCAAATAATACTAGTTTTATTGTTGGTATCAATAACGGGTCAAAGTTTATTTAATCTTATGGCAATATTTATTCTTACAGGATGGGGAGGAATGTATAGACTTGCTAGAGCACGAATGTTGTCATTACGTGAAGAAGAATATGTTCAAGCTCTGAGAAGTTTTGGACTATCAACCTTTACCATTTGCTACAAACATATGTTACCAAATGCTTTAAGTCCTATAATGGTTAATATAACTCTTTCGACAGCTATGTTTATTTTAACAGAAGCTGGTTTAAGTTTCCTAGGACTAGGAGTCCCCTTAAATATTCCAACATGGGGAAATATTCTCAATGTTGCTCAAGATATTTTAGTTTTACAAAACTATTGGTGGATGTGGGGACCAGTTGGAATAGTAATTTCAGTATTTGTACTTTGTGTTAACTTTATAGGAGATGGTCTGAGAGATTCAACAGATCCATCACAACAAGGATAATATGACAGATAAAAATAATATAGCTTTATCAGTTAAAAATCTCAAAACATTTTTCTACACTAATAATAGATGTAATAAAGCAGTGAACGGTGTTTCCTTTGATGTTGAAAAAGGTAAAACACTTTGTATTGTTGGAGAAAGTGGATGCGGAAAAAGTGTGACTGCAGCAACTATTATGCAACTTCTTCCAACTTTATCAAGAATTGAAGAAGGTGAAATTATTTTTCGTAAGGATGATAAAACCGTCAATATTGAAAAGTTAGAAAAGAATGGAAAAGAAATGAGAAATATCAGAGGTTCTGATATCGCAATGATTTTTCAAGATCCAATGACTGCGTTAAATCCAGTTTATACAGTTGGTTTTCAAATAAGTGAAAACTTAAAATATCACACTAACCTTAATCGAAAAGAAATAAGAGAAAAAAGTATTTCTCTTTTGAATGATATGGGGATTCCGTTGCCTGAAAAAAGAGTAGATGAATATCCGCATAGTTATTCTGGTGGGATGAGACAAAGAGCTATGATTGCAATGGCGATGGCATGTAATCCAAAAATATTAATTGCCGATGAACCTACAACAGCTCTAGATGTTACTATTCAAGCTCAAATATTTGAATTGATGGAAAAACTTAAAGAGGAAAATGATACCGCCATCATTCTCATTACCCATGATATGGGTGTTGTTGCTGAATTAGCGGACAATGTTGCCGTTATGTATATGGGAAATATTGTCGAAGCAGGTACTGCTGCTGATGTTTTAAGAAGACCTACACACCCCTATACAAAAGCATTATTAGAATCTGTTCCAGTTCTTGGTAGAGGAAAGAATCAAGATATAAATCCTATAAAAGGATCAACACCTGATCCATATAATAGGCCTATTGGATGCCAGTTTGCACCACGTTGTAATTGGCAAACAGAAAGTTGTGATGTGATGCCTGAAATTACACAAATAAATAAAACTCATGAAATAAGATGTCATAAGTACGAACAATTTTTTGAAAAGTATAATGAAAAAAGAGATTCTTAAATTACGCGACGTTAAAGTCTACTTTCCCGTAAAAGCAGGCGTCTTTAATAGAACTGTTGGACATGTAATGGCGGTCGACGGCGTTGATTTAGATATTTATCGCGGTGAAGTGTTAGGTCTGGCTGGAGAAAGTGGTTGTGGTAAAACTACTCTCGGTAAAGCAATCTTAAGATTGGTTGAGCCAACAAATGGTGAAGTTACATATGTTTCAAAAGAAGAAGATGAAACAGAACTAACGTCTTTAGAAAAAAAAGATATGGATCCTTTTCGAAAAAAACTTCAGATTGTTTTTCAAGATCCTCATTCCTCCCTTAATCCTTCTTTTACTATTTTTGGATCTCTTCAAGATCCTTTAAAAAAATTTGGAGTTAATTCAAAAGAAGAAAGAAGAAAAATAATAGGCGATCTATTAGAAGCAGTAAATATGCGTAGAGAATATATGGATCGATATCCTCATGAGTTTTCGGGAGGTCAAAGACAACGAATTGGAATTGTAAGAGCTTTATGTTTAGATCCTGAATTGATCGTATGTGATGAGGCCGTCAGTGCATTAGATGTTTCAATTCAAGCTCAAGTTTTACAATTATTAATGCAGCTTAAGAAAGATAATAATTTAACTTATCTATTTATTACGCACGATCTAAGTGTGACTGAATATTTATGTGATAGAATTGCTGTTATGTATTTAGGAAGAATTGTAGAACTTTGTGATTCTGAAGATCTTTATAAAAATACTCTTCACCCCTACTCTGAAGCTTTAATATCAGCAATACCAGTTGCCGATCTTGATAAGAAAACTAAGAGAATTGTTTTAGAAGGAGATGTACCAAGTCCAGTGAATCCACCTAAGGGTTGTCCTTTTCATCCTCGTTGTCCTAAAGCAAAAGAAATTTGTAAAACTGAAGTACCAACATTAAAAAAATATTCTACAAATGGTAATGAACATTATGCATCCTGCCATTTGATCGATTTACCTGAAATAAGTAAGTAATGAATAAATACGATCCAAAAGATCTTAACGGTGTTATGCCTGCAATGATTACATCCATTAATAAAGATGAGAGTATTAATAAGGAAGGTTTAAGAAAAATAATAAATCATTTGATAGCTGAAAATGTTAATGGCTTGTACGTAACTGGTAGTACTGGTGAGACTTTTTTAATGTCACCGGATGAAAAAAAAGAAGTTCTTGATATTATTATTGAAGAAGTAAATGGCAGAGTTCCTGTTATCGCACATGTTGGGTCTATTGGAACTAAAATTACAACTGATCTAGCAAAATATGCAACTAGCGCTGGAGTTGACGCACTATCAGCATTACCGCCATTCTATTATAATTTTTCTAATGAAGAAATTTACAATTATTATAGTGACATTGCTCAATCCTCACATTTACCAATTATTATATATAATATTAGTCATGCAAACTTGATGGACATTGATATGTTAAAAAGATTAGCAGATATAGATAATATTAAAGGGGTTAAATACACCGCAGCAACACATTTTAACTTTGAAAAAATAAAAAAAGAAATTGGAGCATATTTTAAAATTTATTCTGGAATGGATGAAATGGCTATCTCTGGTTTGATATCAGGTGCTGATGGAATGATTGGATCATTTTACAATTTAATGCCAGAAATGTTTGTAGGAATTTTTGAAAATATGAAAAATGGTAATGTTTCTGAAGCAAAAAAATTACAAGACAAAGTCAATTTGATCATATTATATGCTTTAAAAAAATCAGGGTACCCGTTTATTAAAATGGGATTGAGCTGGATGGGAATTGATTCAGGCTATGTAAGAAAACCCTTTTCAAGTATTGTCAATACAGAGATAGAAAAGGGAATAAAAGATGATTTAAAAAAATTATTATCAGAAAATGATCTTTCAGAAATAAAATTTTTAAAGGCATTATAATTAACCTTGTGAAAAAAAATATTTTAAAAAAATTAAAAAATAAAATCATTGTATCTTGCCAGCCAAATGAGGGTGGACCTCAAGATAAGACTAATATCGTTGTCTCCATGGCAAAAACTGCAATACTAGGAGGTTGTGGCGGGGTACGCATAGAAGGAGAAAAAAATATTAACGCTGTTAAAAAAAATACCTCTATACCAGTAATAGGCATAATAAAAAATGACTTAGCAAACTATAAAGTTAGGATCACTCCTCTCTTAAAAGATGTCGATAAGATAATAAATAGTGGAGCAGATATAATTGCTTATGATGCAACGAATAGAAAAAGGCCTTTTTCAACAAAGGAAATTATTTTTAAAATTAAAAAAGCAAATCGTTTAGCTATGGCGGACTGCTCAAATGTAGATGATGCTAAAAATGCTATTTTAGAAGGAGCAGATATTATTGGAACTACACTTGCAGGTTATGTTGGGAAACAAGTAAAAGACACAGATAAACCAAATATTAAATTAGTTAAAGAATTTAAAAAACTTAATTGTTTTGTAATGGCTGAGGGACGTTACAATTCTCCAGATCTTGCAAGAAAAGCTATACTAGCAGGAGCTGATGCAGTTACGATTGGAAGCGCTATTACGCGTATCGATAATATTACTAATTGGTTTGTCAAAAAAATTAAAAGATAAAATGAATAAAAAATTATTTGAGAAATCAGGCATTGCTATTGATTTTGGAGCAACTAAAATATCCATATCTGAAATTGTTAAAGGAAAATTTAAAAAAACTATCACTGAACCCACTTCAATAAGTAAAATAGGAAAAAATTACATTCAGCAAATTGAAAAAAATATAAAAATAGTAAATCAATTAAAATTAAAAAAAATAGGTATAGCTATTACAGGTAGAGTTGATCAATCAGGAAATTGGTACCCGGTAAATAAAGAAAATTTAGGAACTTTTAAAATACCTCTTAAAAAGGTTGTAGAGAAAAAGTTTAAAACACCAACTACAATTATTAATGATGCTACTGCTGCAGCTCTTGGTGAAGCAATGTATGGAAAAGGCTATAAATATAAACATGTTGGATATATTACAATTTCAAGTGGTATCGGGGTGGGTATAATTTTAAACAATAAACCCTTTCTTTCA
>CABYBP010000024.1 GCA_902517315.1 uncultured Alphaproteobacteria bacterium
CCTTGATACGTTATATCGATTATGCGAACCAAGTTTAAATTTTGTTAGAAGATATTTACCAAATTTTGGAGCTATAGATTTATCTCCTATAGTTGTTTATCTAGCTTTGTGGTTTATAAAAAGTCTACTTATAGAGTATTGGCCTAGATAGTTATGCCTCATATAATAGATGGAAAAAAAGTAGCGCAGAAGCTAAAAAATAATTTAAAAATTGAAATTGAAAATTTAAAGTCAAAGTCTAATCGTGTTCCTGGATTGGCTGTAATTCAAATAGGAAATGTTCCAGCAAGTAGTGTATATGTTAAGGCTAAAACAAAAGCTGCAAAAGAAGTTGGTATTAATGTTATTGATCATCATCTAGAAGAAACTACTAATCAAAGTGAACTCATTAAATTGATTAATCAGTTAAATAATAACAAAGATGTAGATGGTATCCTTGTCCAACTACCATTACCTAAGACTATAAATGAAGAGGTGGTATTAAATTGCATAACACCAGAAAAAGATGCAGATGGATTTCATCCATTAAATGTTGGAATGCTTTCAATTAGCTCCAAAAATGAAGAGAGTTTAATGATACCATGTACCCCTTATGGTTGTTTGTTACTTTTGCGAGAACTTAAAATTCATTTAGCTGGTAAAAATGCAGTTGTAATGGGAAGGTCAAATATAGTTGGAAAACCAATGGCTCAAATATTATTAAAAGAATCTTGTACTGTCACTACAGTTCATTCAAAAACCAAAAATATTGAAAGTATTTGCAGAAATGCAGATATTTTAATTGTCGCAATAGGTAAACCTGAAGTTGTAGATAAAAATTGGGTAAAAGAAGGAGCTATCATAATTGATGTAGGCATCAATAGGGTTAAAACAAACGAAAAGAAATCAAAATTAGTTGGTGATGTTTTGTTTAGTGACGTAGAAAGTAAAGTCAGTGCTATTTCTCCAGTACCAGGAGGAGTAGGTCCAATGACTATTGCGTGCCTGTTGAGAAACACAACAACAGCATTCAAAAATAGTATTTTATAATTAAGATTAGCCTACTTTTTTAATATACTCAAAGAAATGTTCAGGAGAAACTGACTCTCGAGCTTCATTGCAATGCGAACATATTTTTTGTAATTCACCGCATGGAGAGGAAGGGTGTTTATAATAAATGTGTTGATGAAAATCATAGCCTAAAATATTTGGAGGGTTCCAACCTCCAAAATATAAAACAGCTCTTTTGTTTAAAGCAGCTGCAACATGACCAAAGCCTCCTTCTGGACCTATCAAGAAATCTGTTTCATTAAGTACAGCACAAGCAGTTCTAAAATCCATTTTCTTTGTATGAAAAATTCCATCTATTTTCTTAGTTTTATCATGAAAAATCTGAATAACTAAATATTCATTTTTAATTTTATCTACTAGAGTTGACCAATTTTTATAACCCCAATCTTTATTCAAATGCTTAAAGTAAAATTGTGAATCATTAACTTTTGTAGAAGAGGTCTCTAAAAATATAATAGATTTATAATGATGATTATTTTTTTGTTTCCAAAAATTAATAGCCTCAGATATTATTTTTTTACTCTCAATACTTTCCGCTTTTGTAAAATATATTTCACCTGGAATTGGTTTAAATTCCCTAAATACTTGTTTTGAAACAGTGCTGTTTTTATAATCCATATATGGTCTATTAAACTGATGATAATCAATTATATGTATTGGTTTACTGTCATCAAGATTTCTGCAATCTGCAATATTTGGATTATTTTCGTAAATTGGTGAGTGATAAGCAATATTTTTTTCTGCAATACCGACTACAATTTGTCTTTCAGGATATTTTTTTTTTAGTTTTGCAGCATAAGCTGTAATTAGTAAATCATCACCATAACCCATAAATTTATTTTTTAATTTTTTTAAATCTAATCGAATTAATTTTTATAAAGCCTTCAGCATCTTTTTGATTATATTCACCTACCTCATCAAATGAAACTAATGAATTATCATAAAGGGAATTACTTGACCTTCTACCTAATATAATAACATTTCCTTTAAATATTTTTATTTTTACTTCACCATTTACTTTATGTGACACTGAATCTATTAATTTTTGCATTGATATTCTTTCAGAAGAAAACCAAAAGCCATTGTAAATTACTTCTGCATATTTTGGCATTATTTCATCTTTAAGATGAGCTTCTCCTTTATCTAAAGTTATACCTTCAATTGCTCTTCTTGCATGTAATAAAATTGTTCCACCTGGTGTTTCGTAAACCCCTCTTGATTTCATTCCAACAAATCTATTTTCTACAATATCTATTCTTCCTACTCCATGGGTACCGGCTATAGTATTTAATTTTGTAAGGATTTCGTGAGGTTTCTGTTTCTCTTCATTTATTGAAACTGGATCACCATTTTCAAATCCAATTATTATAACCTCTGCTATATTTGGAGCATCTTCAACAGATTTTGTTCTAGAGAAAACATGTTCGGGTGGTTCAAGCCAAGGATCTTCTAGAAGCTTACCTTCAGAGGAAGTATGAAGAAGATTTGCATCTGTACTAAATGGCGGCTCCCCCATTTTATCCTTAGGTACTGTTATTTGATTTTTTTCTGCATAATCTAATAAATCATTTCTTGATTCAAATTCCCAATCTCGCCATGGTGCTATAACTTCGATTTTGGGATTGTTTGCATAGTATCCAAGTTCAAATCTAACTTGATCATTACCTTTGCCCGTAGCTCCATGCGCTACAGCATCTGCTCCTACAATTTTAGCAATTTCAATTTGTCTCTTTGCAATTAAGGGTCTGGCTATAGCTGTACCTAATAAGTATGTTCCTTCATAGAGAGCGTTAGCTCTAAACATTGGGAAAACATAATCTCTAACAAATTCTTCTTGTAAATTTTCAATAAATATTTCATCAACACCTAGACTCTTTGCTTTTGTTTCAACTGGTGAAAGTTCTTCTCCTTGACCAATATCAGCTGTGAAAGTAACTACCGGGCATTCATATTTGTTTTGGAGCCACTTGAGAATTACACTTGTGTCTAATCCACCTGAATAAGCTAAAACAATTTTCTTTGGCATTTAGCAATCGTTAATTAACTGACTATACGCTGCAGTAAATCCATTAAGAGTATAGGAATCGTTGGTAATAGTGCCTCTTGAAGACTCGCCTCTAACCTTAAGCTCTAGCCCTTTTTTCATAGCAAAAATTACCTTTGCATCTTCTTCTGTCCAAGCAGCAGTTGGCAAATCTTGAGTTGTGTAAAATTTGTACTCTCCTTTATCTATAATTATAATAATATCGGAGGAAACATTGTAGCTATAACCAGCCTCTATTTGAACAATGGTCTCTGGATTGCCAATGTTTTTATAGACTAAAACATAAAAGTCTCCTCTTTTTTTATCACTTGGTAAATCAGTCTCTGTTGCTAAACTACCAATATAACAATACTCATCAGTCTCCTCAAAAGACCATTTACCTACTTCTAAAGCAATAAGAGCACTAGGAAGTGCTACATATAGCACAAGTAAAAACTTAAGAAAAATTTTCATCAATTACTTCTTTTAGTATATCTTATGTAATTAGTTAAGAGCGTTTAAGCAATGTTGGAATCTTTTTAAATTATGGAAAAATCAAACCTTAACAATTTAATGAATAGGATTCAGAAAGACCGCGACGAAATGGCTTTTTCGGAAATATTTGATTTTTTTGCCCCAAAAATAAATGCTTATTTTATTCAAAATAAAATCAAAATTGAGAGTTCTGAGGAATTAACTCAAGAGGTTTTAAGTACTGTTTGGGTAAAATCAAACCTATATGATTCAGCAAAATCAGCTCTTTCAACATGGATATTTACTATTGCAAGAAACAAAAAAATAGACTTTTTCAGGAAAAATTCAAAAATAAGTTTACAAGAAGAAGATATAAGAGAGTTTTTATACCAAGATAGAGAAATTGACCCAATTGAAGAAAATGAGGCAAAAAAACAAATAGAAAGAATAAATAATGAGCTAGATGAACAGCAAAAAATAATGATAAAAATGAACTTTTTTGAAAACAAAAGTCATAAAAAAATTGCAGATGAGCTTGAAATTCCTTTAGGGACAGTTAAATCAAGAATAAGGCATATTTTAACTAAAATGCAGGGATTTTTAAAATGAACGGTACAGTAGTAAAAAATCAACTTATTTTCGATTTTGCATCAGGAATACTAGGTCCTGCAAAGTCAATATTTGCATCAACATATTTACAACTAAATTCAAATGCTTCTAAAATAAGCAGTACATTTGAAAATATGTTGGGTGAAAATCTAATGGATAACGAAAACATTCATCCTAGAAATTTGACGCATACAGACTGCATTAACAACGAAAATATTAAATCTACTTCAAATATTAAAGATCCATTAACCAGCTTCTTTGGAAACCTAAACAATTTAGATTGGAAACAAGTTTATAAAGGTTTCAAAGAGTTCACTGCATCGATTGATGATAAAGACGAATTAAAATTAATAAAAATGGACCCTGGTGTTTCTGTGCCTCTGCACTCCCATGGTGGAAAAGAATATATATTAGTTTTAGAGGGTAGTTTCTGCGATGAGTATGGTAAGTATTCAAAAGGTGATATTCAAATTAATGATCAAAAAATTAAACATACGCCTATAGCATCAAAGGACAGAGGTTGTGTATGTTTGAGCATAACTGAAAAAGATGTAATATTTTTTGGTAAGTATGGATCTTTCTTGAATTTATTTACATTTATCAGATCTTTTTTTAAGTAAAAATAATCTCTTTATTGTATAACTTCATGCGTGTCTAAAATTCACGTAAATTTTATTAGGGGGAAAAAAGTTGAAAGTACCCATCAAGTTAAAGCGTTAGTGACAAATATCGAAGGTAAAATTTTACTTTCTACAAATAACGATAGTGAATTTTTTTTCCCTCGATCATCAATTAAAATATTTCAAGCTATTCCTTTTGCAATGTCAAATGCCATAAGAGATTATAAATTAAACAATAAACATATAGCTTTGGCTTGTGCATCACACAAAGGAGAAAAAATTCATATAAGAGAATTAAAAAAATGGATTTCAAAAATAGACTTAAAAATAAAAAATTTAAAATGTGGTATTCATGGACCATTAGATAAAAAAGCCTCAGAAAAAATAATATATTCTAGAAAAAAATTTAACGAATTACATAATAATTGTGCTGGAAAGCACTTAGCTATGTTAACAAGCTGTTTGATCAATAATCAGAGTATCAATAACTATTTAGATTACAATCACACTCACCAAAAAAATATCAGAAAAGTTTTCAACAAATTTACAGAAACTAAATTGTCAAAAAAAAATTTCTCTTTAGATGGATGTAGTGCACCACAATATTCATTTAAAATTAAATCTATATCAAAGGCATTAAATAATTTGATTAAAAGTTATAAAGATTCTTATGATTATAGCGAAGAGGTCAAAACTTTGATTAATTCAATTTTAGAAAATCCTGAATTTATAGGAGGAACTGCAAGTTTTGATACTAAAGTTATTAAAGCTTCAAAAGGAAAAATATTTTGTAAAAGTGGAGCTGAAGGTGTTTTTTTATTTATTGATATTCAGAAAGAAATTAGTGGAGTAATTAAAATTACAGATGGAAACGAAAGAGCTATTCCTATTTCTATATTTAATATTTTTAAAAAATTGAAAGTTATGAGTAGAGTAGAGTTAAAAAATTTAGAAAGAAAAGTAAAATTTGAGCTACTAAATCATGCAGGAAGAAATATTGGTCGCATTAGTTTTACAATGAAATAAGAAATAAAAATATTATGATTAAAACAGTTAAAGGTAGTCTCAGATAGTAAAATGCCTGTTTATTTGTTTCGTTTGCAAATAAAATAATATAGTCGAAAAATAACTGAGTTAACAATAGTAAAATTAGTAAAATAAAAATTATTAAAATATTAATGTTAAGAAGACTTAATATAATAATTAAAACAGCAAATAAGCTAGGCAAAAAACCGTATATAACTATGTGAGTGGGCGGATTATTTTTTAAATTCCAGTTTATTGATCCAATAAAAACAATTATAATTAGACTATAGTAAATAACAAAATTAAGTAGGTCCTCTTCCTTAACTATTAAAAAATAGTATTTATCTAAATAAGTTAAAACATATGGTATTAATCCGAAATATGAAATTAGAAATTGAAAATTAATCTTTTTGGACATGTAGTATGATTGATCAAAGTATCATTTTAGAGATTGAAAAACTTTTAGATAATAAAAAAATTATAGATAGCAAGTTATTATCAGATTCTTTTGGTATTAATTGTATAAAAATTATCACAAATGATAACAAAGAGTTTGTTGTTAAATATTATTACAAAAAAAATGATAAATTTAATGCTATAAAATCTGAAACAGATAACCTTATTTTTTTTAACAAACATAAATTTCATTATTTTCCAAGTATTGTTAAACATAATGATAGGTTTCTAATAATGCCATTCGTAGATAATAATAATCACCAGCCAAATCAAACAAATGATGATTTTTTAAATGCTATAATTTCTATTCACTCAATGTATAGTAAAAATTTTGGTTTTAGTTTTGACACTCAGATTGGTGGTTTAAAACAAATTAATTCAATGTCTAAAAATTGGATGGTTTTCTATAGGGAAAAGAGATTATATTACATATTTGACTTAGTTAATAAAAATAAGCCTATGGATAAAGAAATTAACACTAAAATTGATTTATTAATTAAAAAGATAGATAATTTTATTCCAAATAATCCAAGATCATCATTATTACATGGTGACTTATGGGAAGGAAATATACTTTTTAAAAATAAAAAATTTGTAGGATTTATTGACCCAGGATCTTTTTATGGTCATAATGAACTAGAAGTATCTTATCTGAGATGGTTTAACCCCAAATTTATTGATGAAAATTTTTTAGATAAATATAACGATCATATTGAGATTGATAAATATTACTTAGAATATGAACCAATTTATCAGTTATATTATTCACTATTAAATGTTTATTTATGGGATAGAAGCTATATTGAAGATGTACGTAAACTGCTGGAAAAAATAAAAATATAATGTGTGGGATTAATGGAATAATATTTAAAACATCTAAGACTGATGTTTCAAAAATCCTAAAAATGAATGCACTTTTAGATCACAGAGGGCCAGACGATAGTGGATTTATTAATCACAAAAATCTTTTACTTGGTCATACTAGGTTATCTATCATTGATACATCATATCTTGGCTCTCAACCAATGTCTGTAGATGGAAGATATTGGATAATTTATAATGGAGAGATTTATAATTATAAAAATTTAAGAGAAGAACTAATACTTAAGAAATATAAATTTTATTCTAATTCAGACACGGAGGTTGTACTTAATGCATATAAAGAGTGGGGTGTAGACTCATTTCAAAAGTTTAATGGAGAATGGTCTTTTGCAATACTAGATAAAAAAAATAATGAGGTAATAGTTTGTAGAGATGGTATTGGGTATAAACCTTGTTATATATTTGATAATAATAATTTTTTTGCATTCAGTTCTGAAATAAAAGCATTTTATACATTAGAAAATAAAATTGAGTTTGATAATAATAATTTTGGTATAAATTCTACTACTCTAAATAATTGCTCTAAGACAATATTTAGAAATGTGAGTCAACTTACTCAAGGAAGATATTTAAAAATAAATTTAAACAATTTAGAAAAAAAAATTTTAAGATGGGATTATCCACTTAAAAATTTACCAAAAATCAATTCAGGGTTTAGAGAAAATGTTAATGATTATTTTGATCTTCTGTATGAATCTACAAATTTAAGATTGAACAGCGATGTTAAAACTGGAACATCACTTAGTGGTGGTTTGGACTCCTCTTCTATCTTTACATTGATGAATTTGATACAAAAAAAAGAAAATTTGATCGAAGATGATTTGGATTTGAACCCAATTATAATGAATTATGAAGAAATGAAAACTAAAGAGGACGCAGTTCAATTATCAAAAAAATTTAAAAGGAATTATCAAATAGTTGATTTTAAAAAAAAGACAGCAGATAAAACAATGGATCTTGTTTCTTCTCTTGAGGTAGTAGAAGAGTATTTTATGCAGTTTGAACTGTATAAAAAACAAAAAGAAAAAGGTATTAAGGTTAGTCTTGACGGTCATGGGGCTGATGAATTTTTAGGATATCCAAATTGGATACCAGAATTATCAGTAGATATTTTTAATAGTATTGCCAATAATTTTAAAACAATAAATAAATTTGGAAAAACACAAAATATTAATAAATTTAAAAGATTGTTTGGGTTAGGGGAGCAAGAAATTGACCCTATTACTTTTAAATCAATACCAAACATGAGTTATGGTTTTGAAAACTATCTTTATACAGGTAATTTTGATGGGAGTTATCAAATTATTAATGATGATTTAGAAGATTTAGAAAATTTTCCTTATGAAATATGTTTTACTTATTTGATGTCTTATTGTGGTTGGTTTCAATTTTTTTTAAATAAATGGGACAGGGCATCAATGTCAAATTCAGTTGAGGTTAGAATGCCTTTTTTAGATAATAATGTTAGATTATTTGGATTGGCATTAAGTGGTTCTAATAAGTTGAAAAATGGTTTTACAAAATCATTATTAAGAGAAGCTTTTAAAAATTATTTTCCTAAAACTATGTATACTCAACAATTTAAACAAGGCCTAACTATACAAAATGTTGATTACGATGAAAATACTATAAATTTGATTTCTGAAATAATTAATGAAAGTGAATTTAAAGAAAGTAATGTTTACAATTTTAAGAACATTAATAATGATTTTATTAATAATAAAAATTTAGATAAAATATGGTTGCTTTGTAAATACTTCTTAATGATAAAAGGTTTCAAAAATAGATATGATTCTATTAATATCGATTTGAGAGCTAAAGAGAAAAGTAATTTATTAAATGCTTAAACACACGGGTTCGGATCTGATAAATGAATATCTTCGATCTCTTTTAAAACTTCTTTTGATAAAGTAATATCAATACTATCTATATTTTCTTTGAGTTGCTCCATTGTTGTAGCTCCAATAATGTTACTAGTTACAAATGGACGATCATTCACAAATGCATTGGCAAAAGTAGATGGAGCTAAAGAATTTTTATGAGCAAGATTAACATATTTCTCAATAGCGTTTTCACCTCTTTCAGTATGATGTCTTGAAAATCTTCTTGGCCAAAGAGTGTACCTTGCTTTTTTTGGATTTTTACCTCCTGCGTATTTACCACTCAATCTACCTCCGGCTAAAGGTGAATAAGCAAGTAAACCACAATTTTCTCTAATTGATACTTCAGAGTTATGAATATCAAACACACGGTTTACCAAACTATAAACATTCTGAATAGACATCATGCGTGGTAGGTTTTTTTCCTTCGATAATTGAAGATATTTCATAACACCCCAAGGAGTCTCATTAGATAAACCTGCATATCTAATCTTTCCTGCCTTAACAAGCTGATCTAAATTATATAAAACTTCTTCAACGGTGGTCCAATCATTATCACTAGCATCATACTCAAAATCTAAAATTCCAAATTTAGGTACATTTCTCTCAGGCCAATGTAATTGATACAAATCAATATAATCAGTCTTTAATCTTTTAAGACTTTCATCTATT
The DNA here is from genome assembly GCA_902517315.1 of uncultured Alphaproteobacteria bacterium. Next base: position 9,693 of record CABYBP010000024.1, read on the forward strand.
GCAGCATTCATATTTTTTTTATCAAAACCAAGAGTTTTTGATCCTTCTCTAATCCATTCAAGACCATCTGATTTTGAAGCTATTTTCGATGCTAAAATTATTTTATCTCTATTTTTCTTTTCTTGAAACCAATTACCAACTATTTCTTCGGTTTTACCGTAAGTTTCTTTTCTAGGCATGACTGCGTATAGCTCTGCTGTATCAAAAAAATTTACTCCTCTTTCAACAGCATAATCCATTTGATCGAAACCATCTTTTTGACTATTTTGTTCGCCAAAAGTCATTGTGCCTAAACAAATGACACTTACATCAATATTTGTATTACCTAGTTTTCTATATTTCATTTTTTATATTCACAATTATTAAACGCAAGGGTTAGGATCATAAAGATGAATATCTTCAATCTCTTGTAAAATATCTTCGGTTAAAGTGATATTTATACTATCGATGTTTTCTTTAAGTTGATCCATTGTTGTTGCGCCAATAATGTTACTCGTTACAAATGGACGATCATTCACAAATGCGTTCGCAAAAGTAGATGGAGCTATGCCATGCTTGCTGGCAAGATTTACATATTTTTCTATAGCATTTTCTCCTCTCATCGTGTTGTGTCTATCAAAACGATTAGCCCATAATGTAAATCTTGTATTAGGTGGATTTTTACCACCCACATATTTTCCACTTAATCTTCCTCCAGCTAAAGGTGAATAAGCAAGTAAACCACAATTTTCTCTTATTGACACTTCAGAGTTATGGATATCAAAAATTCTATTTACTAAACTATAAACATTTTGAATAGACATCATACGGGGAAGATTTTTTTCTTCTGATAATTTCATATATTTCATTACACCCCAAGGTGTCTCATTAGAAACTCCTATGTGTCTTACTTTTCCTTGCTTAACTAAATCTTGAAGACAAGATAAGACTTCTTCTAACTCAACCCATGAGTCTTCAGGGTCATATTCAAAATCTAATTTTCCAAACTTTGGCACCTTTCTCTCTGGTGCGTGAAGTTGATATAAATCAATATAATCAGTTTTTAATCTTTTAAGACTACCATCAATTGCAGCATTAATATTTTTTTTATCAAAGATGAGATTTGGTCCTCCATCTCTTATCCAGCTGTTGCCTTCACTTTTAGCACAAATTTTTGTTGCTAAAATTACCTCTTTTCTTTTATCATTTTGACCAAACCAATTACCAATAATTTCCTCTGTTTTGCCATAAGTTTCAGCTCTAGTTGGTATTGAATAAACTTCAGCTGTATCAAAAAAATTCACCCCTCTTTCAACAGCATAATCCATTTGTGCAAAGCCATCATCTTGATTATTTTGCTCTCCCCAAGTCATAGTACCAAGACAAATAACGCTTACATCTAAATCTGTTTTCCCTAGTTTTCTATACTTCATACTATTTTTACAAAATACCTTGAAATTGTCAGATTTATAGCGATATTAGTAATAATTAAAAGGAGAAATTATGGCTTTAGACTTTAATCAACGATCTTATACTAAATCGGTAGATCAAGCAGCAATTGATGAAGGCTTGAGAGCGTACATGCTTAAAGTCTACAATTACATGACAATAGGCTTGTTACTTACTGGATTTATTGCTTACTTCTTTGGAAAAGCATCAATAATTACTAACGATATGGGACAAATTGTTGGTGTAACTCAAGTGGGTGCATTACTTTTTGGATCTCCACTAAAGTGGGTTGTTATGCTAGCCCCGTTAGGATTTGTTTTTTATTTAAGTGCTAGAATTAACAAGATGTCAGTCACTGCAGCTCAGATAACATTTTGGTTATTTGCTAGTATTATGGGATTATCTCTAGCATCAGTTTTTATTGAATTTACGCAAACTTCTATCGCGAGAGTTTTCTTCATTACCGCGAGTACATTTGGAGCAATGAGTCTTTATGGTTATACTACAAAAAGAGACTTAACAAAACTTGGCGGTTTTTTATTCATGGGCCTTATAGGTATAATTATTGCAAGTGTTGTAAATATTTTTGTTGGCTCAACAGCTTTACAATTTGCAATCTCAGTAATCGGTGTTCTTGTTTTTGTTGGATTAACTGCATACGACACTCAAAATATTAAGAATATGTATTATGGAGGTGATAGTGAAGAAATAGGATCAAAAAAAGCATTGATGGGTGCATTAAAATTGTATTTGGACTTCATCAACCTATTCATATTATTACTTCAATTGTTTGGTCAAAGAAGATAATTCTTTTAAATTCAAAATATATTTTTATTATACCCAGTCTTTCAAAGACTGGGTTTTTTTATGTCTAAATTAGAAAACAAACTTAAAAAAATTATTAATACATTTAATAATATAAATAGAGAAGATGCTCGTAAA
>CABYBP010000025.1 GCA_902517315.1 uncultured Alphaproteobacteria bacterium
ATTGTTGGTATGGGAGGTATAGGATGTCCCTTAAGTCAATATTTAGTTAACTCTGGAATTAAAGAATTATTAATAATAGATGGAGACATTATTGAAAAAAGTAATCTTAATAGACAAATTTTATTCAATTTAAATGATATTGGAAAAAAAAAGGTTGATGTAGCAAAAAACAAATTAAGATTAATCAATACTGAATGTAAAATTAATACTATTGAAGAAAATATTAATTCTTTAAATTTAAACTCCTTAAAAGAATGTTCTATAATTGTTGATGCAACTGATGATTGGTTCAGTTCTAAATTATTGAATGAATATTGTCTTAAAAACTCAATCAATTTTTTATATTCCTCTGCATTAAGACATGATTTACAAATAATTCTTTTCAATAATTCAAATAAAAATAATCATCTGTGTTTAAATTGTATATTTCCTAACAAAGATGATGTTGATCTTCCCAGATGTAGTGTAGTGGGTATTTCAGGCATTTCTGCAGGGTTGGCAGGTTTAATTGCTGCTCAAAAAATAATTAATTATTATTTAAATTTAAAGAATGAAACTAATATAATGACAATTTCTGATGGGAAAAAATTAAGCATTGAAAATATTGTTATTAAAAGTAAACATGATTGTTATTTAAATTCAATTTAAGTTAATTGATAATTACATATAAGAAGTTTAATTAAAATTATGAAACAAAATTCATTTACCTACGATCAATTAATTGAATGTGCTGAAGGTGTTCTTTTTGGGGAAGGGAATGCACAACTTCCAATGCCTCCTATGTTAATGTTTGATAGAATTACTTCAATAAATGAAAATGGTGGAGTATTCTCTAAAGGCGAGATTATTGCAGAATTAGATATTAAAGAAGACTTATGGTTTTTTGAATGTCATTTTAAAAATGATCCGGTAATGCCAGGTTGTTTAGGTTTGGATGCTATGTGGCAATTACTTGGTTTTTATTTAGGATGGCTCGGTCAACCAGGAAAAGGTAGAGCTTTAGGAGTTGGTGAAGTTAAGTTTACCGGACAGGTATTACAAAAAGTCAAAAAAGTAACTTACCATATATCTCTTAAAAGACTTATACTAAGAAAATTGATTTTAGGAGTTGGAGATGGTGTTTTAAAAGCTGATGGTGAAACAATTTATGAAGCTAAAGATATGAAAGTCGGTTTATTTTCACCTGAGAAATAAGAAATGAATAGAGTAGTAGTAACAGGTTTAGGTATAGTATCATGCATTGGTAATAATCAATCAGATGTTATAGACAGTCTTAAAAATTTGAAATCTGGGATAACAAGTGCAAAGGAGTATGAGGAGTTTTCTTTTAGAAGTCTTGTGCACGGTAAACCAAATATAGATATTAGTAACGAAATAGATAGAAGATTACTTAGGTTTATGGGTGATGGAGCTGCCTACAACTATATTGCGATGAAAGATGCTATAGACGATTCAGGGTTAGAAGCTAGTGATATTTCAAATGAAATGACTGGTATAATTGTTGGTTCAGGTGGTCCATCTACACAAAATTTATTTAAGTCTGCTGAAATTGGAAAGGTCTCAGGTTCAAAAAAAATTGGACCATTTATGGTTCCAAGAGCAATGTCTAGTACAAATTCTGCAACTCTTGCGACTCCTTTTAAAATTAAAGGAGTTAACTATTCAATTACTTCAGCATGTTCTACAAGTTCACACTGTATTGGTAATGCGTATGAACTAATTCAAATAGGAAAACAAAATATTGTTTTTGCTGGAGGGGGTGAAGAGCTCCATTGGACTTTATCAATATTATTCGATGCAATGGGTGCTTTGTCTTCAAAATATAATTCTACTCCTAACAAATCTTCAAGGGCGTATGATGCAGATAGAGATGGTTTTGTAATTGCTGGTGGAGGTGGAACTTTAGTACTTGAAGAATTAGAGCATGCAAAAGCTAGAGGTGCTAAAATTTATGGCGAAATAACAGGATATGGAGCAACATCAGATGGATATGATATGGTACAGCCTTCTGGAGAAGGAGCAGAAAGATGCATGAAGCAGGCATTAAAAAATATTAAGGGTAAAATTAATTATATAAATACACATGGAACAAGCACTCCAATAGGAGATGTAAAAGAATTGGGAGCAATAAAAAATGTTTTTGGCTCAAATATTCCTAAAATGAGCTCAACAAAATCTTTGACTGGTCATTCTTTAGGGGCAACAGGTGTGCATGAAGCCATTTATAGTTTATTGATGATGAAAAATAATTTTATTAGTGGTTCTGCTAATATTGATAAGCTCGATAATAATGCCAAGGATTGTAATATTCTTTTAAAAACCGAAAATGATGTTGAAATTGAGCATGTTATGTCGAATAGTTTTGGTTTTGGTGGTACAAATGCAACATTAGTATTTTCAAAATATCATGCTTAAAAATAAAAAAGGTTTAGTATTTGGTATTGCAAATAATCGTTCAATTGCATGGGGAATTGCAAAACAACTAGCTGAAAATGGTGCTGAAATAGCCATTGGTTATCAAAACGAAATATTATTGAAGAGAGTGAAACCACTTTCTGAAGAAATTAATTCAAAAATATTAATAGAATGTGATTTTAATAATGATGACTCAATAAACAAATCTTTAGAAATTGTAAAAAAAGAATGGGGCACGATTGATTTTATAATTCACGCTGTTGCATTTGCAGATAAATCAGAATTAAATGGTAGATATGTTGATACTACGAAAGATAATTTTATTAATTGTTTGGAAATATCATGCTTTTCATTAACTAGTCTTGCGAGAAGTTTTGAACCTATAATGAATGATGGGGGAAGTATTCTCACTCTTACTTTTTACGGCTCAAATAAAGTGATTCCAAACTATAATTTAATGGGAATTGCAAAAGCGGCTTTAGAAACAAGTGTAAAATATTTGAGTGTGGATTTAGGCACAAAAAATATTCGTGTTAATGCTATTTCAGCTGGACCTATGAGAACAATTGCTGGTGCAGCAATAAATAATGCTAGGGAAGTGTTTAAATTTACAGAAGAACATTCAGCATTAAAAAGAAATGCGCAACTTGATGAAATTGGTAAATCTGCTTTATATTTTGTTAGTGATTTATCTTCAGCTGTTACTGGTGAAGTACATTATGTCGATTGTGGCTACAATATTATTGGAATGCCAAGTAAACTTTAAAATTTTCCCAATAAATCTTCAGGATTATCAATAAAAAGACTGTCTACACCTAAGGAGAAAATCTCATTAGCCTTAGATAGATTTATATTTTTATCTGAGTAAACTGTAATCAACATTTTAGATTCTTTAATTTTTTTAATTATATCAGTTGATACAAGATCTATATTTAATCCACAAATTTTTAAATCATTATTAATTGATAAATTAATTAAATCATCAATATTATATTCTTTAAAATCATCTAATAGAAAACTTCGAAAAGATTGAGGGTAAAGTTTTGAAATTTCTAAAATAGAAATCACATCAAATGATGAGAAAAAAATATCTATTTGATGAATATTTTTTGTAAGTTCGTATATTAGAAGTGTATTTTCTTTTTCAAAATTTTTATTTGGTTTTAATTCAATATTTAAATTACCATTATTATTAATACAAAGATTTAGAGTATCTTCTAACTTTGGAACAAATATATTTGTATTTTTTTTATAAAAAAATTTTCCAGCATCAAGTTTTTTTATATTCTCATAATCATAATCAATTACAAGTCCACTTCCACTAGTTGTTCTATCTAATGTGTTGTCATGTAGTAAAATTGGGAGTTTGTCTTTGGAAATCTTTACATCGATTTCTACAAAGGTTAAGCCTAATTCTAATGCCATAGAAATAGATTCTAAAGTATTTTCTGGACACAGATCTTTTACACCTCTGTGTCCAATTAATTTGGGTAATTTAAGCGTTTTTTTCTGCGTCAACTGCTTTCATAGAAAGTTTTATTTTTCCTCTTGAATCGATATCCAGTACTTTTACTTTAACGATATCTCCCTCACTAATAACATCTTCAACTTTCTCTACTCTTTCATTTTTCAATTGACTAATATGAACAAGTCCATCTGTAGACCCCATGAAATTAACAAAAGCTCCAAAGTCCATTATCTTTATAACTTTACCATCATAAATTTTTCCAATCTCTGGCTCTTCAACAATACCTTTGATCCATTCTAATGCATCATTTCCAGATTTTTGATCTACAGCTGCAATACTAACTAAACCTTCATCATTAATTTCAATTTTAGCTCCAGTTGTTTCAGATATTTCTCTAATAACTGCTCCTCCCTTACCAATAACCTCTCTAATTTTATCTTTGTTTATTTGAAGATTAGTTATTGTTGGTGCATATTGTGAAATTGATTTTTTTGGTTTTTCAATTGCCTTAGCCATTTCGCCTAATATATGGAAACGTCCATCTTTAGCTTGAGCTAAAGCTTCTTTCATTATTTCAGGCGTTATACTTGTTATCTTAATATCCATTTGAAGAGATGTAATGCCTTCTGAAGTTCCAGCTACTTTAAAATCCATATCTCCCAAATGATCTTCATCTCCTAAGATGTCTGACAAAATTACATACTTGTCATCTTCTTTAATTAACCCCATCGCAATTCCAGCTACTGGTCTTTCTAGTGGTACACCTGCATCCATTAAAGACATAGATGTGCCACACACAGTTGCCATTGAGCTAGATCCGTTTGATTCTGTAATTTCTGAGACAACCCTATAAGTGTATGGAAATTTTTCGTTTGAAGGCAACATTGGGTGTATTGCTCTCCATGCTAGTTTTCCATGACCAATTTCTCTTCTACTAGTTGAGCCAACTCTACCAACTTCTCCAACTGAGTATGGTGGAAAATTATAGTGAAGCATAAAATTTTCAGTATATTCTCCATCAATAGCATCAATTCTTTGTTCATCTTGACCAGTACCTAAAGTTGATACAACAATTGCTTGGGTCTCCCCTCTGGTAAATAATGCTGATCCATGTGTACGTTCTAAAATTCCTGTTTCACAAACAATTGGTCGAACGGTTTTTGTATCTCTTCCATCAATTCTTTTACCAGTATTAATTAGCTCACCTCTAACAATATCTTTCTCAACATTTTTAATAGCATCAGCTATTATTACTGCTGATAGTGTTTCAGATGTATATTTTTCAGAAATTGAATTTCTAATAAAAGATAATTGATCTGATCTTTTTTGTTTTTCTATTATTTTATATGCTTCTATAAAGTCATTACCAAACTCACCACTAATATTTGTTGGAAGATTTTTAATTTCATCTTCTTTTTCTTTTAATTCCCAAGGTTCTTTTGCTGCTTTTTTTGCTAAAGCTATAATTGCATCAATTACTGCTTTATAACTATCTTGCCCAAGAACAACAGCATCTAACATCTGTTTTTCTGAAAGCTCATGTGCCTCAGACTCAATCATCAAAACACCCTCTTTTGTTCCTGCTAATACTAACTCTAGTTTTGTATTAGCTAATTGACTTTTTGTAGGATTAACAACAAACTCATCATCAATAAAACCAATTTTTATTGCACCTAATGGCCCTAAAAATGGCAATCCAGATAATGTCAATGCTGCACTTGCAGCAACTAGTGCTACTACATCTGAATCATTTTCTTGATCATGTGATAAAACTGTACAAGTAACTTGAGTTTCATTTTTGAAATCTTTATGAAATAATGGTCTAACAGGTCTATCAATTAGACGACAGACTAAAGTTTCTTTTTCAGTAGGTCTAGCTTCTCTTTTAAAAAAACCACCTGGAATTTTACCTACTGAGTAGTATTTTTCCTGATAGTTTACTGTTAGTGGAAAGAAATCAATATCTGGTTTTGCTTCTTTCGCGGCAACTACATTTGCCATAACTGTAGTTCCACCATACGTGGCTAATATCGTTGCATCAGCTTGTCTTGCTATTTTTCCAGTTTCTAATTTAAGTTTTCTACCTGCCCATTCAATTTCTACATTTTTTACATCAAACATAATTTTTATTCTTCCTCTTTTATTATCCTCTAATATTTAGTTTTTTAATTAACTCTGAGTATTCAGACTTATTTTTTTTAGATAAGTAATTTAACAATTTTTTTCTTTTATTAACCAAAGCAACCAAACCTCTTTTGGAATGATTATCTTTGTTATGTGATTTAAAATGTTCAGTTAAATTTTTTATTCTTTCTGTTAAAACTGCAATCTGAACACCTGTTGATCCAGTGTCTTTATCATTTTTTGAAAATTCATTGATAAGATTTTTTTTATTTTCTTTAGTTATCGACATCAGTTCTCCTATACTAATATTTTGTTTGGTATAAACAAATTACCATTTAATTTGCCTATTGAAACTATGTCCCCCTTATTAGATAAAAAAATATTTTCGTTATCTAAATTTATTGATGAAGAATTGATTATTTTATTCTTATCAATTTTAATTGATCTCCCAAAAGATAAATTTTTAATATCCAAATGGTCTTCAATTTCATAAGCCAAGATGTCGTCCAGCATAGAAATTGTAGGTGAGATACAATTAATTTCTTTCTGCCTTTGTCCTATTTTAATAAGATCGTCCAGTAAAATCGATGTTTTTTCAGTAAATTTTCCTACTTTTGATCTTTTTAATGAAGATATATGGCCGTATGTTTTTAGATCTAAAGCTAAATCACGAGCTAAACTTCTAACATAAAAACCTTTACTGCATAAAATTTTAAATGATGTTTTATCTTCTTTATGGTTAGTAATACTCAAATTTTCAATAAAAACTTTTTTTGGTTGAATCGTAAATGTTTCATTATATCTAAATAATTTATATGCTCTTTTACCATGGATTTTAACAGCAGAAACATTTGGGGGTATCTGATTGATATAACCTGAATAGTTTATAATCCCTTTCTCTATTTCATTTTTTTTAGGAAAATGTTTTGATTGAAATAATATCTTACCTTCTGCATCATCTGTTGTTGTTTGGCTTCCCCAAGTTATTGTGAATTCATATTCTTTATTCATAATACTAATATATGGAATTAATTTTGTTGCTTTTCCTATGGCGATAGGTAACACTCCTTCAGCCATAGGGTCTAAAGTACCAGCATGACCAATTTTTTTAATTGAGAATTTTTTTTTAACAGAATAAATGGCTTTAAAAGAGGTGATGTTTTTAGGTTTGTATAAATTGATCCAGCCTTGTTTTGAAATCATTACTTAATATCTCTAAGAACATTCTTGTTTAATAAAAGATTTTCAATTTTTTCTGCTTCATCAAATGTATCATCTAAATAAAAAATAAGTTTAGGCGTAAATTTTGAATTAATTTTTGCCTTTGATAGAAATTTTTGAAAAATATATTTTCTATGATTTAAAGCTTCTAAAATATGTGATTTATTTTTACCTCCAAGAGGCATGAAATACACATTTGCAATCTTTAAATCTTTTGACATCCTAACAAATGATATTGTGATTGATGTAGCACTAATATTTTCGTCAAAAAAATCTTCTTTTAGTAAACAATCACTTAGTAATGACCTTATAAGTTCTCCAAATCTAATTTGCCTTTGGGTATCCATTGTAAAAAAACATTATAACTTTCTGCTTGTTGAAATTTCTTCAAATGTTTCAATTATATCACCTACTTTAATGTCACTGTAGTTGTCTAGCATTACACCGCATTCAAATCCTGATTTTACCTCAGATACCTCTTCTTTAAATCTTTTAAGACTGCTAATTTGTCCTTTATGAATCACAATATTATCTCTTAAAATTCTAATCTGTGATTTTCGAGAAATATGACCATCTTTAACCATACAACCTGCAATATTTCCTATTTTTGAGATATTAAATACCTCTCTAATTTCAACATTTCCAGTTATATTTTCAGAAATATCAGGTTTTAAAAGACCAGTTAGAAGATTTTTTACATCATCAATAAGTTCATAAATAATCGAATAATATTTAATATCTACACCATCTCTTTTAGCTATATCCCGCGCATGAGGTAGTGCTCTAACATTAAAACCAACTATAAATCCATTTCCTGAGCCAGCTAAAGTAACGTCGCTCTCAGTAATTGCTCCCACTCCTTTATAAATAACATTTACTTTAACTTCTTCTGTTGACAGTTTAGTTATTGAATTTTCAATTGCTTCTGCAGAACCTTGAACATCTGTTTTAATTACAACTGGAAGACTTGTTGCTTCACCTTTATTAATTTGGGCAAACATTTCTTCAACATTTGATTTTACAACTGTATTTTTTTGAATTTGTAGTTTACTAGATCTAAATTCTGCTATCTTACGAGCAATACTTTCATTTTCAACTACAATAAAATCATCACCAGCTAAAGGGTTAGAGTCAAAACCTAGAACTTCTACTGGTACTGATGGTTCAGCTTGCTTTATATTTTTACCCTTATCATCAATTAGAGCTTTAACTTTTCCCCATTCGGAGCCTGATACAAAAATATCACTGACTTTTAGTGTTCCTTTTTGTACTAATACTGTTGCAACTGAACCCCTTCCTTTTTCAAGTTTTGATTCTATAACAGATCCTCTAGCTTTTCTATCAGGGTTAACTTTAAGATTAAGAAGATCAGCTTGTAAATGAATTGCTTCTTCTAATTTATCTAAATTTGTTCCTTTAATTGCAGATACTTCAATGTCTAAAACTTCTCCACTTAATTTTTCAACAATTACTTGATGACTAAGTAATTCATTTCTAACTTTATCAGGATCAGCTCCAGGAAGATCTATTTTGTTAATAGCAACTATTATTGGTACTTCAGCAGATTTCGCATGAGCAATTGATTCAATAGTCTGAGGTTTAATTCCGTCATCAGCTGCTACAACAAGAATTATTATATCTGTTGTTTTAGATCCTCTGGCTCTCATATTTGAAAAAGCAGCATGACCAGGTGTATCAATAAATGTAATTTTTTTATTATTATTACTAATTTGATAAGCTCCAATATGTTGAGTAATCCCACCAGCCTCACCAGATACTACATTACTTTCTCTGAAAGCATCAAGCAAAGAAGTTTTTCCATGATCAACATGCCCCATGATAGTTACTACCGGGGCTCTTTTAATAAGACTGCCTTCGTTATCTTCAAAATCTTTAATATCATTTAATACATCATCATCTTTAACTACAGTTACTTTATGGCCTAATTCTTCGGCAACTAATTGTGCTGTATCAGATTCTAAAGATTGTGTAGCATTTGCCATAACGCCCATTTTCATAAGAGTTTTCACTACATCTGCAGTTTTTTCAGCCATTCTGTTAGCTAAATCTTGAACAGTGATAAAATCAGGAATAGAAATCTCTCTAGAAATTTTATTCTCATCTTCATCGTTTACTGTTTTTTGTCTTTCTTTTTCTCTAGCTCTTTTTATTTTTGCTAAACTTGGAAATTTATCAAACTCTTGTTCTTCTTGTTCAAGTATTTTTTTTGCATCAGACTTATTAAAATCATCTTCAAGTGGTCTAAGAGTAGATTTTTTCTGTTGTGTTTTTTTATCTACATTTTTTTTATTTTTATTTTCAAAATTCCTTGTTTTATTAGGAGAGGAAAAGTTTGCTTGTGGTGCAGAATTTAAACTGGATCTTGGTGTTCTTAAACTAGAAGATCCTCTAAAATTTGATTGAGTTGTAGATGAACTTTTCTGTTGATTATTTTTATTTTTGAAAACAATTTGAATTGTTTTTTTGTTTCCATCATTTCTTGCTTTATCACCTCCTGGACCAAGATTTTTTCTTATTTGTAATCTTCCTGAAGAAGATAGTTTAAGTGGTTTTTTCTTATTACCTTTATCTTTATCCAATTTTAATCCTCATTTTCTTTTTCAGACCAGAAACCTCTTGCTTCCATTATCATATTATTAGCTAAGCTCTCATCAAGATCTAATTCTTTTAAAATACCTTCTTCTTTATCTATAAGTTCGAAGGTTGCTAAATCAGCAAAATCATTAATATTTAGAATATTTGATTTGACTAGTTTTGCCAAAATACTATTATTCATTCCTTGCAAATTTTTTAGTTTTTCATCTTTAATGTTCTCATCTATAAGTTTTTTATCGGACACTTCTTTATCTTTTACAAAGCTTTTAGATCTATCTATGATTTCTTGAGCTAAAGAAGTGTCAAAACCTTCTATTTTTTCTAAATTATCTAAAGTTTCAGAAGCTATAGACTCAACAGTCGTGTAACCATCTGTGACAAGTAATTGCGCGATAACATCTTCAACATCAAGAGTCTCTGCAAGTAAAACACTTTTTTCTTTGAATTCCTGTTGTCTTCTTTCTGATTCTTCATCTTCAGTTAAAATATCTATTTCTAAACTTGTTAAGTTGGAAGCTAACTTTACATTTTGTCCTTTTCTTCCAATTGCCAAACTTAGTTGATCATCGGGGATTACAACCTCAACTTTATTTTTTTCTTCATATAAAAATATTTTACTTACTTCAGCAGGAGCAAGCGCATTTGCTAAGAAGGTAGCTGGGTTATCTGACCAAGTAACAATATCAATTTTTTCACCTTGTAATTCATTTACTACAGCTTGAACCCTCGATCCCCTCATTCCTACGCAAGCACCTACTGGATCTATCGTTGAATCTTCAGTAAAGACACTAATTTTAGCCCTTGAACCAGGATCTCTTGCAACACTTTTAACAAGAATCACACTTTCATAAATTTCAGGTACTTCTTGGAAGAAAAGTTTAGCTAAAAATTGAGGATGAGTTCTCGATAAGAAAACTTGATATCCTTTAACATCATTCTTAACCTCATAAATATAAGCTCTCACTCTATCACCATTCTTAAAAGACTCCCTTGGGATTAATTCTTCTCTTTTAATTATTGCTTCACTTTTTCCTAAATCTATAATTAGATTTCCAAATTCTGATCTTTTAACTATACCAACAGCTATTTCACCAACTTTATCTTTGTATTCTTCGTATTGATTAGATTTATCTGCTTCTCTTACTTTTTGAATAATGACACCTTTAGCATTTTGTGCTGCAACCCTACCTAATTCAATTGGGGGTAATTCTTTTATAACAAACTCGCCTAAATTTATGTCAGGGTTAGTTTTTTTTGCATCATCTAAAAGAATTTGTCTAGATTGTAATTCTTCATCTATATTTTCAACAACCTCCAAGTATGAATTTAATTTAAAATCACCTGTAGCCCTGTCTATAGAAATTCTTATATCGATTTCTTGACCATATTTAACCCTTGCAGCTTTTTCTAATGCTTGTTCCATAGCAGAAAAAACTGAATCTTGGTCAATATTCTTTTCTTGTGCTACATTAGAAGCAACTTGCAGCATCTCTTCTCTAATTACATTATATTTTTTTTTTGCCATATTTATAAAAAAAAGGTGGGATGCCCCACCTTAATAATACTGCGTATATTAATATTTTACAGAATTTCAAGCTTATAATTTTCTCAGAATGAATAAAGATGGTTTTATTTGAGAATTAATTGCTT
>CABYBP010000026.1 GCA_902517315.1 uncultured Alphaproteobacteria bacterium
AATAATTTTGAAAAATTAATTAATAAAAAAACAAAGTTAATATACTTAGAATCTCCTGGTACTGCTACATTTGATATCATCGATATACCTTTTATAACAAAAATAGCTAAAAAAAATGATATACCGACTGTTATGGATAATACATGGGCATCACCATTATTTTGCAATCCAATTAAACTAGGAATAGATATTATAATTGATGCTGGAACTAAATATATAAATGGTCATTCAGATGTATTAATCGGTTTTGTTTCATCAAATAAAAAATATGCTAAAAAAATAAGAACTGCTACAAAGACTCTAGGAATATGCCCTGGTTCAGATGAAGTTTATTTAGCAATTAGAGGAATACCGACTTTAAAAATAAGGATGAAGGAAATCGAGAACAACGCTTTATTAATGGCAAGATATTTATTAGATCATCATCTAGTAGCTGATGTATTTCATCCAGCATTACCACATACAAAGAATCACAGAATATGGAAAAGAGATTTCTCAGGCAGTACAGGTTTATTTTCATTTATACTTAAAAAGAAATATTCAAATAATAAAATTGAAAAATTTTTTAATAAACTTAAAATTTTTAAGTTAGGATATAGTTGGGGTGGATTTGATAGTCTAATTACCTTTCCTCCACTTGCTAAGAGAGAGTTTAAAAATAAAAATACAGGTACTTTGATTAGATTATATTGTGGATTAGAAGATATTGATGATCAAATAAAAGATATTAAAATTGCATTAAATATTTTAAATTAAATGGATTTTTATTTTTATTTTTTTGCATCTTTAGGTGTCTTTGTATTTGGTATCTCTAAAGGTGGTGTACCTGGGCCAGTAGCAATGTTAGCAGTACCTGTAATGTCTTTTGTAATGAGTCCTTTGCAAGCTGCCGGTATTTTATTACCACTTTTAATAATAATGGATTTTTCAGCAATCTATTTATATTGGAAAAAATGGATTAATAGTATTTTAAAAATTATAATACCAGCATCTATAATTGGTATTTTATTTGGAACCCTAACTTTTGAATTTACCAATGAAGATCAGATAAGAATAATGGTAGGTATAATTTCAATTATTTTTGTTATAGTTTCATTTATTCAGAAAAATAATTATTTACTCAAAACAACTAAATTTAAAGGTTACTTTTGGTCATCTGTAGCAGGATACACAAGTTTTTTAATTCATGCAGGGAACCCTCCTATTAATTTTTATATGCTTCCATTAAAACTAGATAAAATTTCATTCATAGGAACCATGACCTTGGCATTTATGGTAATAAATCTTGTAAAACTAATTCCTTATTATTATGTGGGATTATTAGCACCCTCAAACCTTATGATTTCTCTCTATTTACTTCCACTATCTTTTATAAGTGTTCTGATAGGTTATTTCCTTCAAAAAAGAATTCCTGAAAAATTATTTTTTAATATTGTCTATATTTTGCTTTTTTTAAGTGGATGTAAATTAATATATGATGGAATGATTTAATATACGTTTTAAATTATATTTTTGTTTTATAATCAGCCCTTTTATTTTTTCTTAAACCAAAAGGACCAGGTATAAACAATGTCATAGTATTAGTATTTGGTTTTAAATCAACTCTATGTAAGTGATCTGCAGATCTAAAACCAATGTATCCAGGACCTCTCCAAAATTTTCCTTTTTTTGTTGTTTCCCAATATCCACCTTTTAAAATAACAGTGATATATGGGCAGAGATGATTATGCACTCCTTCACCATGATCATCATCTAACATTTTATGGATTAATATATTAAAAGGAAACCATTTGGGTCTTTTCCTAAATAATAAATAATATCTTTCCATCCAAGGTTTTGCTTTGTGATATTCTGGATGTGTAGGACCTCTGTCTAAAACAGTTTTTTTTCTTCCTAATTTTTCTAGA
The DNA here is from genome assembly GCA_902517315.1 of uncultured Alphaproteobacteria bacterium. Next base: position 1,908 of record CABYBP010000026.1, read on the forward strand.
ATTTTTAAGATCATTTTTTTAATTGAGGATATATTTCTGAAAATAATTTAGCTCCTTTTGAACAATTATCAATCCAATCATTATTTGAATTTTCATTTGCATAATCAGAAATATATTTAAAACATTTAAATTTAATGTTGTATAATTTGCATACTTTAGCAAAAGAGTAAGCCTCCATATCAACAATATCACAATCTATTTCTACTGATGATTGAACAAAGCTATCTCCTGATGCACATATATAGCCCTCTTTGTTGTAACTAATTTTTGATATAGGATCAAAAGGTGTTTCACCTAATTTAAAATCCATTAGACCTCTTGCATCCATATCTCTTTGAACAAACTCGGTGCATTCCACTAATCCTGATAGGTTTTTCTTTATTGATCCTGCTGTTCCATAGTTAATTATTTCATTGGGTTTAAATTTTGAAATTAATTCCATTATTTTGATTGTTGCATTTATTTTTCCTACACCTGAATAGTAAAAATCTTTAAGATTTGGAGTTTCTTCTTTTAGTGCTGCAATAAAAATTTGTCCCATTAATTTGGGCCAATTTGTTTTATGATTTTTTTTGTAACTTTTGTTAAATCTTTAATCGTAGGTTTTAGTAATTGCAATCTATCATATGTTTTAGGATTATTTTTTAGATTTTTTCTCAAAGCTTCTCCAAAAGTCATTCTAATTTCAGTACCAATATTTAGTTTTGCTATTTTTGTTTTTCTTGCTAGTTTTTTTCTTTGCTGTAAAGGAATGCCGCTACTACCATGGAGAACTAAAGGGATTTTTGTTTTTGCTTCAATTAAATTTATTTTATTGAAATCAATACTTGCTTTTTTTGAAGTTTGTAAATGTGTATTACCAACTGAAATTGCCATTGCATCAATATTACTTTTGTTTGCAAAAATTATTGCATCTTCAATATTAGTACCTTCTGAAATTTTACCGTTATCATAACCTACAAAACCTATTTCCCCCTCAACAGAAATATTATGTTTATGAGCTCTTGAAGCAATTTTTTTACTAATTTTTATATTTTCTTTTAAAGTTAATTTAGAGCCATCAAACATTACAGATGTAAATCCACTATCAATACCTTCATAACATTCATCTAAAGTATATCCATGATCAACATGACAACAAATGTTCGTTTTTGTTTGACTAGCTAAATATCTAAACATTTTTCCTAATATGGGAATTGGTGTATGCGCTCTACATGAAGGACCAGCTTGCAATATAATTGGAATTCCAGTTTCATCAGCAGCTTGTGTAAAAGCTAAGGCATCGTCCCATCCTAGTACAACTAAACCTGCTACTGCATAATTATTTTTATTTGCATCTTTTAAAATATTTTTTAAATTTACAGCTGTCATTTATTTATATTTAGCAATCATATCCTTAATTCCTGGAATAGTTTCTACCTGATAAGCATGTTCAGGTTGAAAATATTGCACAAGAGATCTTTGAGATAATCCGCCAAGAATTGTAAAATAATACATTTCATAACCAGGTGCCACAACACAAGGATGATAGCCTGCTCTAATCATAATGGTTGAACCATCAATTATATGTTCAGCTTTACCAACTTTATTATCAACTTGCTGAAACATTTGAAAACCAAAACCATTTTTAGGTTTAAACCTATAATTATATGTTTCATCATGTCTTGTCTCATCAGGTAAACGATCTGTGTCATGTTTATGCGGTGGAAATCCTGACCAACCTCCCTGCCCTACAGTATAAAGTTCATTACAAAGCAATCTTCCAACTTTGTCATGATGTTTAGCGCCTAAAATATGTTTAATTTTTCTATGTGTTTTAGTATCATCAGAACCATATTGAACTAAATCTATTTCATTTGCACGAACAGCAAAAGGTTCCAATGTTTTATCATACTTCGCACCTGCTATAAAAATTTCGGAATTGTCTACTAATGATGTAAATTGAGCTTTTGTATTAGACGGAACATATACACCTTCTGGCTCTCCATCCCACACATCAACTTTTCTAGTGCCTAATGACTCAACTTTTATTCCTTCAATTTCTACATTAATTGTTCCAGTAGCAGGTACTATACATGTTTCATAACCAGGGGTTTGATACTCAAAAGATTGATCTTTATTTAATTTTACTATGTTAAAATAATTTAAAGGAACTCTGCTATCCTCTATATCTACAATTGGCTTGTTCTTATTATCAAATGGCGGAATATGCATATTACTCTCCTTCATTAATTTTATTATTTTTCATAAACTCCAAAATTTCATTTAAATTTGGCATTGCTGGCGCGCAACCAACTTTTGTTACTACAATAGCTGCTGCGGCTGAACCTATTTCAATAGATTTTTCTAAATCATTAGACTTTAAAATTGATCCTATTAATGATCCCATAAATGCATCACCGGCTCCAGTTGGTTTCAAAGGCTTAATGGTAAATATTCCTTTTTTAATTTCTTTATTCATTGCAAAAGTAATAGAGCCTTTTTCACCTTTTTTATAAATAATTAAGCTTATATTTTTAGCTAATTGTTTAGCATGATCCAAACCATTGTTATAATCACCAGCTAAAACTCCAAACTCATCATCATTGCCAATTACACCACTACACTTACTTGCTGCTAAATTATAAACTTCTTTTGCTTTATTTGATGATTCCCAAGTATATGGTCTATAGTCAATGTCCATAATTACAGGAATATTATTTTTATTTGCTATATCTAAAGCATATAATGTAGCGCTCCTTGAAGGTTCAGCTGCTAAAGAAGTTCCAGTCATTAATAAACAATCAAAATTTTGTATATTAGCATTTTCAACATCATCTCTATTTAAAAATAAATCAGAAGCTTTATGTCTATAAATAATTGATTGATGATCTTTAACTGTGCTTTCAACTATAGCGAAAGAAATTCTTGATTCATTTTTTTCAACTTTTACTAATTTGTTTTTAACGCCATAATGATTTAGTTGATTAATAGCCAATCTACCTAAAGCATCATCAGATACTCTTGTCAGTAAATTACAATTACCTCCAAATAAAGTTAATTGAACACCCATATTTGCAGATGATCCTCCTAGATGAGTAACAAAGTATTTGGCATTTTCAGTTTTAGCCCCTGGTGGATCAGGATAAATATCAATACCCGCTCTACCTATGAGTAAAAAATTATTTTCTTGAATTTTCGAAACTAAAAATTCAAATGACATAAAATTATTTATTTTTCATATCAATAAAGTCAGCTTCATACTTAAAAGGGTCTATTGCATCTATACATCCAATATTTATTGCTGCACCATTTGGATCACTTCTCCTATGATGATGAGTATAGATGCCACAAATCTTACAAAAAAAATGTTCAGCAATCATTGTATTAAATTTGTAAGAAGTTAAGTTTTCTTTTCCTTTTAGAATATTTATTGCTTTTTTAGGAACCATACACATTTTAGCATTTTTTCTTATACAAATAGAGCAGTTACACTGTTTTATGATTTCTAAGTCTGTTAAAACTTCTATTTGAATAGCTCCGCAATGACAATTTAAATTATATTTCATTATATTTAAGTATATTATAAAGTTTGATATAATAAAAGTTAATAAATCATGAACGAAAATACGATTCAAGGTCAAATTATAAGACCGTTTTCGCCAGCTATCGGTAAATATAAATTACATGAAGATACAATAAATATAATTAATAATCATATTGATGAAATATTGAAAGATGAAAATAAAATTGATGAATTATATCACGGTAAACAATTAGCTGGAGAAATTAAATATGAAATTAGATTAACAAAAGAATTTCTTGATCGACATTTAAAAGATATTATTTATAAATTTGTATTCAATTTTGTAAAATCAACATTACAAAAAGAAATTAAGAAATTTGATTTAAAATCTAGTTGGGCTGTTTGTCAATTTGAGTGTGATTATAATCCAATTCATTGGCATGATGGTCATCTATCAGGAGTAATGTATACAAAAATGCCAAATGACTTGGGATCATCATACAAAGATCAAAATAACAATGGCAAAATAGCGTTTGTACATGGTTCGACACAACTTTTGGTTTCTTCCGTGTATGATGTTAAGCCTGAGGTTGGAGATTTATTTATATTTCCTAGTTATATGATGCACACAGTATACCCATTCTTTTCTGAAGAAGAAAGAAGGTCTGTTTCTTTTAATGCATTTATAGATGAGGATGCGGCAAAAATTTAATATTTGGCGCGCCCGAAATGATTCGAACATTTGACCTACCGCTTAGAAGGCGGTTGCTCTATCCACTGAGCTACGGGCGCTTAATTTGCATTTATCATAGTCTAAAAAATAAAGAAAGAAATTATACTTAATGAGTCCAGGGTTCTTTTCTATTAGTATCAAAGTTTGAAGCGTAATTTTTAGGTTTTATTTTTCTTTGTTTTGGTTCATCAACAAAATATTGATAATTATTTTTTTTTGCCCATTCGATAGCTTGCTCTTTCGTGTCAAAAAAAAGTTTAATCTGAGATTTGGTATCTAAAGAACTATTCCAACCCATTAAAGTATCTTTTACTTTTTCTACTTCAGAAATATATTCAGCTAACCACAGTTTAGTTTTTTTAAAACCTGATTGCATAGAAGTTTTTGAAGGTTTATAAATTTTTATTGTCATTAGATCGCTGTTTCAAAATATTCATCATCATAATCGTTAAAGTATTTTCCTCCTGATTTAATATTTTGACAAAGAACTTGTGTCTCACTTAATAATTTAGTTAAGAAAAAGTTGCCTGTTTCAATTTTGGATTTATAAAAACTTTCGTCTTGTTTTTCTAATTTAGTTAATGAAATTTCAATATACTGCAACCAAATATAACCTAAAGAGATTAAAGATGATAAATTTAAAAATTCTACAGCATGAGAATTAATCTCATTTTCATCATTTAACGATTTAATATATTCAAAAATAGTTTTGTAAGAATCATATGAAGGCATAAATAAATCAATGTATTTCTTCATATCTTTATTATTATTAATTTTACTTTGATAGCTATCTATCATAGTAAAAAATTCATTAAATAAAGCACCATTATCAATTTTTAATTTTCTTCCGATCAAATCTAACGCTTGAATACCATTTGTTCCTTCATAGATTGTGGTTATCCTAGCATCTCTTACTAATTGTTCCATTCCATGATCTGTAATAAAACCATGACCTCCATATATTTGTAGAGCTCGATTTGTATTTTCTACAGATTTATCTGAAGCATATGATTTAATAATAGGTGTCATGAGAGCAATAAAATTTTCAGATAATTTTTTATCTGTGTCATCTGAAGAATTGTCAATATTATCAAAGTGATTTCCAGCCAACAACGTCAACCCTCTAACTGCCTCATTAATCGATTTGATATACAATAAATTTTTTCTTATTTCGGGATGAACAATTATTGGATCAGCAACTTGATTACTGGAAGATAATTTTCCTTGTAAACGTTCTTTTGAATAATAAAGTGCTGATTGATAGGCAGTTTCTGATAGACCCAAACCTTGTATACCAACAAATAAGCGAGCTCCATTCATCATAATAAACATAGCTCTCATTCCTTTGTTAATGTCACCTACAAGCCAACCCTTAGCTTCATTGTAATGCATTACACAGGTTGGGCTAGCATGAATACCCATCTTTTTCTCTATTGATCCACATTCAACTTTATTTCTTTCAACAAAATCACCACTATCATTTGGTAAAAATTTAGGAACTAAGAATAAACTTATACCTTTGATACCAGGGGGTGCATTAGGTGTTCTTGCTAAAACTAGATGAATAATATTTTCACTTAGATCATGCTCGCCACATGTAATAAAAATTTTGGTTCCAGTAATACTATAACTTCCATCATCTAAAGGTGTTGCCATTGTTTTACTTAAACCAAGATCAGTTCCACATTGTGGTTCAGTTAAATTCATTGTACCAGTCCACTTACCACTAGCTAAATTTGGCAAATAAGTATTTTTTAGATCTTCATTAGCACTTTTTTCAATTGCATCGATAGCATTTGCTGTAAGACCAGGGTAAAGACCAAATGACATATTAGTAGAACTTATCATTTCATCTAAAATCATATTAATTATGTACGGTAAGTTTTGTCCGCCAAATTCTTCTTTTACCTTTAATCCCTGCCAACCATTTTCAGAAAAAGTTTTATAAGCTTCCTTAAAACCTTTTGGTGCAGTCACAACTCCGTTGCTAAATGAACATCCTTCACTATCTCCACTTTGATTTATTGGAAGCAAAGTTTCTTCACAAAGCTTTGCTGCTTCTTCAATAATAAGCATTAGATCGCTTGATTCTAATTCTAATTTTTTTAATGTTTGACTTTCATTAAGATTTAAAAAATCTTCAATTAGAAATTTAAATTCACGTAATGGTGTTTTATATATTTGCATAATAGTTAATTAATATTTTCTAACACAGTTGCAATACCTTGACCTAAACCTATGCATTGTGTGGCTAATCCATACTTTTTATTATTATTTTGCAATAATGTTGCAACTTTGCCAGTGATCCTTGCTCCAGTAGCGCCTAAAGGATGACCTAATGCAATTGCGCCTCCATGAATGTTAACTTTATTAATGTCCATATTTAATTCTTTAATACACGCTAATGATTGAGAGGCAAATGCTTCATTTAGTTCCACAATATCAATATCATTAATAGATAAATTTGCTCTTTTTAATGCTTTTTTAGAAGCATTAATTGGCCCTAACCCCATTAATTCAGGAGGGCATCCTACTACGGCAGTAGATTTTATTCGAGCTAAAATATTTAAACTATTTTTTTTCGCATACTCTTCTTCACAAACTATTACTGCTGAAGCACCATCTGTTAAGGGTGATGCAGTACCAGCTGTAACAGTACCGTTCTCATCAAACACAAGTTTTAAACCATCTAAAACTTCATGAGACGTATTAGGCCTAATTCCACCATCTTTATTTATCTTTTCATTTTTATTTAAAATAGAAACTATTTCATCATTAAACATATTAGAATCTCTAGCTGAAGATGCCTTTTTATGACTACTTATTGCAAATTCTTGTTGCTCTTTTCGAGAAATATTAAATTTTTTTGCAACATTTTCAGCGGTAGTACCCATAGACATATATACATTTGGATTATCTTTACTTAATTGAGGATGAGGATCGTAAGTTAAACCATTCATAGGTATAAATGTCATACTTTCTACACCGCAACATAAAAAAACATCTCCAGAATTAATTGCAATCGCTCCAGTTGCATCATGAATAGCTTGCATTGAAGAGCCGCACCATCTGTTAACTGTCATACCTGCTACATGTTCTGGCATATCTGTCATGAATGAAACAATTTTAGCAATATTATTTCCTTGTGCTCCTTCAGGATACGCACAACCAGTAATAATGTCCTCTATGTCATTTTTATTAATTTGTATTTCGTTTAGTAATTGATTAATTGTTTGTGATAGAATGTCTTCCGGTCTTATGTTTGCCATTTCTCCTTTAAGTGCAAAAGTAAATGGTGATCTTTTATAACCAACAATAACTGCATTTCTCATTTAAAACTCCATTAAAGAATGTATCTCAATTCCTTTTTCAATTAATTTTGTATCACCTCTTAGATCTGGTAAATTTATTATAAAACCTGCACCAACAATATTTTTTTGCACAAACTTTTCAATTAACTCCACTGCTGCAAGTGCAGTTCCACCTGTTGCCAAAAGATCATCAATAATAAGTAAATCTTTATGACCATCTAAAGCATCCGTATGAATATGCATTTCAGTTGATCCATATTCTAAATCGTATGAAACTTTGAAAGTATCAAACGGAAGTTTATGAGGTTTTCTCAAAGGAATAAATGCTGCATTTAAAAAATAAGCTATTGCACCTGCCATTATAAAACCACGTGATTCTATACTTAAGACTGCATCTATTTTTTTATTTTTCCATGGTTTTACCATGTCATCAATAACTTGTTTAAAATGTCCTGCATTTTGCAATAATGTTGTAATGTCTCTGAATTGAATTCCTTTGACAGGATAATCTGCAATTGTTCTAACGTAGTCTTTCATTATTTTTTCTCAATGTCTTTTATATCAAATAAAGTAACAGGTGCAAAATTTGAAGAACAATCGTATGTTTTAGTATAAGGGAATTTTAAAAATAAGTTTGAGATTTGATTGCTAGTATCTAATTTTTTTTCAAAGTGTTTTATCAGTAATTTGTTTGGGTTTGCATGTGGAGCAAGATTACGAATATATTTAATTGTATTTTCAATATTAGTTTTGTTTTCTTTACATAGTAAATAGGTAGCTGTTGCCATTGATCTTGAAACACCACACCAGCAATGAATAACAATATCTTCATCATAATTATATGTAGAAGTAAAATTAGCTATTGAATTTACATGTTCTTCCCCTGGAAGAATTTGCGGTATTTCATCAGTATTTAATCTAAATATTTTATTGTTACTGCTTATTTCAATGATATCATCAAAGCCAAGTTTTAGATGATTTTTTACACCTTTAGGTGTTTCTGGTGCATATCCTGGATCTATGACTGATATTAGATATTTGGGCTGCACACTTTCACATACATTTGATAAGTCACTAAGAGAACAAACAATAATCATAAAAAAGGGTGGTTAACAACCACCCCTTAACACAATTTAAATAATTAAACTACTCTGCTATAGCATCTGCTAAAATTGTATTAGCATCTTCATTTAATTGGTTTAAAGTTGAAATGATATCATCACCATTTATAATAGCTGCGTAAGCTTTTTCAACTTCACCTCTAACTGAATAATAACCAGGCACTGAAGGTTCACCTTTACCATATTGGACCATGGTCAATGATTTATCATACTGGGCTAGTTCAGCTCTTTTTTCAGCTATTAATGGATGATCTGCGGAAGAAGTTCTGACAAAACCATATCCACTTTCAGTAGACCAAAC
>CABYBP010000027.1:0-2500 GCA_902517315.1 uncultured Alphaproteobacteria bacterium
TAGGTTCAAATTTCAAAGTAAATTTGTTAAATGCAAATCTTAGGTTAGTCAATTCTACACTGTGAAGATTGCCCCATATTAAAGCAATTAATATTGATCTAATCATTTTTTCATTATCAAAAATTTCTTCAAATTTATTGTTGTAGATTTGATAATAAATATAATTGTTATGATAAGGATTACCTAACTTGTTAAAATTAATATCTGATATAGATAAATCAACTAATGGATTTAATGGTTCAATTTCAATTTGTCTTTCATACAAATAATTTTCTTGATTGCCAAACCTAGCAACTAGATCACCAGGAAATTTATTTAACTCTAAATAATTTTTATTTTTTGTATCTTCAATATTCATTACCCCCCAATTAGTTCCATTAAAATTTATGTTTGCATACTTATGATTTGAGCCTAGCAAATTAGATTTTTCTACTAACATAGCAAATATATGGTCATATGGAAAAATTCTTGCTTCCATTTTATGAATATTAAACTCAGTAAAATTGTAAAATGATCCAGTTTCTAATTTCACTCTTAAACTCATTCTGATTGGTGATCTCCAATGATCAATTAAATTACCCTTTAATCTAAATTTAGCATTATGAATTTTATCATCGATAACAATTGTGCCTTTGACCCAAGTTGAATCTACTTTAATATTTGAGTTTATGATAGAGCGTCTTCTATCTTGAAGAAGATTTTTCAATTCTGAGAATTTTATTTCTATATCAATAGATTTAAATTTATTTTCAAAATTCAAATTATTAAATTTTGGATAAACATCTTTAAAAAAATTATTTATCAGTTTTTTATTTATTTTGAATAATGTATCATCTATTTCATTTAATGTATTATAATTATAAAGTTCTGCGATACTTGATGCCTTGTTGTCTAATCTTGTTTCCAAATAGTCAATTAAATAATAAAATTGCGATCTAACATAATTTTTTGTTATAAAAAAAAACATACTAACTATAATTAAAGATAATAATAGACATGCTACAATTTTTTTATTTTTTTTAGTCTTCATTATAATTCTTAATATAGGGCTATTCCAATAATTTCTAACCCTGTTAAATATTTTGAATGTCTAGAATGTTTTAATGGAAAAGATTTTAAAAATTTTTTAAGATGTATTTGATTGCCAGTTTTAATCTCGATAATATCATAATCATAATTAATAAAACATTTATCACCTAAAAATTATAAAGAAATAAGCAAATTTCAAAATGAACATAATTTTTTTTGTTCATTTCAGACTGAGTCAAATTCTTTTTTTGCTAGAAATCTTCACAATTAAATATCAATAAATATTTTATAATTATAATGATTTTGCAAAAATATAAAAAAAATTGTATTAATTTATTTATTTTTGGCGGAGTAGCTCAGTTGGTCAGAGCGCACGGCTCATATTCGTGATGTCGGGGGTTCAAATCCCTCCTCCGCTACCAATTAAAAATAAATAATTTCTCTTGTTTTAAATTAGTCATAGTAATAAAAGATTTCTTTAATCGCGGGATGGAGCAGCCCGGTAGCTCGTCAGGCTCATAACCTGAAGGTCGTAGGTTCAAATCCTACTCCCGCAACCAAATTTGAAAAAGATTCTCTAATATTTTTCATTACAATCAAATTTATACAAAAATATCCCCAGAAAAACGTGTTTTTTTTTTATTTTTTATGATTTGACAAGGAATTTTTATACTATTATAGGCACATACTCTTTTCTTTTGAAAAGAACAATTCTCTACAAATTTTAATAAAATTGTAGGGTTTTGTATGCTCTTTAATATGTTAATAAGATTATAAAGAGATACGTAGACAACAATTCGTAATTTAAATTTTACGAATGTTAATGGAATACGTATCAACAAATACTTTTGTTTATACAAGAAGTATTCCGCTTTAACGGACGTTCCGTAATTTTTGACTTCGGTCAAATTTACTTAACTTAAGAGTTTGATTATGGCTCAGAACGAACGCTGGCGGCATGCCTCATACATGCAAGTCGAACGAAATCTTCGGATTTAGTGGCGCACGGGTGAGTAACATGTGGGAATCTACCTGAAGGTTCGGAATAACTGCGGGAAACTGTAGCTAATACCGGATGTGTCTGCAAAGAGAAAGATTTATCGCCTTCAGATGAGCCCGCACTAGATTAGCTAGTTGGTGAGGTAATTGCTCCACCAAGGCTACGATCTATAGCTGATTTGAGAGGATGATCAGCCACACTGGGACTGAGACACGGCCCAGACTCCTACGGGAGGCAGCAGTAGGGAATATTGGACAATGGGGGAAACCCTGATCCAGCAATGCCGCGTGAGTGAAGAAGGCCTTAGGGTTGTAAAACTCTTTCATCAACGATGATAATGACATTAATTGAAGAAGAAGCTCCGGCTAACTTCGTGCCAGCAGCCGCGGTAATACGAAGGGGGCTAGCGTTGTTCGGAATCACTGGGCGTAAAGCGTATGTAGGCGGATCAAAAAGTTAGATGTGAAATCC
>CABYBP010000027.1:7500-10769 GCA_902517315.1 uncultured Alphaproteobacteria bacterium
AAACTCTCATCAATAGCAAGAAACTAATTGGGAATAATGAAACCAAAGTTATAAAAAAAGAGGAATTAAAATCTATTTCTGATTTGCAAAGAGGTGTGTTTTTAAATAAAAAAATTAATAAAGGTCAAAAAATAAAGCAAGATGATATTTACTTTGCTTTTCCTTTAGAAAAAAATCAAGTTAGTTCAGGAGATTTTACAGATAACACTAAAGCATCTAGAAATTATCATCCTCATGACCCACTAACAGAAAAAATTAAGATCAAACATAGTAAGAGTATAAGAGGTATTATACATACTTATAAAGGTATGTTCGCAGAGGCAAATATAGTTGTTGGCAATTATGAGTCAATTGAATTATCTCATCACTACGGTATAAAAAAAATAAATGATACTGGGTGTATTTTAATTACTATTATAAACAAACATTATTGCAAAAAACTTGTTTGCGTATTACCAGGTCAAAAACATCCTACACATAAACATTTTACTAAAAATGAATCATTTCATATATTGAGTGGAAAATTAGATTTAGTATTAAATAAAATAGACTTTAAATTAAACAAAGGTGACACTATAGATATTGATAGAGGTTCATGGCACTCTTTTACATCGGAAAAAGGTTGTATTTTTGAAGAAATTTCTTCAAGATATAAAGTAGGTGACTCTGAATATTTAGATAAGAAAATTAATACCCTTGATCCATATGAAAGAAAAACAAAAATTGAACAATGGTAAAACTGTATATGCAGTTATTCTGGCTAGATCTGGTTCAAAGAAAATAAAAAATAAAAATATATTAAAATTAAATAAAAAACCTCTAATTAGTTATCCAATAAAAGCCTCTATTAAATCAAAATCAATAAATAAAACTTTTGTTCTAACTGATTCTATTAAGTATGCAAAAATTGCAGAAAAGTATGGAGCAATAATCCCATTCATTAGACCTAAAAAAATATCAAATGATAACTCAAGAGATATTGAGGCATTTAAATATTTTTACAATTGGCTTGAAGAAAATAATAAAAAAAAACCATATTTAATAGTTCATTTAAGAGCAACTGCTCCAATGGTTGATTATAAAATAATAGATAAAGCAGTTTCTTATTTTTTAAAAAATAATGCAGATTCAATGAAATCTGTCGAAATTGCAAAAGATACCCCATATAAGATGTGGATGCTTAAAAATGGTTTGCTTAAGACGGTTATTAAAAACCCAAAAAATGAAGAATACTGGAATTATCCTAGACAGAAATTACCATTAATTTTTAAGCAAAATGCTCAAATTGATATTTTTAAAACAAGATTAATTAAAAAGCACACAATTTCTGGAAAAAAAATTATACCATTTATGTTAGATAATTTTATAGATCTTGATGATAAAAATGATTTAGTAAAGTTAAAGAAGATTTTTAAAGTAAAATAAACCTATTAAAAATATAATTACTTTTCAAATAAACATATTATATTGTAAGTTTTATTAAAAATTTGATTATTGAAATATTTATCTGAATATTCAGAATTGATATTATTAATATTATTTGAATTATAAAAATTATCTACATATTTTTTATTCAAACTTTTTTCTATTCTATTAACCCAATTCTTTTTTTTAAAAATTTTAATGATTTGCAAAACAAAATAATGAGGTATTATCGTTTTGATCTTATATCTAAATAAATTTGAGTAACTGATAAAAGAAGTATATTTCGATTTGTTAAAATATTCATTAGAAAGATAAATTGTTAATAAATTTTTTTTTATTATTTCAACTGATTGATTAATAGGACCAAAATTTTCTGAAATTTTATTTACTTTTTTATTAAAATCCAATTCATCTTTTTCTAGTAAATTAATATTTATTTTTTCAGTAATTTTTTTAATAGCATCTTCATAAGATTCTGCCTGATAAGAGATTTTTGAAGCATCAAGAGCTTTTAAAACTTTTGAATTTAAAAATTCTAATTCGATACTATTTACATTAAACAGATATGCCTCGAAACATGTCTGACAATTAAGATGTATCATTAGTTTACAACTTTTAATTACATCGATAATATCTTCAGATTGCTCAATCTTTACATTTTTATTATTTTTAAAATAATTTATATAAATATTCGCATTTTCAAATGGATGAGGTCGTATGATGAAAGATTCTTCTTTAAAATTTTCAATAATTTTTTTAACTGTAATTAAAAAATTATTTAAAACTTTTTTTTCTTTATTTAAATAATCTACTGCCTCTTTATATTCAAAAAAACCTGCTTCTGTTAATGTTGATAATTCAACTTTAGCAAATTTAGGATTAGCTTTTGGGAATCTAGTATTTATTAGAATGTATTTCTTTTCAATTTTTTCATATTTGAATTTTGGAGAATATAAATAAAATCTATGACAACCAGAGGTAATTACTTTATTTTTTAAATTTGATGAATTTTCTAATATCTTATCTCTTACTTTGTCACTCCATGAAAAATATAAATCTACATCTAAATTAATTATAGATTTTGCTACAAATTTTGCTTCAGTATCAAGATTTTTCCCTCTTGCTCCTTCAGTATCAACAATTACTACTTTAATCTTTTTAGATTTTGCTAGAGCAATTAGCCAAAAATTGTTTGGTCTTAAATAATTAAAAATTATTATATCAAGATTTAGATTATTTATGGCATATTGTTGGTCGTATACAGGTATTAAGAACACTTTATTATCTTTAATAATTTGTGAACCTAAATATGCGTGACCTTTTAAGTCTCTTTGAGGTGAGTCAACAATAATTCCTATATCCATTAGCCCCAATTTTTTTATTTATTGAATTTTATTAAATTTACGAACCAAGATTATAATTTAATTCTTTTGATTTAGCTACATATTCTGAGTTAAAGTAATTATTATTTTTCCAGTTTTTTATACCAAACTTAAACGTAACTAAAATCCTATAAGATCCATTATTTTCACCTTGTTTATGAAAAGAATTTGTACAACAAATAAATGAAGTTCCGCTATCTCCATTAATATCAATTAAGTTATTAAATTTATAATATTTATTAATATACGTGTCGTCAAACCTATGTTTGAATATCTCAGAAAATTTTTGTTTATAGGAGTTTTCTAAAAATCTTAAAGGACCGTTAACTTTTTCTACATCTGTTAAATAAATAAAATACTTGAAAACCTCAAATGCATCTCTGTCTCTATGGAATAGATATTGATGATTTAGTTTATTCTCTGATTTAAAACTCACTCTAATATTAATACCATTTAAATAAA
>CABYBP010000028.1 GCA_902517315.1 uncultured Alphaproteobacteria bacterium
TTTTTTAAATTCAACCAATTGTTCTAACAGGTTTGTGGTTTCAGGAATGAACCATGGATTAGAAATTTTATCAAATATAATTTTTTTTGATTCATTGTGATTCTTTAAATCGATATTTAAACTTCTTACATTTAATAAACCTATTATATTCTCTGGATTATCTTTCCAAAATGGAATACGAGTATACCTTGATTTATTAATATTATTTATAATCTCATTGGTCTTTAATGAGGAATCTATAGAGTAAATATTTTTTCTGTGAGTAAAAATTTCTTCAACAGCTATATCATTTAATTGTAATATGCTTTGTAACATATCCTTTTCTTGCTCATAGTCAGGATTTGAAGTTTTATAGAGATCTATAACACCTTTTAGTTCCTCTTCTAATTGCAGATCGTTATTTTTTACATCATTATACTTTCTTCTAATAAGTAATTTAACAATCAAATTTATTACAAATACAAAAATAAATAAAATCTTGTTCAAATAATAAATAATTGGCGAAATTAATAATGCAGTTCTATTTGGTCTGTTAATAGCATAGGTTTTAGGCAGAACTTCTGCAAATATTACAATAACAACAGTCATTATTAAAGTTGCATAAAAAATACCCTCTACTCCAAAAAGATCATAAAAAAATGCCGTAGCTAAAGAAGATGCGAGAATATTAACTAAATTGTTTGATAGAAGTAATGTAGATATTACATTGTCTTTTTTATCTAGTAGCTCAAGTACGTACCCAGCTCTTTTACTACCCTTTTTTTTCTTATAAAGAATCCTTGCTTTAGAAGTTGCAGTTATTGCAGTTTCTGATCCAGATAAAAAACCTGAAAGAATTATAAGAATTATTAAAAATAGAAGGAGGAATAAACTTGTCATTTATATATTTTGTAAAATTTTATGAACTTGATTCTTATTTAATTTTTTGTAAAAAATTGAATTACCTATTTTTTTTAATAGTGCAAAATTAATGTAGTTTTGAAAATTTTTTTTATCTTTAGTTAGTAATAGAATTAATTTTTTATCCTTTAATATTTTATCATATATTTTTAGTTTATATTTTTTGAAATGTAATAATATTTTTTCTAAATCTTTATATGATAATAAGCCAAGATAATTTGATATTTTTGCCTCAGTTATCATCCCTATAGAAATTGCCTCTCCATGATTATATTTTCTGTAATTATAGTAACTTTCTATAGCATGTCCGATTGTGTGTCCAAAATTTAACATTGCTCTAGATTTATTGTTAGTTGAAAATTCTTTTTCATCTTTAACAACGTAATAAAGTTTTATCATTATTGATTTATAAATTGCTTTTTCTAAAATAGACTTATTTAAATTAAGTAATTTATTGGCGTTTTTTTCTAACCAGCAAAAAAATGTATAATCTTTTATTAATGCATGCTTTATTATTTCTGCATATCCGGATATGATTTCTTTTTTTGGTAAACTTCTCAACACAGAAATATCAATTAAAACTCCTTTAGGCTGAAAGAAGGTTCCTATTAAATTTTTTCCATAATTAGTATTAATACCATTCTTGCCACCAATTGAGCTATCTACTTGAGATAACAGAGTTGTTGGTATAAGAAAAAAATCCAATCCTCTTAATAAAGTACTGGAAACAAATCCTGCTAAATCCCCTAATGTGCCACCTCCAATAGCGATAATCACAGATTTTCTATTTACATCATTTTTAATTAATCTCTCGGTAAGATCTCTATATTTATTAAATGTTTTAACTTTTTCTCCGCATTGAATAGAAATAATTTTTATGTTTTTTTTATTTATAAAGTCTAAATCAATATTAATTTTTGAATCAACAATACAAAACACTTTTTCGTTTTTTTGTGCAATATTTTTGATAAATTTAGAAATATAATTTTTTTTTATTAATATTTCAGTTTTCAATTTTTTATTTTTAATAAATAATTTATTTTGCATAGGAATTAAGCTCATTTTTAATCTGATCTAATACTTGAAATCTATCATTATTATTATTTACAATAAAATCTGCTTTCTCGTAAAATTTTCGTCTATCATTATAAAGGTTTTCTAATATTTTTCTTTTATCCTTTTTTTCACTTAATAGCGGTCTTTTACTTGAAGATTTTAGTCTATTTAATAAATTTTCTAATTTGACATATAAATATATAGAGAAGGATTTTTCCCTAATTGTTTTTCTAATTCTTTTATTTATTATACTTCCACCACCTAAAGAAATTACACAATTATCATAAGATAGTAATTCAATACATATTTTTTCTTCAATATTTCTAAAATATGATTCACCATCTTCCTCAAAAATCTTACTTATACTTTTTTTAGTCAATATTTCAATTTCCCTATCTGTATCATAGAAATTTAATTTTAGATATTTGCTCAAATCTTTTCCAATTATAGACTTTCCTGAGCCCATTAGACCCATAATACAAATATTTTTCTTATTAATCTTATTTAGATCTAACATATTATGAATATTTCTTATTCTTGACAAATTTTTGTTGAAATTAGAAAAAACTTAAAAAAA
The DNA here is from genome assembly GCA_902517315.1 of uncultured Alphaproteobacteria bacterium. Next base: position 2,534 of record CABYBP010000028.1, read on the forward strand.
CGGTAAAAACATATAATAGTCATTTTTTAATATCATATATGAAAAACAGATACATTATATATTTTTTTGTAATACTAACAATAATCGTTTTTGCTTCGCTTTATATGATTGAAATTCCTTCACCCTCCACAATTCTTACAGAAAAATATTCTCTAAATCTAAAATGAAATTTATTAGTTTAATTTTTTTAATTTTCTTTTCAAATTCTATTTTTGCGAATGAAGAAAATAATAATGAAGTAGAAGTAATTAATTTATATGAAAGCAAGAGTCTTGACCAGATGGTGTTAGAAAATCTTAATGAGGAAGAAGTAATTGAAGAAGAAGTTGAAGATTTAAATGAAAATGCTGATATTGCAATTAATGAAGTAGAAGTTAAACAAATTGAAACTGTAAAAGATAATTTTATTCAAAAAAATGAATTAAAAGATCTAAATAATTATTTTAATAATCTTTTAAACATTAATTCAAAAACTTTACAAAAAGAAATAATTGAGGTTTTAGTAAATCTCCAATTGAATTTGGAATTAGAAAAAGATAGGGAAATATTTTTTTTAGTCATTAATTACTTGCAATCTATTGGTCAAATTATTAAATCTTATGAATTAATTGAAATACACGACTTAAGTGACGATAAACATTTTAGTTTTTATACTGGGGTTAAATTAAATTATTTATTATCAACTTTTCAACTAAACGAAGCTTGTAATTTTAAAGAAGAATTAAATTCTAATATAAAATTAGATTTTTACCTATTAGAGAAACTTGATATATTTTGTTTAATTTTAAATGATAATCAATCTGAAGCCAGTTTGTTAAATTCAATTTTGATAGAATCAGAACAAAATTTAGATGAATATTATCAATATTTATTTTCACTTTTATCAAATTCACCAGTTCAGATAAATGATGATAATAAAATTAAAAATTCTGTAATTAATAAAGAATTAATTTTTTTATACGTTGCCATGACTAGAATTGCAGAGTTACCTTTTTCACATGATTTTTATGAACTTGATAAAAAAAATCTTTCAATACCAATAATTTTGAATCAAGCCTCTCCTATTGATTTAAGAATTAAAGCTGCAAATGAAAGTTTTTTAGAAAATTTAATTAATGTAGATAGTTTAGCAGCTTTATACATGTCAGCTGATTTTAATTCTAATCAGTTTAATAATCCAAAAAAAACAATAGAGTCTTTTTCAAATAATAATGAATTGAGCATGGCTTTTCTATTTCAATTAGTTAACATTCAAATATTTCCTAAAGATAGACTAAATATTTTAATTCAATTTTGGGATTTCGCAAAAAAAAATAATTTAGAAGAAATTGCATATAAATTATCAATTAATATGTTAAGTTCTATTGAGGCTAATTCAGACAATATAATATATGGGCCTCAAATAGCTTCAGCATATATCTTTAATAATAATTATGAAAATGCTGTTGATTGGATAAAATTGTATGAAAATGCTAAAGAGGTAGACTCGAAAAGTATTTATACAAGGATATTATTAGATTTATATTCTTCTAGTGATTTAATTACATTTATTAATTCAATAAACGTAAACTTAAATTCTTACACCTATGATCAAGTTAATGAAAACGAAGAATTATTATATGTTCTAAAATCTGTAATGAACTTAGAAATAAACTCAAACTCGAATATAAATTTAAATAAAATTTTTGATGAAAGATCGATGCCATCAATATTTCTTTTAAACGAGATAAAAAATAGTATTGTCAATAATGATGAAGAAAAATTTCTATTTTATTCATTAATTTCTTTAAGTGATAAAGGTTGGAGTAAAATTCATCCAGAACATCTTAAGCTTATACTAAATGGATATCTTCAATATAAAGATGGAGTAATTTTTAAAGATATAATTTTAGAGGTATTTAAAAATTATAAATTCATAATATGATAAAATATTTTGAATTTGAAAATGAAGTAGAAAAAATTGAAACAATATTAAAGCAACTAAATAATAATAAAGAATTAAATTTTGATAAAATTAATAAATTAAACTCAGAAAAAGATAACTTATACAAAAAAATTTATTCAAATTTAGATCCCTGGCAAAAAGTACAAGTATCTCGACATGGAGAAAGACCACACGCTTTAGATTATATCAAAAATATATTCCAAGACATTGTTTTTTTGCATGGAGATAAAAAATATGCTGATGACAATGCAATTGTAGGAGGTTTGGCAAAAATTCAAGACAATTCAGTTTTTTTTATTGGAACAGAAAAAGGGAATACAATGGAAACAAGAATTAAGCATAACTTTGGAATGGCTAAACCAGAGGGTTATAGAAAAGTTCAAAGATTATTAAAATTAGCTGAAAAATTTAAATTACCTTTAATTTCGTTTGTTGATACTGCAGGTGCGTTTCCAGGAAAAGATGCTGAAGAAAGAGGTCAATCAGAATCTATAGCATCATCTATCCTTCATTTCTTAAAAACTAAAATTCCAACAATATCAATTATTATTGGAGAAGGTGGATCAGGAGGAGCAATAGGAATTGCTACATCAGATAGAGTCATAATGTTAGAGCATTCAATTTATTCAGTTATCTCACCTGAAGGATGTGCTTCTATATTATGGAGAAATACAGAATTTTCTCAGGAAGCAGCAAAAACTTTAAAGTTAACCTCAGCTGATTGTAAAACTTTTAAAATTATAGATGAAATAATTCCAGAGCCACACGGAGGTGCTCATAGACATCCTATTAAACAAGCAGAAATTTTAAAAACAAAGATCATTAGTCTGATTAATGAGCTAAAGCAAATTTCGATACAAGAATTAGTTCAAAATAGAAAAGAAAAGTATTTAAATATTACTTCGGATATTTAATTACCGTGACATTGTTTATATTTTTTTCCTGAACCGCATGGACAAGGTTCATTTCTTCCTATTTTTTTTGTAATAATTCTTCTTGGTTCTGGAGTATTTTCTAATTTCTTATTATCATTATTTTCACTTACTAATTTGATATTAAATAATGTTTTTAAGACCCTTTGATTCTGGTTTGAAAGCATTTCATCAAAGTAATCAAAAGATTCTTTTTTATATTCATAAAATGGATCTTTACCCCCCATAGCTCTTAAGTTGACACTTCCACGTAAGGAATCCATTGCTGCCAAATGATCTCTCCAATCTTTATCAATTTGAAACAACATAACCCTTTTTTCTGCAAACTTTAGTAACTCTGAAGAATATTGATATTGTTTTTCTTTATATTTTTGATTTATTTCATCTAGTAATCTCTTTTTAATCTCTTCATCATCAACACCTTCTTCCTCAAACCATTTTGATGCTGATATTTTTATATTAAAAGTTTCTTTAACTTTTTCAGTTAGTAAATTTGCATCCCATTCATGAGAGTATTTTTTTGGAGGAATTGTTACTTTAATTAAATAATTTACATAGTCATGAATCATATCTTCAATAATTTTTGATTGATCATTAGTATTGAGAATTTCTCTTCTATTCTGGTAAATGATTTTTCTTTGATCATTCAATATATCATCAAACTTCAAAATTTGTTTTCTCATATCAAAATTATGACTTTCAACTTTCTGTTGAGCTCTTTCTAAGGATTTAGTGATCATTGAGTGCGTTATAACTTCACCATCTTTGAGGCCTAATTTTGATAATACATTTTCAAGAGTTTTTGATCCAAATATTCTCATAAGATCATCTTCTAATGATAAGAAAAAAATACTTTCGCCAATATCTCCTTGTCTTCCCGATCTACCTCTTAACTGGTTATCAATTCTTCTACTTTCATGTCTTTCTGTACCAATTACTAGTAACCCACCAGCATCGATTGCTTCTTTTTTTAAGTTATCTTTACCATTTCCTAATTTAATATCTGTACCTCTACCAGCCATATTTGTTGAGATAGTTATGTTTCCAGGCAAGCCGGCTTCCTCGATAATTTTTGCCTCACTCATATGATTTTTAGCATTTAGAATATTATGCTTTAGATTTTCTCTATTTAATAAATCAGAAATCTTTATAGAATTTTCTACTGATGTGGTTCCTATTAGGATTGGTTGATTGATTTTATTTCTTGACTTAACAAGATCTAACACAGCATTGTATTTTTCTCTTTTAGTCATATAAATTTGATCATTTTTATCAAGACGATTTACTTTAATATTAGGAGGAATTTCAACAACCTCCAAATCATATATACTTTCAAATTCTTTCGCTTCTGTTGTTGCGGTTCCTGTCATCCCACTAAGACGATGATATGTTCTAAAAAAATTTTGATATGTCACAGAAGCAATAGTTTGATTTTCTTTTTGAATTACCAAAGCTTCTTTTGCTTCTATAGCTTGATGCAATCCATCACCATATCTTCTACCTTCCATGGCTCTACCAGTTAACTCATCAATGATGACTACACTTCTATCTTTAATTATGTAATCTTTATCTTTTATAAATAAATGATGCGCTCTAAGTGCTTGGATAATATTATGGTTCAAAACCATATTTCCTAAATCTTGAAGTGTACCTTCTGTAATAATTCCATTTTCTTTCAATAATTTTTCACAAATTTCCATTCCCTCTGTGGTAAGTAAAATACTTTTACTTTCTTCATTAATTTCAAAATCATTTTCTCTAAGAATCTTTATAATTTTATCTATTTTTGGAAACAAATCTGTATCGGAATTTGATTCAGCAGATATTACAAGAGGTGTTCTAGCTTCATCAATTAAAATACTATCGACTTCATCAACTATGGCAAATGCATTTTTTTTAAAACATAAGTTATTGAAATCATTTTTCAAATTATCTCTTAAGTAATCAAATCCTATCTCATTATTAGTTGCATACACAACATCTGCATCGTATTGATTTGATCTTTCTTGATGAGCTGTTTCCGAAGTGACACAACCAACACTAAGACCAAGAAAATTAAATATTTGACCCATCCATTCTGCATCTCTTTTTGCTAGATAATCATTAACTGTAATAATATGTACCGATAAGTTTTCTATAGCATTTGCATAAGCAGCTAGAGTAGCGACTAATGTCTTTCCTTCTCCTGTTTTCATTTCAGTTATTTTGTTTTCGTATAAAACCATTCCACCTATTATTTGAACATCATAGTGTCTCATATTTAATGTTCTTTTTGCTGTTTCTCTAACTACTGCAAAAATTTCTGGCAATGATTTGGATATTGATTGAGTTTCATTAAATTTATTTTTAAAGTAATTCGTTTTATCTTTTAATTCTTGATCTGAAAGTTTAGAAATTTCTTCTTCCAGTTTGTTTACTTTCTCTACAAAATTAGCATATTTTTTAAGTGAATTAGATTTTATAGAACCAAATAATTTATTAACGATATTAATCATGTTATGATAGATGGCAGTTAATATATGAAAATTATTTCTTCTACAAAGGAATTTAAGCTAAAATATGGTCAATAAAATGATTTCAATATTTAAGCCAAAAAAAATCAAAGATTTTAATCCTAGCGGCCTTAATATCTATACTTTTAATGCTGGATTTAAAAAAAAAGATAAAGATCTTTTGTTAATAATTTTTAATAAAATTGTAAATGTTTGTTGCGTTTATTCAAAAACATCAACACCTTCAGCTCCTATAATTTGGGATAAAAAAAATAATAAAGGTAAGGCTAAAGCTTTAGTTGTGAATGCTGGTAATGCAAATGCTCATACTGGTAGAGATGGTCTTAAAATTATCGATAAGTATGTAAAAGCATTAACAAAAAAAATTAAATGTAAATCTAATGAAGTATTAGTATCATCTACTGGTGTAATTGGAGAAAAATTTAATCCTAATTCAATTATAAATAAATTTGAAAAAATAAACTCCAAAAATAAAAATAGTTTACTTGAAAGCGCTAAAGCAATTATGACAACAGATACTTTCCCAAAGATATCAATCAAAAATATTATCTTAGATAATCAATTATTCAAAATTTATGGAATAGCAAAAGGATCAGGAATGATACAACCAAATATGGGAACAATGTTGGTCTATATATTTATAGAATGTGAAATTTCAAAACAGTTATTGAATAGATTACTTAAAAACAATTTAGATAATACATTTAATTCAATTACTGTAGATAGCGATACATCAACAAGTGATACCTTAATGATGTTTTCTATTGGTAATCAAAATATAAATATAAATAAAAATAATTTTAGAATTTTAAATTATAAAATATATGAGTTAATGCATGATTTATCTCTTCAAGTAATTAAAGATGGAGAGGGTGTCTCTAAATTAATAAGAGTAAATGTTTTGAATGCTAGATCAAAAAATCAAGCAAAAAAAATTGCATTTAGTATTGCTAATTCTCCTTTGGTTAAAACTGCTGTGGCTGGAGAAGATGCAAATTGGGGTAGAGTGATTATGGCAATTGGCAAAACTGAAGAAAATATAAATCAAAATAAAATTAAAGTTTTGTTTGGAAATAATGTAGTATGCGAAAATGGTTCTATAAGTAAAACAATAAATATTAGAAGACTTAATCATTATATGAAAAATAAAACTATAGAAATCAATGTAAAATTAAACTCAGGTAAGTTTTATCATACTGTTTATGGAAATGATCTAACGCATGAATATTTAAAAATTAATGCTGATTACAGATCTTAATTTTATTTTTTCCAAGCACAAATTGTATTATAATTTATATCGAGTTTAAAATTTTCTTTATAATATTTTTTTTTAAATTGTTCTTCTAAATAAATAAAGTATTTCTTATTCTCAAAAAACTTTCTTTTATCATATCCTGCATAAGATAAGTTTAAAAATCTTATGTCATCAAGTAGTGTTTTAAAAACTGAATATTCTATGGTGAAATTGTTAGTATTTATTAGAGGTGCGTCAAAACTATATAGTTTAAGTAGTTTAAAAATATCATTTGTATCTAAAATTGGATTTATTCTTTGATACATTCCTCCATATAAAATATTATCAGTTTCATACATTGAATTTACAAGTTGATAAATATTTTCGGTATTAGGAATGGTTGCTATAAATAATCCATTTGAATTTAGATTTTGAAAAATATTTTTTATTAATTTCTCAAAATTAGATGTCAATTGAATAAAAAAATTACTAAAAATTAAATCAAATTTTTTATCCTTAATTTGTAAATCATCCATATCAATTTCTATTAATTTTTGATCTGTCTTTATGGGTAAAAGAGATATATCTATGTCAGCACTTGTTATT
>CABYBP010000029.1 GCA_902517315.1 uncultured Alphaproteobacteria bacterium
AACCAGGCGTTTTTTCAAAAAGATTTTTAAATAATTTTAAAAGTAATGAGTCTTGTTTTGAAAGTATTATTAAGAGTACTAAAAAAAACAGTAAATATAATGCTTACTTTAAGACCTCAATAAGCCTAACATTTAAAAATAATCAAAACGTAATATTTAATGGCAAAATTGATGGAAAAATTTCAGAAAAAGTTAAGGGTGGATTTGGTTTTGGTTATGATCCAATTTTTATTCCTAAAAATTATAAAAAAACATTGGCTGAATTTAGCATTAAAGAAAAAAATGATATTAGTCATAGGTCTATAGCGATAACAAAATTAATTAACTTTTTAACTAATTAATGACAAAAGAATTGCCGTTATTTATCTTTAATATGTTAAGATCTCTTTCGATCATATTATTTTTAAAATAAAAGTTTCCATCAACACCATTAAATTTTTTATTAGGATTATTTAATAGTTTTACTACATCGCCAAGCTTATAGTCTTTTGAATAAATGAAGTTTATTAACCCTATTAGATCATATGGAAGTGTTGAAATTCTTAAAAACTCATCATCGTATATTTCAATATAATTGTTAATTATGTCTATTCTGCTTATTTCAGGAACTCCAGGAAATATGGCTCCCTGTAGAGAAGGTTCAAAGAAAAAGGTTTTATCATCTATTACTCCAGTTCCCATAAACTGTACAATGTTAGGGTCTATATCATAGTAAGGGAGAAGAGGTGCAACCTGTAATAAATTCAAACCATAATCAGCAATCAATATATGTGTAAAATCGTAGTCACTTGTAGTTTTAAATCTTTCTAATTTTTTTAATCTTTTTTTTGATTTTTCATCTTTTTTAGAAGCTAAAATTTGTTTTTGTCTATTCAATTCATATTTTCTCAATTCATATTTTCCTAATTCTTTTATTGACTCTCTTACATTTGATAGTTCGTCTTTGTATGAAGATCTGTTGACTAAAATTGCTGGGGTTTCAAAAATTATATCATCAATCAGACTATTTATTAAATATCCATATTCATTTTCAGGATAAAGAAGTGCTAATCTTGCATCATCATTTAAATATAGCATAAGTTGTGAAAGCTCGTTTTGTGGGAAAAAATTTATTAAAAAAACACAATCTTTTGCTAGTGAAGAATTAGAAGAGTAAGAAAAAAATATTACTTCATTAGTGCAATAATTATTTAAGAGCTTAGAATACTTGGATTGTATTGGGCCTAGAAAAACCTTTCCAGGCAATAGATTTTTTTCTATAATTTCTTTTAGATCTTTTTCGTTTTCAAAAAATTCTATTTCTATAACAACATCATTTATACCAAGGTTATAGATTCCTAATTCGTAGGTATTCAAAAATTGTTTTGTTGTTTTTATATCATCATCTTTTGCAAATAAAGCAATAATCGTTTTATCTAAAACAACATGTTCTAAACTCTTATTCTGCTTTTTTTGTTTGTTTTCTTTTTTTTCAATTACTTTTTTTTCATTTTTAGTAGCAATTGATTTATCAAAAATAATTGTTTCTTGTGTATTTTTTGCATCTTGTTTAGTTAAATTTACTGGAGTACATGAAATTATAAATGTAAATATATAAATAATGGATAATATTCCTAATGGTCTATCAATTGTAGCAACACCTATTGGCAATTTAGATGACATAACTTATAGGGCTGTAAAAATACTTGGTGAATGTGATGTTATTATTTGTGAAAATCCTAAACATTCACTTAAACTACTAAATAAATTAGGCATTAAAAAGAAATTAATAGCTTTACATGACTATAATGAGCATAAAATAATAGACCAGATTAAAGTTTTATTAGAAAATAAAAATTGTGTTCTAATTTCTGATGCAGGGTCGCCACTTGTTTCTGATCCTGGATATAATTTAGTAAAATATTGTATTAAAAATAATATTAGAGTTACATCTGTTCCTGGCCCCTCTTCTATTGTGTCGAGTTTGCAGTTATCCGGATTACCAATGTCAGAATTTGCTTTTTTTGGTTTTGTTCCGAAATCTAAAAAAAAGATGGAAGATCTAATTAAAAATATTTCACAAGAAAAAAGAACTTGTGTATTTTTTGTCTCAAGTCATAGATTAATTGTTTTTCTAGATTGCCTAGAAAATATTATGCGTAATAGATCAATTTCAATATGTAAAGAGCTTACAAAGGTAAATGAATTTGTTTTTAGAGGAACTCCAGGCAATATAAAAAATAAAATATTCGAAGATAAAGAAAATATTAAAGGAGAGTTTGTTGCTGTTATTGATAGACAAACATCTAAAAATCAAGATTTTGACAATATTGATTTTTATAGCAGGGAATTAAGAAAGATGGCTAAAAAATTTTCTTTGACCGACATCGTGGAAATAGTACATAAATTTACAAAAATTAATAAAAACAAAATTTATAAATGGTTGCTAAATTTAAAAAAATAATAAAAATAATAATCTTACCTTTAGTTTTTATAGTTATATCTGTTAATTATGGTTGTTCACCAGCAAATATTCTTGCCACGGGTGGTGGAGGTGCGCTTGTTGTGGCTGAGGGTGAAAGATCTTTGGGAACAGTAGTAGACGACACGACGATAAAAGTAAATATTGCTGCAAAATTTTTAAATGCAGGAAATAATTTATTTGTCGACATAAATACAAGTGTTTTGGAGGGAAGAGTATTGTTAACAGGCTTAGTTGAAAATCAAGAAATTAGAATTGAAGCAGTAAGGTTGGTTTGGGAAGTAGAAGGGGTAAAAGAAATTATAAATGAAGTAGAGATTGGTAATAGATCAACTTTAAAAGACTACGCAAGTGATTTGTGGATTAATACTCAAGCTAGAGCTTTAGCAGCTAAGACTGTTGGTATAAAATCAGTAACTTATAATTTTGAGACAATTCAAGGAAGGATATATATAGCAGGCATAACAACAAGACCTGATCTTTTAGAAGAACTTTTGTCAGCTCTTAAGGGTATTAAAGGAGTTAATGACATTATTAACTATGTAATAATTAAAGAAAAAGAATAAATTATCTTAATCTACCAATTTTTTCACCCGCTAAAATATGGATATGAAAATGAGGCACTTCTTGTCCACCATCTTCTCCTGAGTTTGTAATTAATCTATATCCATTTTTTTCTATATTTAAATCATTTATAACAATTTGAACACTTTTGAAAAAAGATGATACAATATCACTATTTGCATTTTTCAAAAAATCTGAAAACGTAGAGCATTGGAATTTAGGTATACCTAAAATATGAATTTTAGCTTGAGGGTTTATGTCTTTGAAAAATAAACTGTGCTCATCTTCATGAATTTTATCACAAGGAATTTCTTTTTTTAATATTTTAGCAAATATATTATTTTCATCGTACATAATATTTTATTTTCTTTTATCCATTTCTTTGTAAATTTCACTAAGAGTGATTTTTTTTGACTTTAATAAAATAAGAAGGTGATAAATTACATCAACAGCTTCTTCTATTGTTCTTTTTTTTGATCCTTTTAAAAAATCTATTATTAACTCAGAGCTTTCTTCTCCAAATTTTTGAGCTATTTTTTTTGGTCCTAACTTTAATAATTTATTTGTATATGAGTTTTTTTTCCTTGTTTTTATTCTAGTGTTTATAATTTCATTTAATTCTTCAATTTTCATAAAATCTAATCTCTAATATTGATGTTTTTGTCCTTTAAGTATTTCTTTACTTCTTTAATGCTAATTTCATTAAAATGAAAGACTGAGGCTGCTAATAATGCGTCAGCCTTACCTTTTAATATGCCGTCATAAAAATGATCTAGAGCTCCAACTCCTCCACTAGCTATAATGGGTATCTTTAAAAATTCAGAAACCTTACACAGTAGTTCATTATCAAAACCAGATTTTGTACCATCTTTATCCATTGAAGTTAAAAGAATTTCACCCGCTCCTAGTTTTTGAACTTTTTCTATCCAACTTAAAGCATATAAATCAGTTTTCTTAGTCCCACCATGGGAATAAACAAACCAATCATTATTGTGTTTTTTTGCATCAACAGCAACGACAATGCATTGGTTTCCAAAATATTCAGAAGCTTCTTTAATGATATTGGGATTTTTAATTGCAGCAGAATTTATAGAGACTTTGTCGGCACCAGCTTTAAGTAAAGCTTGTATGTTTTCTATTGATGAAATGCCGCCACCAACTGTAAGGGGAATAAAAACCTCATTTGCGGTCTTTTTAACTACATTTACCATAGTATCTCTGTTTTCTAATGATGCGCTAATATCTAAAAAACATATTTCATCAGCTCCATTATCAGAATAATGTTTTGCTTGTTCAACAGGATCTCCTGCGTCGATCAAATTTAAAAAATTTATTCCTTTTACTACCCTTCCATCTTTTACATCTAAACACGGAATGATTCTTACTTTTACCATTTTAATTTAGAATTTTTTGTCCCTCGACTAAATCAATCTTTCCTTCATAAAAAGATTTACCTGAGATTATACCTTCAATGTTTTTAAGATTAAGTTTTTTTAGACTTATTAGATCAGAGTAATTTGTTAAACCACCTGCAATAATAACTTTTTTATTAAATGTTTTAGTTTGGTTTATTTTTTTTAGAAAATTACTTACAAAATTCAAATTTAAACCTTTTAACATTCCATCATTTTGAATATCAGTAATTACATATCCCTTAATTTCTGAGTTATTATAAATATCAAGAATATCTTGTATTTTTTTTCCTGAATTTTCATCCCACCCTTTTATCATTATATTATCCTCAAGAATATCTAATGATATATATACTTTATCCGGATACTGATTTGATAAAATCATGACTTCATTTGGATTCTCAACAGACATTGAACCAATAATCAAATTATTTATTCCATTATCAAAGTATTTTTTTGCTAAATCTAAATTTCTAATCCCGCCCCCTAATTGTATTGGTATTGAAATAGATTTTCTAATTTTCTTTATTGTTTCAAAGTTAATATTTGATCTCCCAAATGCGGCGTCTAAGTCAATTAAATGTAATCTTTTACAACCAATTTCTTCAAAGTAGATAGCTTGTTTTTCTGGGTCTTCGTTGTAAACAACGCTGGAAAAATCTTTGCCTTTAGAGAGTCTGACACATTTATTATCCTTTAAATCAATGGCTGGTATAATTTGCACTATATATTTTTATAATAATAATAACCCTTAATGAAGCTTCCGTTAATATAAGCATAATATGGGTTTTCACCCCACTTGCTATAATTTTTACCAGTAAAAAGTTTTATTGCAGCATCTTGTGTTTCCCTAACGGCTAACTGTAAAGATTTAATGTTGTCTTCTTTTGCAATTATTTCGGTGTGATCAATCATTGTTTTTGCCAAACCATAACCTCTTGCCCAAGGAGCAACAAATTGCCTTCTTATGCGAGCAATATTTTTCCTAGATTCAATATTTGGGGCTTCATAAGCTAGTTGGAGAGTTCCAGCTATAACACCATTAAGCCTTCCAACAATAAGTTTTATATATTTATCATGTGATCTTTTAGTCCAATAATCTATTAAAATATCTCTTGTAGGAACTCTTAACCAACCAAAACCTCCTCCAGCTTTAATTGCTTGTTCTGTGATATTACAAAGGTCTGCTAAATCTACATCTGTAAGTGTTTCAATATTATCAACTGAAATATTAATTTTTTCTTTTAGTTGTGTAGACATGTTCATACTCCAATAAATTCTTTTAGTAAGTTTAATCCTTGGGAGGAACTTTTTTCAGGATGAAACTGCACGCCATATATATTTTCTTTTCCAACTATTGAAGCAAAATTTGTTCCATACTTAGTTTCTGCCAAAATATTGTCTTTATTGGCACAATCGAAATAATATGAGTGAACGAAATAATAGTCATTTTTATTTGAGATTAAGTTGTTGTATTTTGAATTAGTTGGTATTGCCAAGTTCCATCCCATATGGGGAAGTTTTAAATTGTCTCCAGATAATAGTTTAATTTGACCATCTATCCAACCTAGGCCTTCATGAACTCCATTTTCTTCACTCATGTTAGCTAACATTTGCATACCAACACATATCCCCAAAAATGGCTTCCTTTTAATTAATGCAAACTCACAAAGCTCATCAATTAAGCCATCAGTTTTTTTTAAACCGTTCATGCATGTAGAAAAGGCTCCTTGACCAGGCAACACAACATGAGTTGAATCTTTTACATCATTCAGTTTTTTTGAAATTAAAACATCAACCTCAATATTGTTATCTTTTGCTATCTTAATAAAAGATTTTTGTGCAGACAAAACATTGCCTGAGCCATAATCGACAATAGTGATCTTTTTCATTAAAAATTAAAGAGTACCCTTTGAAGATGGTATATTGTATTTTCTTCTACTATCTATCTCAACTGCAAGTCTTAAACTTTTAGCAAAGGCTTTAAAACATGATTCAATGATATGATGATTGTTTTTTCCATACAGATTTTCAATATGTAAATTACATTTTGATTCATTTGAGAAAGCTTTGAAAAATTCATGGAATAGTTCTGTATCCATTTCACCAATTTTTTTTAAACCAAGATTAACATTCCACACAAGTTCTGGTCTTCCACTTAAATCAATCACACATCTTGATAAACATTCATCCATTGGAACATATGAAAAACCATATCTGTTTATTCCTTTTTTATCATCCAGCGCTTTGTTTATAGCTAAAGCAATTGCGTAAGCAGTATCTTCAACTGAATGATGAAGATCAACATTGGTATCTCCTTCGCATTTTAAATCTATATCTATCAAGCTATGATGAGATAATAATTCCAGCATGTGATCAAAAAAACCAATTTGTGTTGAAATTTTAGATTGTCCAGCACCATCTAAGTTAATTTCACAACTTATCCTGGTTTCTTTAGTGTTTCTCTCAACTTTACCATTTCGCATTTTTGCCTAATATCAGTGAAATATGATTTATTCTAGGTAAATTACTTGATAAAAATAATTAAATAGCCATCTTATCAATGAATGAAAAAAAACATTATTAAATCAACAACTATTGTAGGAATTAGAAAAGATAATCTTGTCGTTATTGCGGGTGATGGTCAGGCTAGTCTTGGTAATACAGTAATGAAATCAAATGTTAAAAAAATTAGAAGGCTTGGTGCCGATGAAACCGTTATATCTGGTTTTGCTGGATCTACTGCAGATGCATTCGCTTTATTTGAAAGATTAGAGGGAAAATTAGACCAATATAAGAACCAACTTAAAAGAGCTTGTGTAGAATTAGCTAAAGATTGGAGAACGGATAGGTACCTAAGGAGATTAGAGGCGATGATGATCGTAGCTGATAAAGATGTAAGTTTGTTGTTGTCTGGTACTGGTGATGTAATTGAATCTGATGATGGGATACTTGCAATAGGTTCTGGGGGGCCATACGCAAATAGTGCTGCTAAAGCATTGATGAAGAACACAAAAATGAATGCAAAAGAAATTGCTTTAGAATCACTTAATATAGCTGCAGATATTTGTATTTATACAAACCATAATATTATTTCAGAAACTATTGAGCTATAGAATGGAATCTAGTTTTAGTCCAAGAGAAATTGTTTCTGAATTAGATAAGTTTATCATTGGTCAGAACAATGCAAAAAAAGCTGTTGCAGTTGCTTTAAGAAATAGATGGAGAAGAAAACAACTTGATGATTCTTTAAAAGAGGAAATTGTACCAAAAAATATTTTAATGGTTGGTCCAACAGGTTGCGGTAAAACAGAAATCTCACGAAGACTTGCTAAGTTAGCAAATGCACCTTTTGTAAAAGTTGAGGCAACTAAGTTTACAGAAGTTGGATATGTTGGGAGAGATGTTGAGCAAATAATAAGAGATCTCGTTGAAATAAGTATTACAAAAACAAAAATACAAATGGGTCAAGAGGTTAAGGCAAGAGCAGAAAAAAATGCAGAAGAAAGAATTTTAGATGTTTTGGTTTCTAAAAGCTCAACACCAGCTACTAGAGATAACTTTAGGAAAAAACTAAGATCTGGTGAACTAAATGAAAACGAGGTTGAAATTCCAGTTTCAGCTAATGCAAATTTAAGTTTGCCAACTATGGATATACCTGGAATGCCTGGTTCCCAAATGGGTATGATTAATTTAGGAGATGTATTCGGAAAAGGTTTTGGTAATCAAAAGAAAATGAAAAAAATGAGTGTCAAAGATTCTCATACTTATTTGTTAAATGAGGAAACTGATAAACTTCTAGATAAAGATAAAATAAACTTAAGAGCATTGGATGATGTGGAGCAAAACGGTATCGTATTTATAGATGAAATAGATAAAATTACTTCTAGAGCTGATAGAAGTGGTGCGGATGTTTCAAGAGAAGGTGTTCAAAGAGATTTATTACCACTTATTGAGGGAACTGCCGTCACTACTAAATATGGTGTCGTAAAAACAGATTATATTTTGTTCATTGCTTCAGGCGCATTTCATTTATCAAAACCATCGGATATGCTTCCAGAACTTCAAGGTAGATTACCAATTAGAGTAGAGCTTGATAGTCTTAGTAAAAAAGATTTTAAACTTATTCTTACTGAAACACAAAACAGTTTGATTAAGCAGTATCAAGGACTTCTTGGAACAGAGAAGGTTGATTTGAAGTTTGAAGAAGATGGAATTGATACCATCGCTTCTCTATCAACAGAGATAAATCAGAACGTAGAAAATATAGGTGCTAGGAGACTGCATACTGTAATGGAAAAGCTACTTGAAGAGGTTAGTTATACAGCCTCAGATATAGGCCCTACAGAAATAACAATTAATAAGGAGTACGTTGAAAATAGCCTAGGAGAACTTATTAAAAGTCAGGACTTATCAAAGTTTATATTGTAAAGCTCATTTAATTTTTTAATAGTTATAAAAATGAGTATTTTTAAAAGTATCAAATTTGAATTACTTATTTTAGCGATTGTTACATTAAGTATTTTTGCTTCTTTTAATTTAGATCTTTTTTTTTATAGTTATTCTATAAACTTAAGTGAGTGGGTAAACGGAGTTTTTCTAAAAGAATTTTTTTCAGAAGTAACAAAACTTGGAAGCTCTTCTTGGTATTTTTCTATTACAATAATAGGTTTGATTACTATTTATGTAAATAACAAACTT
>CABYBP010000030.1 GCA_902517315.1 uncultured Alphaproteobacteria bacterium
ATTGATTAATTCAAACAATTATTTTGATGGTATTGATGGAGTCGCCGGTTCATTGTATTTAATTTTTTTATTAAATATTTTTTTTATATTTTATTTTAATGACATAATTTTATTTGAGTATTTAATGTTATGTTTGCCAATTATTATTTTTCTTTTTTTTAATTTTAATAATAAATTTAAAATGTTTTTAGGTAATAATGGCAGTGCATCATTAGGTTTTTCTGTGGCTACATTAATCATTTATTGTTCTCAGAATTTTAATCTATTTTTTCCCGCTCCGTTTGTAATCTGGGTTGTAGCAATATTTTTTTATGAATTTTTATCTATTAATTTATCAAGAATAAAAAGAAATATTAATATTTTTCAAGGGGGTAGAGATCATCTCCATTATATATTATTCAATAAGTTTAAATCTAAAATAATTACAATATTATATATTATTTGTTTAAATCAGATATTTTTTATATTTGGAGTGTATTTAAATAATTTTAATGATTTTATTTCCTATTTTTTATTTATTGTTGTTTTCTTCATATATTTTTTTATAAGGGAAAAATTTATAAGTTAATTTAAGAAATATGCTGTCTTAGTTTTTTAGCTATTGGTTTTTCACCTTCAGTGATTATTTTTTCTCCAGTACCCATGGCCGTTTCAATTTTTCTTATTGCACCGACTAAATATCTCAATGCTGGACCTTCTAGTGATGCTGATTGGTCTGATCCATACATCGACCTATCTAGTGTAATATGTCTTTCTAATGAAGAAGCTCCCATTGCACAACTCGCGATAGATATTGCGGTACCTGTTTCATGACCACTATAGCCAACATCACATTTATACTTATTTTTCAAAACATGAATTAACTTTAAGTTTGCTTCTTCAGGACTCATTGGATAAGTAGATACTGTATGCATCAGCTCAAAGGGACAGTCATATTTTTTAAATATTGAGACAGCATTATCTATCATTTCATATTCAGCCATTCCAGTTGATATAAAAGTATGTTTTTTTTCACTTGCAACAGATTCAAGTAATTCATTATATACAAGCATTGCAGATGCAATTTTATTATATTCTAAATTAAATTTTTTTAAGAAATCCTGACTTTTAATATCCCAAGCAGAGGCATACCATTTTAAACTTTTATTTTTACAGTAATCATCAATTTCTTTATATTCATCATAAGAAAATTCCAAACCTTCTTTTTGATCCCTTTGGGTTTTACCCCAGGGACTATCCCTTTCCTCAAGTAAATATTCTGGTGTATAAACTAAGTCTATATCTCTTTTTTGAAATTTAACAGCATCACACCCTGCTTCAGATGCCATATCAATAAGTTTTTTACAAATTTCCATATCACCATTGTGATTAATTCCAATTTCTGCAGATATAAATATACTCATGAATTTAAAAAGACTTTATATTGTATTTAAAAATTTTTTCAACTATTTCTCTAGTTATACCTCCACCCCCTTTAGTATTTAAAACGATATCACTTATTTTTTTTATTTCTTTGTGACTGTCATTTGGGCAAAGTTTTAGACCACAAGACTTCATTGCATTTAAATCATTTATATCATTACCTACATAAATAAATTTGCTTAGCGATATATTAATTTTTTTAGATATTTGTTGTAAAATTTTAACTTTGTCTTCAACTCCATAATAACACTCAATATTAAGTTTCTTAGATCTCATTTTTACAACTTTATTTTTTTCAGAAGAAATAATAAACAATTTTAAATTTTTTTTTTTTAAAAATTGTACCCCTAATCCATCTGCTCTATTCACTAAAACATATTCTTTACCATCTGAGTCCACAAGAGCTAAATTGTTTGTAAAAACTCCATCAAAATCAAATACTATTACTTTAAAATTATCAATTTTATATTTTTTTTGCATACCTAACCTTAATTAGATAATCTTCAACTAACTCCATGAGTATGTGACCAATCATAATATGTGATTCTTGGATTCTGGCAGTAATATTTGAGGGAACTATGATTAAATTTTTACAAAATTTTTTAATTTTACCTGCATTACCTCCTGTGAGGCATAAGTTTTCGATTTTCATCTTATTTGCAGCTTTGATTGCATTAATAATATTTTTTGAATTTCCTGATGTTGAAATACACATTAAAATGTCATTTTTACTACCTAAACTTTCAAGAGTTCTTGAATAAATATTATCAAAACTAAAATCATTGCCACAAGCAGTTAAGGTTGAAGTATCTGTCGCAAGACTTAGTGCTGGGATACTTGTTCTATTTATATGTGGTCTTAATCTAATTAAAAGTTCTGCTGCTAGATGTTGAGCGTCAGCAGCTGAACCGCCATTGCCACATATCAATAATTTTCCACCCTTTTGAATTGATTTACTTATTTTAATAGAAAAATTTTCAATTGCTTTTAAAAATTTTAAATCATTTATAATTAATTCTTTTGTATAAATTGAATCCTTTACTGATTTTTTAATTAAATTTATATTTTTCACAATTTAGTTTGACCTCCGTCTATAATGAATTCAGAACCTGTAATAAATTTTGCATTGTCAGATGCTAAATATATAATCATAGATGTAATATCATCTATTTGACCAAATTTATTAAGAGGTACATTATTTTTAATATATTTTTTTGTTATAGATCTGTTTTCTTTTAATTTTTTATCCCATGTCGATCCTTTAAACAAAATATTACCAGGTGAAATAATATTTATTCTTATCCCAAATTTTGAAAAATTAACTACTGAATTTTTAACAAATTTATTTAAAACACTTTTTGCACATGAATATGCAAGTGGGGCACCAGAAATATTGTAACTACCTACAATTGATGAAATGCAAATTATAGAGCCTTTGTTTTTTTTTAAAAGTTTTGCAGATTTATTTATTGTTTCAAAGGCTGACCAAAAATTAATTTCAAATAATCTTTTCCATTCTAAAATATCATTTTTATTTGGGCTAATATATTTACCAGAGCCAAGGTTACAAACTAAAAGATCTAAATTATTAAATTTACTTTTTGTAAATTCTGTCAACTTATCAATATTTTTTGATACTGTTAAATCAGAACAAAAATAAAATGCTCTTTTGTTACCCATAATTCTTCTTGCTTTATTAATATTTTCAATATTACTCCCAGTCAAAATAACTTTATTTCCTTCATTAATTAGAGTTTTACAAATTCCCAACCCTATTCCTTTAGAAGATCCAGTTACAAGAATTTTTTTGTTTTTAAAATTAACTATCATTAAAAGTATTTAAGTATAAACTTTTTTGATGAATTTAACACTTCTATATGTTTATTTGATTTTGATCTAGCAGTTTGCAGTGTGAAAAACCCATTGTAGTAATTTTTTTTTAAACATTCAAATACGCTGTCAAAATTTACATTGCCCTTACCTAATTTAATTGATTCTCCCATAAATTTTCTATCTTTTATATGAACATTATAAATTTTTGATCCATACAAATTAATTTCCTTAACTGTATTATACCCAATAGATGCACTATTACCCATATCATAGTTTATTCCAAAGCAATCATCCTGCAATTTTTCAATAAAAATCATATTATTTTTAGGTTTCATATCAGTTTCAAAAACAATATTAATTTTAATTTTTTTTAAAAAATTTCTTATGTTTTTAAAAAAAGAAATTACCGTATTTAATTGCTTTGTATTTTTTATAGAGCTATTATCGACTAAAGGTATAACAAAATTTTTAACTTTAATTTTAGATGAATTCTCAAGGAGTTTCAATATTTGATCTTCTAGTATTTTAGTAACTAGTTTATCACTTTTAAAAAAGGGATTTTGCATAAAGAAATCTGCTGTAAGATTGTGGGTTTGAATATTATATTTTTTTTTAATTTTTTTTATTTTATCCAAACCATTTTTATTACTTATAGGGTTCATATCCAATAAGTACTGGTCCACCGTCCACTCTATATGACTAAAGCCCATTTTTTTTGCAAATTTGAATTCGTTTTCCCAATTTGTATATGGAAATGACTGTATTAAATTATTATATATAGGACTAAGCCTTCCTTGCATGAAACCAATCTTATTTTTCATTTAATATAAATTTTTTCATTACAATTTCTGCAAATTTTATATCTTCGTATTCATCAATTTGAATTGATTTAAAAGTTTCCATTTCATAAACTCCAATATTTTGAAAAACACGAGTTTTATACTTCATAAAATTATTTTTTTTAAAAAGATAGAAAGAACCATTTTCGTGGAATTTTTGAATTATTTTTTGTCTAGGTGGTCTTTTTATAAGAGAATAATTAATAGGCTTTAACTTTTTATTATTTCTCTCCCACATAAAATAATCTTTAATCTTGTCAGCAGAAAAAAGACTATCAAACCTATTTGTTAAATAATAATTAATAGCAATGTCAAATTCATTTTTAGATCTTATAGGTGATGTTACTTGTGGAAAAAGAATATGATCTATATTAAATTTCCTTTGAATAGTTTTTATAGCATGTATTATTGCATCTTCTGATATAGATTTAGAATTAGAAATTTTTTTTGGTCTTTTAATTATGTTTACATTATTTTTTTTTGCATAATTCAAAATCTCTTCATCGTTGGAAGTTACCCAGGTTGAATGAATTTTTTTAGAATTAATACACCGATTTATTGTCCAATATATAAGTGGCTTATTACAAAAAATACTTAAATTTTTTTTTTTAATTCCTTTTGATCCTCCTCTAGCTGGAATAATTGCAATTATATTCATTTATATTCCTTTATTTGAAAAACCACCGTCAACAAAAAGATCAGATCCAGTAATATAATTACTTGCATCACTAAGTAAAAAAATAGTTGAGCCAATTAAGTCATCAGTTTCACCCCATCTATTTAAAATAGTTCTACTAATTCTAGTATTTGATTTATTTATATTTTTATAACTTTTTTCTGTCATCTTTGTTTTAATATAGCCAGGTACCAAGTTATTAATTCTTATATTATATTTGCCATAGTCCATAGCCATCGCTTTAGTCAAAGAATTTAAAGCTGCTTTAGAGGAAACATAACCAGGATTGTTTGAAAAACCTTTAAAAGCACCAATACTAGTTAAATTAATAATTGAACCATATTTTTTTTTCTTCATTAACACTAATGTTTCTTTACATAAATTAAATGTTGAAATTAAGTTTGTTTCAATTGATTTTCTAAATTCCACAATTTCATAAGTTTTAGGTATTGATATTCCAGCAACATTAACAAGTCCATCAATTCTACGATGTTTTTGATATATTTTTTTTAAAAAAATTTTTACTTTATTATGATTATTAATATCTATTTCAGTATAATTTAATTTCTTGTCAGTTTTCTTTGGTGAAGTTCTACCAAAACCATATACTATAGCTTCATGTTTTTGTAACTCAGATGCAATTCTATTACCAATTCCCCTTGAAGCTCCTGACACAATCACAATTTTATTTTTAATAGCAAAATGACTATTTTTATTTTTATTATTGTTTAATGTATTCAACTTAATTAAAGCAATTAACACATAATTATTAAACATGCAAAATTTCTCTTTAATTATTCCTGTTTTTAATGAAAAAGAAAATCTAATTCCTTTAATGGATTCAATAATTGAGAAAGATGTTTATCATTACTTAAATGAGATCATATTCATTAATGATGGAAGTAATGATGATTCAAAAATAATATTAAAGGAGATCTCAGAGAAATATAATAAGATAAAGTTAATTGATCATAAGATTAATAAAGGGCAAAGTCATGCTCTACTTTCAGGTGTCAAAAATTCTAAATTTGAAAATATCATAACTATTGATTCTGATGGACAAAATCCTCCGGAAGAAATTATAAGAATGATTGAAAAATATAGCGCATATACTTATCCAATATTGTTGTCTGGTATAAGAATAAAAAGAAATGATAATTTAATTAAAATTATATCTTCAAAGATTGCTAACAAAGTTAGAAATTTAGTTCTAAATGATGATTGTCCTGATACGGGATGCTCGTTAAAAATTTTCAGACGTGATGATTTTTTATCACTACCTTTTTTTAATGGAATACATAGATTTTTGCCTACATTATTTATGTATAAAAAAATAAAAATTATATATATTAATGTTAAACATAAAAAAAGACTAAATGGTAACTCAAAATACGGTACTATAGATAGGTTAATTAAAACAATTTTTGATTTATTTAAGGTTATGAATATGAAAAATAAAATTCAAAATGATTGATTTTTTTAATTCCTTATCAAGTACAGAAATATTTTTTTTGATTATAGGATTTGTTAGCCAAGGTTTGTTTGCTTCTAGATTTATTGTGCAATGGATTTATTCTGAAAAAAAAGGAGAAAGTTATATTCCTTTGATTTTTTGGTACTTAAGTATTTTTGGAGGAATTGGTCTATTAATTTATGCTATTTCAAGAAAAGATCCAGTAATAATATTAGGTCAATCATTTGGTATATTTATATATTTAAGAAATCTAATTTTAATTTATAGGAAGAACAATGAAAAAAATTGAAAATTTTATAAATGGTAAAACAGTTAAAGGAAATTCAAAAAATTATTTAAATATTGAAGACCCATCAACAGGTGATGTAATCTCAGAAGTTATTTTATCTGATCAAAATGATTTTAATAATATTGTAAATTCATCTTTAGAAGCATTTCAAAAATGGTCTCAAGTCACCCCATTAAAAAGATCAAGAATAATTTCAAAATACAAAGAATTAATAGAGAAAGATCTTGAAAATATTGCTAGATTAATCTCAATAGAACACGGAAAGACTCTTGAGGATGCAAAGGGTTCAGTTACAAGAGGTTTAGAAGTAGTAGAGTTTGCTTGTGGAATACCGCATTTATTAAAAGGGGAGTTTTCTCAAAATGTAGGAAGTGAAATTGACTCTTGGTCAATAAGACAGCCATTAGGTGTGACTGCAGGCATAACACCTTTTAACTTTCCAGCAATGGTTCCTATGTGGATGTATCCGATTTCAATAGCTTGTGGAAACTCGTTTATATTAAAACCTTCAGAAAAAGATCCAACTTGTAGTTTGAGGTTAGCTGAATTATTTTCTGAGGCTGGATTACCTGATGGTGTTTTTAATGTCTTAAATGGGGATAAGAAAGTTGTTGATATGTTATTATCTGATCAGCGAATTCACTCAATTAGTTTTGTTGGTTCAACACCTGTTGCAAAACATATTTATGAAACTTCAGCAAAAAATGGGAAAAGAGTTCAGGCTTTAGGTGGTGCTAAAAATCATTTGGTTGTTATGCCAGACGCAAATATAGATCAGGCAGTAGATGGTATAATGGGTGCAGCATATGGATCTGCTGGCGAAAGATGCATGGCAGTATCAGTTGCAGTTGCGGTTGGTGATATTGCCGATAAATTAGTAGAAAATATCAGCGATAAAGCCGAGTCATTAATAGTGGCTCCGTGGACGGACTCAACATCACAAATGGGTCCAGTAATATCAAAAGAACATAAAGAAAAGATTGAAAATTATATTACTACGGGCGTTGATGAAGGGGCAAAACTTGTTTTAGATGGTAGAAATATAAAAATACAAGGATACGAAAATGGATTTTTTGTAGGACCCACATTATTTGACAAAGTTACTAAGGAAATGAAAATTTATAAAGAAGAAATATTTGGCCCTGTATTATCTGTGATAAGAGCTTCAAATTATGATGAAGCGCTTCATTTGGTAAATGAGCATGCTTTTGGAAATGGAACCAGTATTTATACCTCAGACGGAGAAGTATCTAGACATTTTACAACAAATTGTAAAATTGGAATGGTTGGTGTTAATGTGCCAATCCCTGTTCCTATGGCTTTTCACAGTTTTGGTGGTTGGAAACAATCTTTATTTGGTGATCATGCTATGCATGGTGTTGAAGGAGTAAGATTTTACACAAAACTAAAAACCGTAACTTCTAGATGGCCTAAAAGTATACAAAAAGGACCTGAATTTAAAATGCCAACAAATTAAAAAATGAATATTTTAATTACTGGATCAGCTGGTTTTATAGGTTATCATGTTGCAGTAAAAATTTTAAAAACAAAAGCAAATGTCATAGGTATAGATAATGTAAATAACTATTATGATACTAACATTAAAAAAGATAGAATTAAAAAACTAAAAAAAAACAAAAAATTTTTTTTCTATAAAATTGATTTATCTGAATATAAAAAAATAAATAATATAGTCAAAAAAAATAATATTAAGATTATTATTCACCTAGCAGCTCAAGCTGGGGTAAGGCATTCAATTTATCAACCAAGAGTTTATTTTAAAAGTAATTTAGAGGGTTTTTTTAATATATTGGAGATCTCAAAGCACAATAAAATTAAACATTTAATTTATGCATCAACAAGTTCAGTATATGGGGAATCTAAAAAATTTCCATTAAGAGAAGAAAATATAACAGATTTTCCTCTTTCATTTTATGCAGCTACAAAAAAATCAAATGAAGTTATGGCTCATTCATACTCATACATCTATAAACTACCTTGTACAGGAGTCAGATTTTTTACAGTTTATGGACCTTTTGGTAGACCAGATATGGCTTTATTTAAATTTACAAATAATATAATCAAAAATAAATCAATTGAATTATATAATCAAGGTAATCACCTAAGAGATTTCACATATGTTGATGATATAGTAGATGGCATATATTCATTAATTAAAAAACCACCAAAAAAGAATATACCATATGAAATTTTTAATATTGGAAATGGTAATCCAAAAAAACTTTTAGATTATTTAAAAAATATTGAAAAATATTTAAACAAGACTACAAAAATAAAAAAATTACCTCTTCAACCTGGAGATATTATTA
>CABYBP010000031.1 GCA_902517315.1 uncultured Alphaproteobacteria bacterium
AAAAAGTTTCTAAATTATCATCTTTGTGATGAGCAATAAATAAATGCAAAATTTTATTTTGAACACAAAAATCAGTAAGTAAATTATAACGATTTTTTCTTGCCTCGTTCATATTTTTTTTTTTCACATTATTTTTTTCTACGAACAAAATTTGAGAGTTAATCTTATGTTTATTCAAATAGCTTGAAATGTATTTAGCTTCTTCTTTGGAATTATGTCTAATACTGTGATCTACTATTAAGGCAATTAAGCTCCCTTTTTTATATTTAATAAATGCATTTATAAGAAATAATAATGACATACTATCTGGACCACCAGAAACTGCTACAGCAACGGAGGGGTTTTTCTCAAACGTGTATTTTTTTTCTATAGTTTTTATGAATTCTTTATTGTTAAGTTTCATTCATTATTTTCTAAGCAATTATATTCGACAATTTGTTTTTTTGTTTGAGGAATTATTTTATTTTTAGGGTAATCAATTATTAATTTTTCCATAGTTTTACATGCCTCTACAGTTTTTTCAACTTGATATAATGACTGTGAAAGTTTGAAAAGCATTTCTGCAGCTTTAATACTTTCTGGAAATTTCTGGAAACCTTCTGCAAATATAAGTGCTGCTTCTCTATAATTTTTTTCTAGAATATATAATTCTCCAAGCCAATAATGTGCTGAACCTGATAGCTGATTATCAGGATTGTTTGTGATAAACTCCTCAAAAGAATTTTTGGCATTCTGCCATTTTTTATCTCTAATATTATCAAATGCTACTTGGAACTGATCTTCAGGTGATAATATTTGCTCTTTTTCAATAGAATTTTTATCCTGGTTTTTAGTTAAAATTTCTTCAGATGTTTCATTTGTGTTTTGTGAGATGTTTAAAGTTCCAAGTGTATTTTCAGTATCTGTATCATTTAAAGTATTGCTTTTAACTTCAGAACTATCTTTGGAAGTTTTGTTAGTATTTACTTCAACATTACTTAAAGAAATTGATTGAAAATTATTAATAATTACTTCTAAGTTTTCTAACTTATTAAAAATATCATCTAATTGAAAATACAGTTCTTCTAAGTTAGAATTTAAATTTTTTATATCATTTTCAATATCATAAATCCTTAAATCAATAGCTGAGAGATTTTTAACAAAATCATTATTTGTTCCATTCATTTGAATGGATGAATTTGAAAATACTTCTTTAGAAAGATCGGAGACTTCTCTTTGTAATCTTTCTAATTGTTGAGAAACTGTTAACTCACTATCATTAGAATGAACAAGGCTTGAAAAAAAAATGATATAAATAGTGAGT
Source organism: uncultured Alphaproteobacteria bacterium (assembly GCA_902517315.1). The sequence continues at coordinate 1,304 of CABYBP010000031.1, forward strand.
ATGTACTTAAACATTTCTAGATTTTAATTTCTAATTAAGATTAAATTGTGGCGCTATATTTCTATAGCGCCGTAGTATTAAGGAAAATAAATTAATTAACTATCGTTACTGATCGTCTATTTTGAGCCCATGCTCCGTCGTTAGAACCCACAACAGCAGGTCTTTCTTTACCATAACTAATAGTTGAAACTCTATCCGGATTTATTCCTAATCCGATTAGATAATTTTTAACGGCTTGTGCTCTTTTTTCTCCAAGCGCTAAGTTGTACTCTCTAGTACCTCTTTCATCGCAGTGTCCCTCAATTGTTACAGATACATCACTATTCTGTTTAAGCCATGCAACCTGATCTTGAAGTAACTCAAGAGCATCAGAGTCTAAATCTGAACTATCGTATCCAAAAAATACTCTATCACCAACGTTAACGATTAAATCTTCCTGTGATCCTGATACAATACCACTACCTGTTGTTTCAGTAATTGTTCCTTCAGAAGAAACGTCACTATCTGAACTGCTAGAACCTGATCCTGAAGAGTCCGAAGAATCTTTTGGCGTCGTTGCGCATGCCGCAACAAAAAAAACTATAAATATAGAGATAAAAAACTTGTAAAACATAAATAAGCGCTCCCTTAATACTTTCATAAATATACTAAATTATACTGAGTTCCTTAACATTTTTTTTAGAATTTCGTATATTTTTTTGTATTATATCAAATTAATGCATCAATGGTGACCACGCTGGATCAGACCCGCCTAAAGGGGTAATTACTTTTCTTTCATTAAAACCTGTTAAATCAATAGAATAAAGACTAGATTCTCCACCTGATCCATCCTCAGCTGTTCTCTCCTCTTTAAAATACATTAAAAATCTTCCATTAGGTGCCCATGTTGGGCCTTCAACATGAAATGATTTTGCAATCATTCTCTCATTAGAACCATCAATCTCCATGACCCCTATATAGAATTGTCCTCCCTCTTGTTTAGTAAATGCTATCATATCACCTCTCGGTGACCAAACTGGTGTATAGTAACTTCCTACCTCTCTACTAATTCTTTTAATATTTTTTCCATTATTATCACTTACATAAAGATGTCTTCTTCCACTTCTATCTGAATTAAATACTATTTGTTTTCCATCTGGTGAAAAACTAGCAGAAACATCAATTGAAGAATTATTAGTAACTCTTTTGGATATTCGTGTTTTTAAATCAAGAATATAAATTTCAGAATTACCAATTTCTGGATCAGTGTAAGACATAACAATTTGGTTGCCATCAGGTGAAAAACGAGGCGCAAATGTCATCCCTGGAAATTCTCCAACAATTTCTTGTTTACCAGTTTCAATATCAAAAATATAAACTCTGGGATTATTTCTATTCATATATGACATGTATGTAATTTTTTGAGAATTTGGAGAGAATCTTGGAGTTAAAACTAAGTACGATCCATCTGTTAAAAAACGATGATTTGATTGATCTTGATCCATTATTGCTAATCTTTTTTGCTTATTATCTTTTGGACCTGTTTCAGCAACGTATACTATTCTTGTATCAAAGTAACCCCCCTCTCCTGTTATATTTTTAAAGATTGAATCTGAAATAATGTGAGCTACTCTTCTCCAATTTTTTTCATTAGTTTCATATTTTTTACCAACTATTTGCTTTTGTTGAAAGACATCAAACAATCTAAATTCTACTGATATTTTTCCATTGTTTTTTGAAATTTTTCCTGAAACTAAATGCTGAGCCTTTATCAATTTCCAATCTTCAAATCTCGGCTTGTTTGATAAAGATTCATTATCTTGAATAAATGATCTTTGATCAATGGGTAAAAAAAGACCAGATCTTTCTAAGTTATCAGAAATTACATTTGAAATATTTTTACCTACTATGATTAATTGTGAATTTTTTGAATATAGCTCTGTTACAGCAATAGGAGTTGGTTTCACACTACCTTGTGTTAGAGTCACTTCTAATGATTGGACTTTAAAACTAGAAAATAAAAAAAAGGTTATTAAAAAAACTTTTTTCATCAATATCCCTTCATGATACTATAATCAAAAGTAATTGTAAGATTTTTCCATAGATTATATTTTTCTTTTGGAAGTTTTAATGGTGTGCATTCTGGATTTAAAAGAGTTCTCATTGCACTTTCTGTAATTGGTCCATAAAATGGGTTACTTTTAGCTATATTTGTGTCAACAATACGGACACTATTTGATGAAACCTTCATATTTTGTAATACTTTAGCTGAAATTGTTACCTGCATTCCTCTTTCTATAACTGCACCTGCTGGTGCATTCCAACAAGAAGATAATTGCTGCCTTAACATATCTATTTCAGATATAGATAGCATAATGCTTTCTTGAGTGTTATCTGAACTACTGTCAACAATTTCTTCAACTTCCTCTTTAACTTCATTTTGAATCATATTTGTTTGCTCATTTCTTAAATCTTTAAGCATAGAAGCTATACTAAAATCTTTTTCAGGTTTTGGTTGTGGTTTTGATAGAGTCTTATCAGTTTCCATTTTTGGTTTATCCTTGATGTTTGTTTCTACATCTAAATCTGTATTTGTTTTATCATTATTAATAATTTTCGGCTTTGGCTTGAGTTTTGGTTTAATTATATCAGTTTTAATTGTTTCTACTTTTTTCTTTACTTCTATAATTTCCTTTTCTTTGATGGTTACTTTTTTTGTTTCTTTAACTTCTAAACTTGGGGATTTCTTCATTTCCAAAACTGGTTGATTTGGATTAGTTTTTTCTTCAATTTCAGTCTTATTTATTTCAATATTTTTTTTTAATTCTATTTGATCTGATGAATTAAATTTTTTTTGCCTGGCAATTGTTTGTTTATTTTTATTTTCTGGTTTATCTGTATCCGATTTTTTCAAATTTGTATTTTCGTCAACGTTTAGTATTTCAATAGGTATCACATTTGGAACATAGATTTCTTTTGGAGAAAAAAAATTTGGTAAACCGACCATAAATAAAAGAATAATCAAATGTATTAGTGTTGAAAAAGTGACTCCAGATATTCTAGGATTTAAGTTTTCAAAAAAATTTATAATTTTTAAATTATTATAATTTATGCGATACATTTATTGCTCAATATTTTGAGTAATTAATGCAACTTTAATGTATCCTGCTGAATTTATTATGGACATTATTTCCATAATCCTTCCATAAGCTACAACTCTATCGCCACGAATATAAATTCTTGCCTCTGTATTTTGTTCTGTAATAGAATTTAGTCTTGGAATTAAATTTTCAACTTCAACTTTTGACTCTGCTATATAGACTGCTCCATCTAAATTTACCGTTATTTCAATTGGATCTTTAATATCAGTTAATGCTGTTGCTTTAACTTTAGGCAAATCAACTTTTATTCCAACAGTCAAGAGAGGTGCTGTAACCATAAAAACAATTAGTAGAACGAGCATAACGTCTACAAAAGGTGTAACATTAATTTCACTCATTTGAGCATACCTTTGCTTATTACGTTTTTTTAAGTTGTTTGAGGTAATCAATTTATTTTTTCTCTAGTTGTCTAAAAAAAATTGTTGAGAACTCATCCATAAATGTTTCTAAAGAAATAAAATACTTAGACAAATCATTAGAAATTTTATTGTATGCAACTACAGCTGGAATAGCTACAAACAACCCTAGAGCTGTTGCAAATAGAGCCTCTGCAATTCCTGGTGCAACTACAGCTAAATTTGTATTTTGAGCAATTGCAATGGATTTAAAACTATTCATTATCCCCCAAACTGTTCCAAATAAACCTATAAAAGGTGCTGTTGATCCGGCAGTTGCAAGGAAAGTTAAATTTCTCTCAACATTTTCACTTTCCCTATTAAAAACAACTGTCATTGATCTCATCATTCTATCTTTTAAAGAATTAATATCTGAACTATCACTTTCAAATTGAGTTTTACTTTTTTTCCATTCTAAAATTGCAGCACAAAATAATTTTGACTTTGGATCTGTCTGATTAAAGTTTAAAGTTTCATATAAATCTTCAAAAGAATTTCCAGACCAAAAAATATCTTCAAATTCTTTTTCAAGTTTTTTTAATTGTCTAATTCTTAAAATTTTTGAAATTATTATGTTCCATGAATATAGAGAGGCTAAGATTAAAATAATAATTACTGATTTTACTATAAGGTCAGCTTGCATAAATAAAGCAAGCATAGAAAAATCTGGAGCTTCCGACGATATATTTGCACTATTAATATCTGCCATAAAATTTATTTTTTAATTTTTTCAAGATCACTACTATGAACCATAACCCAAAACCCTGGTCTATTTTTTTCACATAAAGCTATTACTGGTGTCTTGCCCTCCTCTTTGGCAAGCTTTGCAGTATCATCCCACAAACTAATAGCTGTATGCTTAGCTCTTAGTTTACATTCAATAAATAAATCTTCATGAATTACATCTGCTCTTGTTACTTTACCATTACCTCCACTTAAAGGTGTTCTTTGCCCATTGAAATAATTTGCAACATCTCTCTCTCTTTTTTTCCAAGCTTTATCAGGCATTTATTTTCCTTTCATTAGGCAGTGAGTGAAGATAGAACATTATCATCTACCTCAAAATTTGATGATACAACTTGTACATCGTCGTTGTCTTCTAAAACTTCAAGTAATTTAAATAGTTTATCTGCTGCATCTTTCCCAATATTTATATTATTTTTACTTTTCCAAATTAAATTTGTAGAGCTTGTCTGACCGTATTTTTTAATTATTTTATCATTAAGTTCATGCAAATCATTTTGATCACAGTATATTGAATACTCTGTGTCATTAATTTCATAATCTTCAGTATTATTTTCAATAAGAAATTCTAGAAGCTGATCTTCTTTTACTAAATTTTTATCAAGAGTAATATTACCAAATCTATCAAAACCAAAACTAACGCTTCCCGTTTCACCCAAATTACCACCATGTTTGCTAAAAGAAGACCTAATTTCAGCAGCTGTTCTATTTTTATTATTTGTAAGTGCTTCAACTATTATTGCAATGCCTTCAGGACCATACCCTTCATATCTTACCTCTTCAAAATTACTATCAGGATCATTCCCTTGACCTTTTTTAATTGCTCTCTCAATGTTATCTTTTGGCATATTTAGCGACTTGGCTGAAGCAATTGCAGATCTTAACCTAATATTACTTTCAATATCTTCACCGCCTACTTTGACAGAGACAGATATTTCTCTTCCAAGTCTTGAAAATATTTTTGCTCTTTTTTTATCTTGAGCACCTTTACGATGCATAATATTTTTAAATTTCGAGTGCCCTGCCATTTTGAGTAGATTTATAAATATTTAATCCGATGTTAGTAAAGATATAAAATATTAGATAAATGTGTCTAATATATGTAAATTATGTTTCTTGAATTGGAGTAATATTGTTAGCTAAACCAGTATTATCATCGACATCTATTAAAGCACCGCATAAAGTTATATTTTCAGTCACTGGAGTAAATCTTCCCTCAGCCCTATATCCTTTAACAAATCCATGGATTGGGTTATTTATATCGAAACCAATTATTGAATTATAATCACCTGACATTCCAACATCTGTTTGATAAGCTGTGCCCTTAGGTAAAATCACACTATCCGCTGTTGGAACATGAGTATGAGTACCTAAAACTGCTGAAACTTTTCCATCAACATAATAACCAAAAGCTTTTTTTTCAGAAGTTGCTTCACCATGCATATCAATTATTATACTGTCGCATGTGCTACCTAACTTCTCTTTTTGAAGAAATTCGATTATACTTTTAAATGGATCATCCAACGATAAGTTCATGAACAATCTTAGCATTACTTGTACTACAATAACCTTTTTTCCATTTAAAAGTTCAAGCTTATAATAACCTTTTCCTGGAACACCGTCAGGGTAATTCAAAGCTCTTATTATTTTAGGATTTTCTTCAATATAAGATAGCATGTCCCTTTGATCCCATGCATGATTCCCAAGTGTAAGTAAATCTAATCCACTAGAAAATAATTCTTCTGCATCTTTTTTTGAAAGTCCATAACCTGAAGTAGCATTTTCACTATTCGCTATAATTATGTCTGTATTGTATTTAGATTTGAGAGTAGGAATAATTTCTTTAATTTTTTTCCGTGAACCTTTGCCTA
>CABYBP010000032.1 GCA_902517315.1 uncultured Alphaproteobacteria bacterium
ATTTTCAATTATTTCCTCTAATTCAATAGTTTCTGACTTCTCATTATTATTTGACCAACCTAAAAGTATAAGATTATTAATAATAGCCTCTTTTAAATATCCATTATTTTTCAAATCTAAAATATTAACTGCCCCATGTCTTTTTGATAATTTTGTTCCATCTTCTCCATGGATAAGGGGAATATGAGCATATTGAGGCACATCCCAATTCATAAACTTATAAATGTAGTATTGTCTAAAAGTATTAATAAAATGATCGTCACCTCTAATAATATAATTGATTCCTAAATCATGATCATCAACTACTACTGATAGCATATACGTAGGAGATTGATCTTTTCTTAGTAAAATGAAATCATCTAATTCTAAATTTGCTACTGTAACGTCTCCTTGAATTGTATCTTTAATTTTTAAATTTCCTTCATCTGGTACATCTAATCTAACTACAAAATCCTCATCTTTACTTTGAATATCATTATCATTTTTACATTCAGTACATATTTTTTTAGAATAGTTTTTATTTTCTCTAACTAATTTTCTTTGGCTAGCTATTTTATCTTCGGAACATACACATTTAAATGCTCGCTTTTTTCGTACTAATTCTTTAGCAATTTCTTGATGTCTTATTAATCTTTTGGACTGAACTTGAATGTCCTCATCCCAATCAAGTCCAAGCCATTTTAAAGAATTAGTAATGTTATCTGTGTATTCTTGTTTTGATCTTTCATGATCTGTATCTTCAATTCTCAAGTAAAATTTAGATGATGCTGATTTTTTACTTACAATATAATTAATTAAGGCAGTTCTAGCACCTCCAAGGTGTAGATTACCAGTAGGAGAGGGTGCAAATCGTGTTTTTAACATAGCCAACTTAAAATTAAGATAAACTATTAATTATATTTTCTTATAATACCAGATAAAGTCCCTTGGACTTGGATTTCACCAGATTCATATTCCTTTGTCTGAAAACTTTGATTAGCAGGTATTAATAAGACCTTGTTTCGATCAAATTTGATAGTTTTTAGAGTAACTTCATTATCTTGTGTTATTACAGCTGCAATTTTTCCATTTTCAACATTATTTGTCTTTTTTATTACAGCAATATCACCATCAAATATTCCTTTATCTATCATAGATAGGCCTTTTACTTTTAGCCCAAAATATTTAGCATTAGGCGATGTCATCGAAGAGGGGACAGAAACAAATTCATCAGCATTTTGAATTGCTTCTATTGCTTCACCTGCTGCTATTGCCCCAATTAATGGTATATTAATGCTATTTGATAAAGAATTTTCATCAGTAACGTTATCTTTATTAATAATTTCCATTGCTCTTGCTTTGTGCTTTAATCTTTTAATAAACCCTCTTTCTTCTAGGCTTGTAATTAACCTATGAATACCTGATTTTGATTTCAGATTAACTGCACTTTTCATCTCCTCAAAAGAAGGGGAGATTTCATTACTTGAAATGTAATTTTTTAAATAATCGTAAAGCTCTTTTTGTTTTTTTGTAAGCATTTCTGTTCTATATATGTTCTGAAAGATCAAAACAAGAACAAATATAAATATCTATATTTTTCAGTTATTTAAATATTAGATTTACCACCTGTTTTTGAAACAAGGTGTATATTTTGAATTATAATTTTTTTATTTAAGTACTTACACATGTCATAAATTGTCAGACAGCTAATTGTAACTGCAGTTAATGCCTCCATTTCCACACCAGTATTTGCATTTGTTTTAACTGTACTTTTGACAATAAAAGTAAATTTTTTATCATTTTTTATAATCTCAATATTTATGTGATTGATTGGAATATTATGACAAAGCGGTATCAATCTAGAAGTTTCTTTTGCTCCCATAATACCACCAATTATTGCAGTTTTTTCTAGGTTCCCTTTTTTTGTCTCAAATGATTTTATTTTTTTATATGTTTCTTTATCAAATATAATTTCGCCAGAGGCAACTGCCACTCTTTCTGTGACATCTTTATTTGATATGTCAATTATATAAGGATTTCCTTTTTTATTAATATGACTCATTTAAAAGCAATTCTCCAATTTTCTTTTCTTTATCTTTAGATTTTAACAAAATTTCTCCAATTAAAAAATTATATATCCCTGTTGAATTAAATTTTTTTATATCATCAGAAGTTTTAATTCCACTCTCTGCAATTAAAATATAATCATTAGTTAAATTTTTATTCAAATTTATTGAGTTATTTAAATTGATTTCAAGACTTTTAAGGTTTCTATTATTAATTCCAATCACAGGGTAGTCTAATTTGATTGCTCTTTTCAGTTCGTCTTCATCATGAACCTCTATAATACAATCTAATTTTAATTCATTTGCATAATTTATAAATTCTATTGCTTGACCGTCTGATAGTATTGATAAAATTAATAATATACAATCAGCTTGATAAATCTTACTTTCTAAAATTTGATATTTATCAATAATAAAATCTTTTCTTAAAATAGGTAAATTTGTTTTCTTTTTTACCAGAGATAAATGATCAATATTTCCTAAAAAATATTTACTTTCTGTTAAAATCGATAACGCTCCAATACCAGATCTTTCATATAAAATAGCAATGTCTTCTGGTTTATAATCTGAAATTATTTCACCCGCACTTGGACTTTGTTTTTTTACTTCACCAATTATTAAATTTTTTTTATTTTTTTGAGCTGAAATTAATTGATCTTTAAATTCACGTTTCTCTAATTTTGAGGAAATTAATTTTTCTAATGTTTTAAAAGAACATCTTTTTTTTGTTTCTTCTAATTCTTTAGATTTATCTTCACAAATTTTTTGAAGTATATTACTCATTAATTAGTGAGTTTACAAAATTTTTTGTAATTCCTTCCTCAATTGTTTTTTTTGCTAATTCAAAACTATCTTTTAGATTATTTCTTAAATTGGATAAATATATTGCCGCTCCTGCATTTATTTCTACAATCATTTGAAATTCTCTGTAATCGCCGTTAATCATTTTATTAAAGCAATTTGCATTATATTCTGGATCTCCACCTTTTATATCTTCTAATTTAATTAAATCATAACCATAGTCTCTTGGATCAAAACTATATTCCAGAACTTTATTATCTTTCAATTCATTAATAAGAGTATTGTCTGATAAACTTATTTCATCTAAACCATCCAATCCGTGAACAACCATCGCTTTTTCAGAGCCTAATTCTTTTAAACAATTGCAATGCATAGAAACTAAATTTTTTGAATAGACTCCTAAAAGCTGTTTACCTGCTTTAGCAGGATTAGTAAGTGGGCCTAATAAATTAAAAATTGTGCGAGTAGCCAAATTCTTACGAACGTTAATTACATTTTTCATGGCAGAATGATGATTTTGAGCAAATAAAAAACAAAAATTTTTATTGGATAATGAGTTTTCTAAATCTTCTACATTATTTGTAATTTTATAACCTATTTTTTCTAGCATATCTGCAGATCCCGATTTTGAACTAACGGAACGATTGCCATGCTTTGCTATAGTAACGCCAGCACTTGCAGCAACTATTGCTGCACTTGTTGATATATTTAATGTGTCTTTCATATCACCACCTGTACCACAAGTATCAATTGTATTTTGCGGAGAGTTTATTTTTAGAGATTTCTCTCTCATTACTTTAGCTGCACCGATAATTTCTTCTTTTGTTTCACCTTTTAACTTTAAACCAATTAGTATTGATGTAATTTTAATATCATCTAATTCTCCACCCATAATTTTATTGAATATATACATACTCTCTTCAATATTCAGATTTTGTTGTTTGAGAATTTTATTTAATATTAACGTTTGATCCATTATTTTGCTAAGTTTAAAAAGTTTTTTAAAATAATTTTACCCCTATCAGTACCTATACTTTCTGGATGAAATTGTAGTCCAAATATTGGTAATTTTTTATGTGCAATACCCATTATAATCTTATTATTTGTTTCAGCAGTGATTAAAAAATCTTTAGGCATAGTTTTTTTATCAATTATAAGAGAGTGATATCTAGTTGCTTTAAATTTTCTTTCTACATTTTTAAATATAGAGTGTCCAAAGTGATTAATTGTATCAACTTTTCCGTGCATGATTTCTTTGCATTTAATGATTTTACCTCCAAATGCTTGACCAATAGTTTGATGTCCTAAACAAATGCCAAGTATAGGAAATTGTTTTGATAATTCTGTAACGATATTAAGACTTATTCCAGCTTCATTTGGTGTGCACGGACCTGGTGAAATAACTATTGATTTAGGTTTTAATTTACAAATTTTATTTATCGAAATTTTGTCATTTCTAAAAACAATAACCTTCTGATTTAAATCCAATAAGTAGTGTTTTACATTGTAAGTAAAACTATCATAATTATCTATCAGTAATATCATATATCGAATTTGTATGAATCCTCTGCAGCTGCCATTAAAGCACCAGCTTTATTCAAAATTTCTTGATGTTCATTTTCTGGGACCGAGTCATAAACTATTCCAGCACCAGCCTGAATGAATAATTTATTATCTTTTACAAGTCCAGTCCTCAAACTAATACAAGTATCCATGTCTCCATTAGAATCAAAATAACCCATACAACCAGCATAAAAACTTCTATTTAAATTTTCAAGTTCCTCTATGATTTCCATCGCTCTTATTTTTGGTGCACCAGAAACTGTACCTGCTGGAAATCCAGCCATTAAAGCTTCTAGAGCATCTAAATTATTATCTATTTTTCCCTCAACGTTTGAAACAATATGCATTACATGAGAGTAGTATTCTATAATCATCTTTTCAGTAACATTCACTGTTCCTTTTTTTGCAACGCGACCAACATCGTTCCTCCCTAAATCTAAAAGCATTAAGTGTTCTGCGAGTTCTTTCTTATCATTTAGTAAATCTTTAGATAAATAAAGGTCTTCAGAGGCATTCTTTCCTCTTTTTCTTGTTCCAGCAATTGGTCTTATCGTAACTTTTTTATTTCTTAATTGAACCATTAATTCTGGACTAGATGCAACAAGGCCTATTTTATCGAAGTTAAGATTTACAAGATAAGGAGATGGATTTAGTCGTCTTAACGATCTGTAGAGATTGATTGCCTTTAAATTATATTTTGTTTCGAATCTCTGTGAAGGCACAACTTGGAAGATATCTCCATTTTTAATATATTCTTTTGCTTTATTTACAATTTTATAAAATTGTTCTTTCTTGAAATTTGATTTAAATTTTAATTTAGATTTTTTATTTTTCTTTTGCGCAGGCTTTAAAATACTTTTTTCTAACTTTTTAATTGTTTTATCAATAAGTAATTTATTTTTTCTATAGGCTTTTTCTGCTGAGATTTTTTTACTTGGATACGTAATTGTCATAAGGGAAATAATATCTTTAATATTATCAAAAACTGCAACAATTTTTGGTCTGATTAAAATTGCATCAGGTATTTTTATATTGTCCTTATTACTTAGTTTAATTTTTTCAATATATTGAATCATTGGATATCCTAGGTATCCAACTAGTGTTGGGAAAGGAACGTCAATTTCATTATTTTTAAATTTTGAAATTTTTACAAGTTCTTTAAGACTATGAATTGGCTTTTGATCTAGTTTGTAATCAAAATTATGATCCAAATATTTAATTTTTGCCTTACCTCTTTCAACTATCCAAATTAAATCTGGATCACAACCAAGTAATGAGTAACGTCCTCTTTTACTTCCACTCTCGACTGACTCTAATAGAAAGGAATATTTTTCCGATTTACTAATTTTTAATAATGATGAAAATGGTGTTTCAATATCAGCAATAAGATTTTTTTTTAATATCTGCGGTAAGCCTTTATTATATTGGCTTATAAATTTTTTTTTTTCTACACTCATTTATACTGAGATAAAAGACCATTTATCAGTTCATCATTGAACGAAATTTCTTTTGTCTTAATAATCTCACTACCAAATGCTGTTTTCAAATCATTTAATAAATTAATATTTGAAGTATTTTCACCTTCTTCAGGCATCTTTATACTTTTAATATTAGCAAAATAAATAGTATTTTCATCTGATCCAAAAGCTACTTTATCAATATCAGTTTCAAAAATCTTTTGTTTAAAAGATATTGGTAATTCATCATTAGTCTTTAAAGATAAAGTTAAATTTTCTGGATTAGTTCTATAAAATTTACTTATATTTGCGAAGATCTCTTTATTATTTTCAAAAATAGTTTCTGCTTGTTCAGTTTTTTTTGTAAATATAAAATCATTTAAAACACTGTCAAAGATATTATCAATACTCTCTATTTTTGACGGATATATGTCATCAATGTTTACAATAAAAGAAGTATCATTATCTATGTCAACTAAATCACTAACAAAATCTTTAATTTGTGTAAAAGAAAATGAAATTACGTTACTTAAAGTAGGGTCATCTTCGTTAGTATTGTTTAAAATTTTTTTCTTATTGATTAATTTAAGATTATTTTGATCTGCTATTTCAGTAATTGAAAACCCATCAAGTATCTGTTGGTCTAGGCTTGATTTTAATTCATTGAAGTAATTATCTACTTCAAAATTGGTTAATGTATTATTTATTTCGTTCTTAACTTCATCAAATGCCAATTCTTTTTCTGAGAAAATTTCATCTAAAATAATTATATGATATGCCAATGTAGTTTGGACTACATCTGATATACTTCCCTTGGTTAATTCAAATATTACATTTGCTAGTTCCTCTAAAACTTTATTTCTATCAACATTTTTGAATTCATTAAAAATTATATTATTTTCTTCTGCATATTTAATAATTTCTTCATTAGTTTTTCCAGAAACACTTAATTTAAACTCATCTGCTTCTTCTTTTGATTTAAAATTAAATTGTTTAAAACTTCTCTCTTCAGGATTAATAAATAGGTTTTTATTTTTATTATAATATTCATTAAGACTATTTTCTGAAGGTGAAAAATTATCTCTATAATCACTTTTACTTATTAATATATATGAAATATCTCTCTCTTCTTTTGTCATATATGCTGCAGAGTTATTATTAAAATAATCTAATACTTCATTATTATCTTTTGAAATTTGATCTTTATTATAGTTTTCAAGTTTAATTTCGTCGAAAGGTATTTTAAGCAACTCTATTTCTCTACTCTGATTATCGTACCTATTGAAATTTATTTGCAA
>CABYBP010000033.1 GCA_902517315.1 uncultured Alphaproteobacteria bacterium
TAAATGATGTTGATTGTAAAAAAATTGGAAATGTTATTTTAAAAGTCAACAGTAAAATTAATGATCATCGCATTAGTCCATTGATTGAGAAGTATAAATTATTTTCACTAGGAGAAGATACTAGAAATGTTTCAACATTCTTAAAATCATACGAAGAAACATTTGAAAATTTTTTGGTTGATGATTTTTTAGTTAATCAAACAGTTATGCAGTCAAAGTTTATGGAAACTATATTCAGATATGTTGCAAGTGATTTCAAAAATAATCTAAATATTAAGTATATAAAAAAAATTATTGATATTTATAAAAATGAAGATGTTATTAATTATGAAAATCAATCAATAAATATGATTGAATCATTTCTTGATCCATGGATAAATCAAAAACCTAGTCCAGAAATAAAGAAGTTTCTTGAAGAATATTTAATTGATGAGTTTGGTGATTTACGAAATCCTGATGAAGAAAACAAATGGTTGCAAATAAAAGAAGTTCACAAAAAAATATTTAGACGTTGGCTTGCTGGTGCTCAAATAGAATTTTTTGTAAATATAATTTCAGATGTTGCTTATATGGATCAGTGGCAATATCGAAGAAAATTTTGGTTAAGTTATTATGAAGAGAATAGAATTGATGATGCTTATGTAATTTTAGGTAAAGATGCTATCGATTATATAAATACAAAAAATCATGACAATATTATTAATTTTGGAAAATTTGCAACTGGATCAAGAGTCAGGAGAGATCAAAGTGTTCTTTTAATTAAGATAAATGAATTAATTATTGCTGATTGGTCTCACGATGGTGCTTGTCGAATATGGGAAGAATCATCTAAAAATCATCCAGAAATGTTTAAAGATAAATATACGAGAGATGAATTAGTTGAAAATGTTTCTTTTGATCCAATAAATCACATAAGTTCTGCTTACGGGACTTGGCAAAGAAGAGTTGCTTCTCACATTCAAAATTACACCGGAATAAGAATGGCACCAAATAAATTTATGCCTCAAGATCACGAGTTAGAATGATAGTTAAATTCAAATATGACAACGATTGGGTTAGTTTTTCTATTGAAGATAATGGTAAATTAATTGGAACAGACAAATGGACTGAATTATCAAATGAGAAGTTTTTCAATGGGATTTCTACTTTACTAGGTAAAATTTCAGAGTCAGATAATGATAAAGATGGATTGATTAATGAAAGTGAAGTTCTAGTTTCTCACAAAATTGTATCTGAACTCAACGACAAAGATGCTTATAACTTATCATTACCATCAAAGGTTCCGTATATTTTAGATCTGAAACATAAAGGAACATTGTCTTCACCAAGCTTTAGTATGACTGCAGATTGGTTAGATTTAAATGGTCAGTACATTGTTGGCTCAGAACAAATTGGCTGTATTCTTGAACATGGAAGTAAAGTTTATAGAACTTTTGATCCTTTTTATTCTATCATTAATAAAATTAATTTAATTTCTGAAACAACTGAAAAAAAAGAACTCTATGAAGTTTGGAGTGATATTCAAAATTATTTACCTGAAGAGTTTCAGGAGTCTATTAGAACAACAGACACAATTAAAAGAACAAGAATCGCATTTGCTACTTCTTTTAGTTTAAATGTTAAATCAAATGAAGAGGGGTTCGATTATGATCCAGTCTTATTTGGTAAAAAAGAAATCGAATTATCTAAAGAAAATAATAAAGAACTTTCTGAAAATCAAAATTTATTACTACCGATTATTCATGATAAATTTGTTGAGAATTTTAATACTTTAAATAATATTCAAAGCCGTATTCCACTAAAAGATGGATGGTATGTTTACTTAGATCCTAAAATAAAAGAATCTTTAAAAGTTGCTAAATCCATAAAATCTGAAGGCAAAGAAGCTAGAAAGAGATTTATTAGAAACCCAACTTCAGTAATTAAAGAAAAACTTCAAGATACTTTCGATGAAATTGAAATTAATCAATTTGAAAATGTATTTATAGAAACTACTCAATATTCTGAAAGAGTCTTAGATGTAGGAATATTTGAAAAAAAAGTTTTACCGTGGATTAAAAGAAAGGGAGAAGA
This sequence comes from uncultured Alphaproteobacteria bacterium, assembly GCA_902517315.1. The sequence goes on from CABYBP010000033.1 coordinate 2,074, forward strand.
ATGGTTTCCTGATACATTTGGTCTTCAAATAGGGGAAAGCTTTATACAATTAAAAAAAGATAATGTTACAGATTTAAAAGATAAAATTTCAAATGCTGTCAAAAACAATAAAGAAAAAATAAATTGGGACGGAACAGATATTCCAGCCAATCAAGAATCTTTGGATGCAATAAGCATGTTGGTGGGTTTAGAAAAGCCAGAAAATTTAGAAAAAGTTAAAAAAGAAGTAAAAGAAAAAAGATCAAATATCGTTTTGCTAATTGAAGAAAATTTTGAGAGTATTGGATACAAAAAGGATATTGAAAGAAGGAATATAAAAATTGCTAGAGATCATGCATATTTAAAATCATCTACTAAATTAAAGAAGCATCAAGAAGAAGGTTATGAATGGCTAGCTTCTAGTTGGGAAAGAGGGTTGCCAGGAGTGTTGTTAGCAGATGATATGGGTCTTGGTAAAACTTTACAGGCGTTAAGTTTTTTGATGGCTGTTATAGATTTGATGAGTAAAAAACAACTATCTAAAAAACCAATTCTGATAGTTGCTCCTACAGCCTTGCTGGAAAATTGGATCCAAGAAATGAAAATACATATAGATGAAGTATCTTTTGGAAATCTACATATTGAAAAAGCTTATGGTAATAATTTAGATAAATATAAAAAAGAAAAAACAAATGAAATTTCTACTGGAAAACCAAATCTTGATCTGAATGAATTCAAACAAGCTGATATAATATTAACAACTTACGAAACTTTGAGAGACTATCAACACAGTCTTTGCTCAATTCCTTATCAATTATTAATTTTTGATGAGATGCAGAAAATTAAAACACCTGGCACAATTATTACTCAGGCATCAAAATCAGTAAAATCGGAATTTATACTTGGATTAACTGGAACTCCAATTGAAAATAGATTATCCGATCTTTGGTGTATATTTGATACTTTATTCCCACAAATTTTAGGAACATTAAAAAATTTTAGCAAACAATATGAAAGAGAAGACTCTGATCCAAAAGACAATGAAGATTTAAAAAATTTTTTATCAACTCCTCAAGATGATAAGCCGCCTTTATTGTTTAGAAGAATGAAAGAAGATGTCCTGGACTCTCTTCCAAAAAAAACAATAGAACTTGTTTCAATGGAAATGCCTACAATCCAAGAACAAGCCTATACAGACGCCATATCAAAAGCTTTTGGGGGAACAGGGAAAAGTAGATTTGAAGCTCTAAATAATATTCGCTCTGTTTCTCTTCATCCTTTGCATCCAAGTACATATGAGGGTGAAGCTTATATTGATCAATCAGCAAGACTAATTCAAACTTTTAAAATTTTAGATAAAATAAAAGCAAGACAGGAAAAAGTTTTAATATTTCTTGAGAGTAGGGAAATGCAACCACTTCTTAGTGCCTTGGTTAAAAAAAGGTACAAACTTGATAAAGAACCTTTACTAATTAATGGAGCTGTTTCTGGAAAAGAAAGACAAAAAAGAGTTAACGAATTTCAAGAACTAGAAGAAGGTTTCAACGCAATGATTTTGTCTCCTAAAGCTGGAGGAATAGGATTAACGCTCACAGCTGCTAATAACGTAATACATTTGCAAAGATGGTGGAATCCAGCTGTTGAAGATCAATGTACTGACAGAGTTTTTAGAATTGGTCAAACAAAAGATGTCAATGTTTATATCCCTCAATCTTTATATGGATCAAATCCTGATGTGAGTTTTGATATTAAAATAAATTCGTTATTAGAAAATAAAAGAAGCCTGAGCAGAAATTTGCTTGTTGCTCCAGTTGATTTCCAAAATGATAGAGATAACTTATTTGAAGAAACAATCCAAACTGCCAAGGGCGCTGATGCTGAAGATAATTTGTATAAAATTAATATCGAAGAAGTTGATGCAATGGAGCCAATTCAATTTGAAGAATGGGTAATATCATTTTTAAGTGGAAAGAAATATGAAGTTAATCGCACACCAAAAAGTCATGATGGTGGTGCAGACATAATAGCCAAAAAAAATGGAATTGATTACATAATACAATGCAAACATACAGGTAATAGAAAAAATATTTGTGATAATGAAGCTACACAAGATTTAATTAGAGCTAAAAAGAACTATAAAATGGAATCAGCAGGTTTAATATCTGTTACAAATGCAAATGGTTATTCTGAAGAAGCAATGACAGATGCGAAAGATCATACAATAACTCTCATTGATCGAAATAATTTAGTTAATTGGAATCCAAATTAAAGACCAGTAACATCGATCTCGTATCCCTTACCGGTATCAAATTTGATAATATCTTGATCTTCAAATATTCTTATTGGATCATCATCTTTATTTTCATCTTTATTTGATAAAAAAATTTCTACTTGCTTAAAGTTATCGCTTTCTCCAAATAATGTTAAAGTTAATTCTTTGGTTGTCTCATTAGGATTTACAAAATTTCTATAATCACTTCTTAATGGTATAATTTTCTTATCATAGGGAATAAATTCATAGACATGCATGAAATTTTCAAATTCCCAGTAATAGATTGAATAACTATCAAAATATGTTTCAATAAAATAATTTTCTATATCTTCTTGCCTAGCTTTTGCATTTTCAAATGGAATAGGGGATAAAGTCTTAGCTGATATATCTTTAATAATCATATCTTTTGAGCATCTAATTGAATAATCTTTGAACAAAACATTTGGTTTTGGAGGTATATCGATAGATATGTGATAATCTCCGTGATAAATTTCTTTTGAAATTATACTAAATTTATTTTCATCAAAATATTCATCTATTTTTAAACCAAAAATTCCTTCAAGTTTTTTCATTGAATTAATCTAAACCTATGGATAATTTTAATTGGACAATTTTTTCTTCCACCTCTTTAATAGCTTTGTAGATATGATCTTTTTCTTGAGGAGTAATAGAAGATCCGCCATGTCCACTTGGATCAATCGCGTTATTTGTAACTTCCATTAAATTACCAAGTCTTCCACCAACATTAATAAGCGTAGATGTAATGTTTTCGACATCATTTTTAGATTTAAGAGCATTATTCACAAGAGCTTCATGAGCAGAGAGCATTGGATGGCCAAATCCGCTTCTCATACATTCTATATCAAGAATTACTGCATCTTTCTGGTAAATATGATGATCATTATCACTTTCATCACTACATTTTCGAAAGTGCGATTCACTTTTATCGGTAGTTTCTTTTATTTTATCCTTTCCAAGATCTTTTATTGTCTCCTTAAGTGCCTGCTCAATTGAGGAGAACTTTCTTGAATATCCAGCCATTTTGCCTCCTTTTTCTTTGTGAAAAAAATACTTAATCATTTCACTACATTCAAAAGTATTTGTCGAGTATTTTGTTTTTATTGTTTTTGAGTTTCTTACTCTCCTTTCTAGGCTCAAAAATAATCGTTTTGTATCTCCATAAAAAAAACCCTCTGTTTCTAGAGCAGGGGGTTTTTGTTTTTAGGAGATTCCTTAGTGAAAAAAATTCCAAAACACTTCACTAAAACAATTTTCCTGAATTGATAGAACTGAGGAAATTAAAACTGAAAGGTTAAAAAAATGAAAACTGGAAAATTAGAAAAAATTGATACTAGGGAGGTATGGCCTCGTGAAGATGAGGATTTTACACCTTGGTTAGCTAAAGAAGGAGATAGATTGTTTATTTTACCACTTTGAAAATGATTAATTATCTCAGGAATAACTTTTTCTAAATTATTTAAATCATTAGGTTGAGGTTCTACAACAGGATCAAATAATATTTTAATATTTTTTTTTGCTTTTCTTAGCATTATTGACTCTGCTGGAAATTCTTTGAGTTTATCAACACCAGTTTTAATATGATAATTTTTTAATAATTCTTTAAGAGTCATTTTGTAATTCTTTTAAGTATTTCATAAATTGAGTTTTTTCTGGTTCTCCAAATAAAAATCTAAATTCTAATCTTCTATTTTTAGATTTTTGATTTTCTGTTTTGGCATTTTCTATTAAGGGTCTTGTTCTTCCATATCCAGAATATCCAAATATTGGCTCTCCATTTTTATTTGTTAAACCAGAAATTAATATTTGTTTTTTTCTTATCTGCTTAAAAGTATTTGATGCTCGTTTTACTGATAATTCCTCTTCATCAGCAATTTTATTATTATCTTGATCTGTATGACCCTCAATCATCAATGTATTAATTTTAAAAATATTTGAAATTTTCATTTTTTCCGAATTACAGTAAGTTTGATGATTATATTTATCTTGTAATTTTTTCCACGTTTTTTCACTATTATTGAGAGTGTTCGATTTTTTTAAATAAAATGGCTCATAAGAAAAGCATGGTAGTATTTGAGCAAAAATATCGGATATTTTATTTATTTCTTCAACTCCACTTGTTAAAAGTGAAGAACTTCCTTGAGAAAATAATTTATTTGAAGATAAAATAAATTTAGAGTTAGGGTAATCAACAGTAATATTTATATTTTTCTTTTTAAATAATATTTTAATTTCATCTAAAATATTTTTAGTAGCATCATCTTTTAATTTATTAATTTGTTCAATAATAAATTCTGTTTC
>CABYBP010000034.1 GCA_902517315.1 uncultured Alphaproteobacteria bacterium
TGATTACAAAATAATTAAATCGACTTTAGATGGAAGTATACAAAATCAGCCTAAAAATATTATTCTTTATGTAACTTCTAATAGAAGACATCTAATGCCTAGAGATATGATAGAAAATGAAAGATCTTCTGCAATTCATATAGATGAAAGTGTTGAAGAAAAAATAAGTTTAAGTGATCGTTTTGGTTTATGGATTGGTTTTCATAATATTTCTCAAAATGATTTTGTTCAAATAATTTTTAAGTATTGTAAAAAATTTAAACTACCCTTTAGTGAAAATACTGAAAAAGAAGCGATTAAATGGAGCTTGCAAAGAGGAAACAGAACGGGCAGATCAGCATGGCAATTTATTATCAACTATGCAGCTGAAAATAATCAAAAAATAGATTTTTAACTTATTCAAAATCAAAATTTATTTCATCTAAACCTGATACACCGTCCTTTAAGTGATAAATATTTGTTTGATTTAGTTGCTCAACAAATCCATTAGCTAAAATTGAAGATATGTCTCCATTTTGGCTTATAAAAATAACTTTTTCTCCTATTTCAACATTTTCTTTATAGATTTCAAAAAAATTTGGGAAAAAATTCCCATTTTTATCAAATGCTGTTATCTGAATAGCTCCTGGTATTTTAGTTTTATTAGTTATTTGATCTTCATTTCTAATATCTATAATTTTAAAATTATCAGTCATGGCTAATTTTAATTGTTGACCATCTATTTCCTTATACCCAGGAGGAATTACTTTTATTAATTCAATATCAAAAATAAGATTTGATTTTGGTGGAATTAAACTGCCTGCACCACTTTCTCCATAAGCTAATTGATGAGGAATAAAGATTGTTCTTTTTCCACCCTCTTTCATGCCAAGTAACCCTGTCTCCCAACCTAGGATTACTTTTCTTACACCTATTTGAAAATCAAAAAATTGCCCTCTATCGTAAGAACTATCAAAAACTGAATTGTCTTCTAGTCTACCTATGTAATGAACTGATAATTTTGAGTGATTTTTTACTTCTAAACCATTTCCTATAGTTTCATTTAAAATTTTAACTTCGTTAGAATAAGATTTATAGCTAAAAAACAAAAAAAATAAAAATAAAATAATTTTAACCATTAATTAATTTCCTTTAATTGTTTAATTTGTGAAGGTAATGAAATAATTCCACTTAACACTATGAATATTGCTCCAATATATGCATATAAATTCATATATTCATTAAATATAAATATTCCAACTAAAGATGACCACAATACCTGGAGGTAAACTAAACTAAATACTGAGGCATAATGTTTTTGTGCAATCTTAAATGCAGTAGTTGCAAAAAACATTGCTGAATTAATAAATAATGCAGCAGTTGATATTAAAAAAAATTCAAAAAGAGTTACTTGTAATGGATTAATTAAGAATAAAGGTATTGAAATAAAGTGAACAAAAAAACCACCATAAAGGAAGTATCCAATATTCGTAGTTGCATGATCATATTTATTTACAATAAATGTTGTTACTGTAATTAAGAATACCCCAATAAGTACAATTAAGTAATAAATATTAAAACTTTCAAATCCCGGCTGTATAACAAATAATACTCCTAAGAAACCAATGAACAAGGATATGTATGTTAAAAGATTTAATTTTTCATTAAGTAAAAAAATAGCAAATATTGTCCCCATCAATGGGGCAGTCATATTTAATGTTGTGAATTCTGGAAGTTTAATTTGTTTAAGTGTTATAAAGGCAATAAAAGGCAAAGGAATATTTAAAAAACCTCTGATAATGGGTGGAAAATAATTAGTGCATTTAATATTTTTTTTCAAAGCTCCATTAATAAATAAATATAACGGGAAACATAAAAAAATGGGTATTCCATAAAAAATAAAATGATAAAATTTTATATCTGTTTGAGATAGATAGTTAATTATTGCGTCATTTATTACGAAAAAAATTCCAGCAAAAAACAAAAGGATTGAAGAATAAATTATACTTTTTTTCATAAATTTATTTTAGATAGAGATTATAAACCCTTAAGTTGTTTTCTTTGAGCTTGAAGAGATAGAATACCACTTAAAACAATTAAAACAGCTCCTAATAATGCAAAAAAATTAAGATATTCATTAAAAAATATAATACCGATCAATAATGACCACAATATTTGTAAATAAAATAGAGCAAAAATAGATGAAAAATGATTTTGAGAATTTTGAAAAGCGTATGTTACCAAATAAACACCTAGTAGAGCAATTAAACCTGCAATTGAAGAAATAAACATTAATTGGTAATTTATTAATGGATCAAATAAAAATAAAACAAATGAAACCAAAGTGATAGGAATAAAACCATAGATAAAAAATCCTAGAGTGGTTGTTATACTAGAATATTTATTGGCTAAGAAGCTTTGTAAGGCCAATGTGAATGCACCATAAATAGGAAATAAATAATAAAAACTAAAATCTTGAAAACCAGGTTGAATAATAAATATAACACCAATAAATCCTAAAAAAATTGCAGTAATTGAAAAAATATTAATTTTTTCTTTTAAAAAAAATATCGCAAAAATTGAGCCTAATATTGGAGAAATCATATTTAATGTCGTCCATTCAGGTAACGATATATTCTGTAAACTTAAAAAAAGCATATATGGCAAAGGCAAAAATAGAAACCCTCTAAATATTAAAACTGAATAGTTCGAAGATCTTAGATAAGTTTTTATTCTCCCAGTAAGGTATAAGTAGATTATTATTACAACCAACCATAGACTTGTATAAAACGTATGATGGTAAAATTTAAATTTGATATCCGTTAGATGATTGATTATACCGTCATGTATTACAAAAAAACTTCCACCTAGTATCAAGGCAAAAGAGCAATATAAAATTTTTTTATTAATCATTAATTTAACTATTTAGGGATTGTGTGAATATAAAAAGTACTTATATTGATAGTCTAATGAATACAAATGAAATAAAAACCTACCGTTTAATAATAAAAGGAAAAGTTCAAGGTGTTGGATTTAGGCACTGGTTCAGTGATTTAGCTATTTCTTTAGGATTAAATGGATACATACAAAATAAAGAAAGTAAAGACGAAGTAGAAGCTATTATTCAGGGGGACATGCAAAGTATTCTTTCTATAACAGAGAAAGCAAAAGATGGTCCTTCACTTGCTTTAGTTGAAGGAGTTATTCCTAACAGTATTATAAGTAATGTTAAGTATTCAGGTTTTATAGTTAAGTACGAAACTTAATTAAAAACTTGCTTTATAGTTTTATGAAGAGAATCAAATATTTCATCAATTTGTTTTTTAGTAATTATAAATTGAGGACACAAAACAATAGCAGGACCTAAAGGTCTACAAATTAATCCATTATCAATTGATAAATTAGCAACTTTATCTCCCATGTTAAGGTGACCTTCAAATGGTTCTTTTGTATCTTTATTTTTTACCATCTCTAATGCAGCCATAAGACCTACACCTCTAGTTTCTCCAATGTGTTCATAATTATTAAATTCATTTAATCTTTCAAAAAAATAGGGTTCCATCAATTTTACATTATCTAATAAACCCTCATTCATAATTACATCTATTGCTTTCAAAGCAATTGCACATCCAACAGGATGACCACCAGCTGTAAAACCATGTGGAAATTCTTCTGCTTCTTCTGATACTTCAACAAATTTATCTGAAAATTCTTTATTAACAATAACTGCTCCCATAGGAAAGTACCCAGCTGTTAAACATTTAGATGAAATAATTATATCTGGTTTGATATTGTATGTATAACAGCCCCATAAATTTCCAGTTCTACCAAATCCACAAATTACTTCATCTGCAATAAAAGGAATATTATATTTTTTTAATATAGGCTGAACTAAATCAAAATACGATTTTGAAGGAGGAATACAGCCACCTGCACCTTGAACAGGTTCTGCAACAAAACCCGCGATGGTTTCTGGATCCTCTTTGATGATTTTTTCTTCTAAATTTTTAGCCATCCTAAGAGAAAATTCTTCTTCCGTTTCATTCTCTAATCCATATTTCCAATAATGAGGACACTCAATATGAATAAATTCTTCTGATGGTAAGCCAAACTCTTTATTGTATGGTTTTGCTGTCATTGAAGAGGCTGCTAAAGTAACTCCGTGATAACCATTAATTCTTGTAATAATTTTTCGTCTATTTGGCTTTCCAATTCTTGCATTTAACATCCATAACATTTTAACCATAGTATCGTTTGCTTCAGATCCTGAATTACAAAAGAATACACGACCTTCATCAAAAGGTGATACTTCAATAATTTTTTCAGATAATTGCAATGTTTCTTCCGACAATCTTCCAAATAAAGAATGATAACCAGCAAATTTTTCATACTGTTTTTTTGCAACTTCAATTAATCCAGAATGGTCAAAACCAGCACATTGATTCCATAAACCTGAATTTGCATCTAGATATTTACTACCTTTAGTATCGTAAACATATATTCCTTTTCCATAAGAAATAACTAATGGACCTCTTTCATTTAATGACTTCAAGTCAGTAAAACCATATAAATAGCTAGAAGTATTTCTTTGTAACATATCAGTTAATTATTTTTTTTTATAATGAAAAGCAAGATTTTATTTTCAGTTGGGACGATCGGTGTACTTTTTATGATGGCTGGCCAATTATCATTCTCTATAAATGATAGTTATGTCAAACTTGTTGTAAAAAAAATAGGTGATGACAATTCATTATATTCTGTAATTTTTCTAAGAGGTTTAGTTACCTCTAGCCTATTAGGTTTGTATTTAATATTTTTTGAAAAAAAGAATTTAATTAAAATACTTTCAATCAAAAGTTTTCATATAAGGGGTTTGTATGAAGTATTAACGGCATTATTTTTCTTAGTTGGATTAATATTGCTTCCAATTTCTGAAGTTTATACGCTTTTAATGACTAATCCTTTTTTTGTAACAATTTTTGCTTTTCTTTTTTTGAAAGAGAAAGTTGGAATAAGAAGATGGTGCGCAGTTTTAATTGGCTTCTTAGGTGTGCTAGTTGTTGTAAATCCACAAAATTTTCAATTTAATTATCTTTTAATACTACCTATTTTAGCTGCTATTTTTTTGACTATTAGAGATATTGCTACAAAAAGTTTAGCAACTAAATCAAATAGTGTTGAAATTACATTTGTGACTGCTTTGTTGATTACTGGGTTTGCGGGGTTGGGTTCAATAATTTTTGGTTATCAAGTAAGTAGTGAAGATGTAAATTATATTCTTGTTTCTAGTATATTTGTTTTATTTGGATATTTATTTTCAGTGTTAACAGTTTTTTATGCCCCACTCTCATTAACAGCATCAGCAAGATATAGTGTTATTATATTTGGTATGATTTTTGGATATTTAATATTAGGTGAAACTCCAACTTATAATATGATTATAGGCGCTATAATTATTACATTAAGTGGCTTATTTGTTATTAAAAGAGAAAAAGAAATAGGAAAAATAAAATAAAAATTTACTGATCCTTACAAAAATTATAAACTTCTTCCACATGGCCTTTAACTTTAACTTTATTCCAAGAATTTAGAATTTTTCCATTTTTATCAATTACAAATGTAGATCTATCTATTCCAAAGTATTTTCTGCCATACATAGATTTTTCTATCCAAATACCTAGTTTATCACAATTTTTCCCATCATCTGAACCTAATGGATATTTTAATTTATATTTTTCAGAAAATTTCTTGTTTCGATCAACAGGATCTTTAGAAGCTCCTATTACGTCAAAGCCAATTTTATTAAACTTTGTAAGATATTTTTGAAAGTCAGCAACTTCTACTGAGCATCCTCCAGTTAATGCTTTTGGATAAAAGAATAAAACTGTTTTATTTTTTAATTTAGAAGAATCAAACTCATCTTCATTTGTTAACTGAAGTTTTATCTTAGGAATTTTTTTCATAACTACACTACTAACTTAAGACCATATCCAGATTTTTTAACTCTTGTTTTAAAATAATTTTTATTAAATTTATTCAGAGTCGGTTTTGTATTTATTTGATTTTCGACTTTAATTCCTGCTTTCTTAATTGAATTTATTTTATTTTTATTATTTGTAATAAGATTTACTTTTTTTATTTTAAGCAATTTAAGTATTCTAGCTGCAATATTAAAGTCCCTTTCGTCATCTAAAAAACCAATATTATGATCTGCATCTATTGTATCCATACCCCTTGCTTGAAGAGAATATGCTCGCATTTTATTAGCTAATCCTATTCCCCTACCTTCTTGTTCTAAATATAAAATAATACCACCATTATTTCTAACCATGTAATTTATTGATTGATTTAATTGTTCACCACAATCACATTTTAGGGAATGAAAAATATCACCTGTAAAACAAGCTGAATGTATTCTTAAATTAACAGATTTTTTATTTATTTTTTTTGGATTAACAACTATTGCTACATGTTTATCAGATCCAATATATGATTTAAATATTTTAAAATTAGAATTTTCATTTTTTGGTAGTGGAACTTTTGCACTAGAAACTAATTTGATACTTTCACAAATTAATTCA
>CABYBP010000035.1 GCA_902517315.1 uncultured Alphaproteobacteria bacterium
TCAATAGGTATAAGAGCTGACATGGATGCTCTTCCTATACATGAAACTAATAATTTTAGTTATAAGTCAAAGTTTGATAACAGAATGCATGCATGTGGACATGATGGTCACACTACAATGTTATTAGGTGCAGCAAAATATCTATCAGAAAAAAGTAACTTTAATGGAACAGTATATTTTATTTTTCAACCTGATGAAGAAAATACTTTTGGTGCAAGAACAATGATAGATGAAGGTTTGTTTGATAAATTTAACATTGATGAAATTTACGCTATGCACAACATTCCAAATATGGAAATTGGAACATTTGGAACAAGAAAAGGAGCTATTACAGCAAGTGAAAATTTATTTGAAATTGAAATAAAAGCCAAAGGTGGGCATGCTGCATTACCTCATATGGGCGTTGATGCAATAACTGTTGGTTCCCAAATAGCTGTAGCACTCCAATCAATAGTATCTAGAAAATTAAACCCAGCAGATAACGGTATAGTTTCTATTACTGAATTTATAACTGATGGTAAAAAAAATGTTTTGCCAGGTATGGTAAAAATGACTGGTGACGCAAGAGCTTTATCAAAAGAAACGAATGAAAAAATTGCTTCAAAAATGTTACAAATTGTTGAAGGCATTTGTAATGCACATGGAGTTAATGGCAGTGTAAAATATGAAACAACCTGTCCTGTAACTTTTAATTCGAAAAACCAAACTGAGTCTGCCACAAAAGCTGCAGTTTCATTACTTGGAAGCGATAAATGTAATGGTGATATTGAACCGCGTTTATTCTCAGAAGATTTTTCAGTTATGGCAAACGAAAAACCTGGCTGCTTTGTTTTAATGGGTAACGGTAAATCAGATCAACATTCCAGACCATTACATGCAGATAATTATGATTTTAATGACGAATTATTAGTCATAGGTTCTTCATATTGGACAGAATTAGTAGAACAACAATTAAAATAAATGTTTTCTGAAAACTTAAATAAACTAAAGAAAAAAATGTCTGAGAATAATATTGATCTCTCAATTATAACAGATGATGACTCTATATATTACTTTACAGGATATCATGACTTCCTTCATATGGATTTTAATCGACCAACATTATTAGTTGTTTCAAATGATCATAAAACTTACTTAATTACACCTCTACTTGATGTTTTATTAGTTCCCGAAACTTGTCCTGTTGACAAAATCGAAACATGGAATGATGGTATTGGAAATGAATGGAGAGAATTATTACCACAAATTATAAATCAGCATAAAAATATTTTTATTGAAAAATTTAAAATAAATTCGATGGTTAAAAGTTATTTAGACGAAATAGTTCATAACCAACCTGGGGATTTAACAAAATTAATAGATAATATAAGAATGATTAAATCTAATCATGAATTGAATATTGCTCGCCATGCTGGAGAGGTAGGTATGGCTATGATGGAAGCAGCTAAAAAAACAATTGGTAATAATGTTCCTGAATATGAGGTTGCTCTTGCTCAATCACAGGCTGGAACAAGAAAAGCTGCAGAGCTTTTAAAAAAATTTTATCCTGATAATATCAATATGTCTCCAAATATTCATTTTTTACCCGTTATGACATCAGGTCATGATTTACCTAAAACTCACCATCGTGCTTCAACCAAAATTATAAAAAAAGGTGACCCAGTATTTGTATGTTATTGTGGTTCAACAAATTTCCACAGGTTTAAATTAGGATTTGATAGAATATTTTGGGTAGAAGAAATTCAATCTAATGAACAGATAAAAGCTTTTGAAACTGCAGTTAAATCTCAAAAAGCTGCTCTTGAAATTCTTGGTCCTGGAGTAACTGCAGAAGAAGTACATGCAGCTTATGCTGATGCTATACAGTCTGAAGGATATCCGTATCCTACATTTCGATGTGGAAGAGGAACCGGTTTTAGTTTTTTAGAAGAACCACAATTAGTAGTTGGAAATAAAACTGTTTTAGAGCCTGGCATGGTATTTGCAGTAGATGGAGGAGCTAGTGCAAATAAATTTAGATCACAGGTTGGTGATAGTTTTATAATTACAGAGGATGGATATGAGCAACTTACACATCATTCTAAAAAATTTGAAGATTTGATTCTTTCAAATTAATTGTGACTAAATAACTCTTGTTTCACTAGTTAAAATATTTTACTCTAATTAACTAATCAACAATTATATAAATAAATGACAAAATTTAATGCATGGAACGTAATTAAAAATGGATTAAATGGTCAATCATATTGGACTAGACAATGGCGTGATCCGGAACCAAAAAAAAATTATGATGTTATAATAATTGGTGGAGGTTTACACGGACTTGCCACAGCATATTATCTTGCAAAAAATCATAATATTAAAAATGTAGCAGTTTTGGAAAAAGGTTGGATCGGGGGAGGAAACGCCGGACGTAACACGACTATTGTAAGATCAAATTATATGATGCCAGGGAATCATGAATTTTATGAGCATTCTTTAAAGTTATGGGAAAATTTAAGTCATGAATTAAATTACAATGTAATGTTTAGTCAACGAGCTCACGTTTCATTGTTTCACAGTCCTGGTGCTAAAGATTCTGTTTCACGAACGTATAATATTATGAGGCTTCATGGTACAGATGCTGAGCTTTGGGATTTAAAAAAACTTAAGAAAAAAATACCTCATCTAAATTATAATAATTCTAGATTTCCTATTTTAGGAGCAGCTGTTCAAAAGAGAGCAGGTAATGCAAGACATGATGCAGTTGCATGGGGATATGCAAGAGCTGCTGATACACTCGGTGTAGATATTCTACAAAATTGTGAAGTAACAGGTTTCACAAGAACAAATGGAATGATTGAAAGTATTCAAACTTCTCGAGGAATAATAAAAGGAAAAAAAATAGGATTTGCTGTTGCTGGTAATACTTCTGTATTATGGCAAATGGCAGAATTAGGAAATTTACCAATTGAATCTCACAAATTACAAGCGTTTGTATCCGAAGCAGTTAAGCCTCTTTTGGATCAAGTGGTAGTTTATGGAGTAGGTGGTGCACATTTTTATATCTCTCAGTCTGATAAAGGTAGTATGGTTTTTGGTGGTGATCTCGATTGGTATAAATCATATGCTCAAAGAGGAAATTTACCAATGGTTCAAGATGTTGCTGAAGCAGCCATGGCAATTTTTCCTTCTCTTGGCAGAATAAGATTACTTCGTCATTGGGCTGGCGTTATGGATATGACTATGGATGGATCTTTTTTTATTTGTAAAACACCAATATCAAATCTTTATTTAAATGCTGGCTGGAATTATGGAGGTTTTAAGGCTAGTCCAGCATCAGGTTGGTATTTTGCTGACTTAATTGCAAATGAGAGCCCACACAATTATGTACAGAATCATAATTTAGAGAGATTTGAAAAAGGCATAAACATAGATGAACGTGGTGCTGGACCTGATCCAAAATTGCATGGTTAGATGATTAGAATAAACTGTCCTTATTGTGGAGAAAGAGATCATAGTGAATTTAGTTATGGGGGAGATGCTACAATAAAATATCCATCTTTAGACTCTTCAGAAAAAGAATGGACAGAAGCAATATTTTTTAGAAAAAATATAAAAGGTTTTCAATTAGAAACATGGCATCATACTAATGGATGTAGAATGTGGTTAAAAATTGAACGTTCAACAGTAACTCATGAAATTAGGAGTGTTAAACCCTGCCATCCAGATTTACAGAAAGTTGTAGAAAATAATAAATGAAAACAAGTAGATTAAAAAATTATGGAAAAATTAATAGAGATAATGTTTTATCTTTTACTTGGGATAATAAAAAATACAAAGGTTTTGAAGGCGATACACTAGCATCAGCATTGTTAGCTAATAATATTGGAGTTGTTGGAAGAAGTTTTAAATACCATAGGCCAAGAGGTATATTTTCAAGTGGTGTTGAAGAATCTGGCGCTCTAGTAACTGTAGGATCAAAAGATAGAAGAGATCCTAATGTAAGGGCAACTACTCAAGAATTATATGATGGTTTAAAAGCCAGTGGTCAGAACGCTTTTCCCAATGTAAATTTTGATCTAGCTGGAATTAATAATTATCTAGGTAGATTTTTTGCTTCTGGTTTTTATTATAAAACTTTTATGGGAATACCACCTTTTGAATGGGGTAAAGGTACAGCCATATGGATGTTTTTTGAAAAGTTTATAAGGAAAGCAGCTGGAATGGGAAGTGCTTCTATTTTACCTGATCCAGATTCTTATGAACACGCACACGATTTTTGTGATGTAATTATTGTAGGTTCGGGGCCATCCGGTATTGCAGCCGCAATTGAGGCAGCAGAGAAAAAACTAGATGTTATTTTAGTAGAGCAAGATAGTATTATTGGAGGAGATCAACTTTCAGAAAATGAATTTGATAGCTCACAAATTGAAAATCAAATTAAGCATCTTGGTATAAAAGTAATGACTAGAACTACAGCATTTGGATTATATGATAATTGTGTTGTTGGTTTATTAGAAAGAGTAACAGACCATTTATCGTTACCAAATACAACACTACCACGTCAAAGATTTTGGACTATTAGAGCTAAACACATAATTGTTGGTGCGGGAGCAATAGAAAGACATATTGCATTTAATAATAATGATATTCCTGGTGTAATGACAGTAAATGCTTCAAAACATTATTTAAATAGATATGGAGTTCTAACAGGTAAAAAAATTGCAATAACTACAAATAATGACTCTGTTTATGAAACTGCAGAACTTTTATCTGAAGCTGGAGCAAATGTTACTGTTCTTGATTCACGAACCAATTTTGAAATTGAAACCAACAAAACTTTTGAAATTAGAAGAGGGTATGTGCCTTATAATATTAATGGTTCAAAAAAAATTGATAGTTTAGACATATCTAAAAGTGAAAATATTAATAAATCTGAAACAATAAATTGTGATCAAGTCTTATTATCAGGTGGTTGGTCTCCCGCAGTACATTTGTTATCGCATAGAGGTGTAAAGCCTAAATGGGATTATGAAAATGCATGTTTTTTACCGATTGATACTAAAGAGAATATCACAATGATAGGTTCTTCGAGAGGATTATGGAATAAAAATGATTGTATTGCTTCTGGAGTTGCAGGTGCTACTGATGCATTAAATCGTTTAGGTATTTCCAAAACAAATTATTTTTTTCCAAAACCTGGTGGATGGAAAAATCCAATAAAACCACTTTACGAAGTAAAATATAATAAATCTAGATCAAAAAGTTTTGTTGATTATCAACACGATGTAACTTCAGATGATGTACGACTAGCACACCGTGAAGGTTTCATTTCAGTAGAACATCTTAAAAGATATACAACTTTGGGTATGGCTAATGATCAGGGAAAGATGGGAAACATTATTGGATTATCCTTAATGGCAGATCTTTTAAATAAAGAAATTCCAGAAGTTGGAACGACTGTATTCAGACCTCCTTACACTCCTGTTGCTATTGGAGCTTTAAGTGGAAGAAATGTTGGAAAACATTTTAGACCATTAAGAGTTACACCAATGCATCAATGGAATATTGATCATGGTGCTAAGATGATTGAAGTAGGTTTGTATCAAAGACCTTGGTATTATCCTAAAGAAAATGAAACATTAAGTGACTCTTATATTAGAGAAGCAACAACAGTAAGAAAAACAGTTGGAATTTGTGATGTTACTTCACTAGGTAAAATTGCTATTCAAGGACCAGACTCTACCGAATTTTTAAATAGAATCTATTCAAATGGTTTTTCAAAACTACAAATTGGAAAAGCAAGATACGGTATAATGTTACGTGATGACGGTATTGTAATGGATGATGGCACATCTTGGAGATTAGCAGAAAATGAATATTTTATGACAACTTCTACAGGTGAAGCTGCAAAAGTAATGTCATGGTTAGAAGAATTAATACAAACTAGATGGACAAATCTTAATGTTAATGTGACTAGTGTTTCTGAACAATGGGCCGGCGTATCAGTTGCAGGACCTAAATCTAGAGTAGTTCTTAATAATTGTGTCGATGATTCTTCAGTTTTAACTAATAATATCTTACCTTTTATGGGTGTTACTTCAACTTTTCTTAAAGGCAAAATTCCTTGTAGAATTGCAAGAATTAGTTTCTCAGGTGAATTAGCTTTTGAAGTTTATGTTAAATCAGATTTTGCTAATAC
>CABYBP010000036.1 GCA_902517315.1 uncultured Alphaproteobacteria bacterium
AAATCTTCATTTAAAAGTTTATTTATTTCAATAAAAGTTTTTTTATCCAATGTTTTTTTTAAAATATTTGAAAAACTAATTATTTTAATTTCATTAATTTTACTCATTTTATTACTTTTTATATCATTCGAAATAAACTCAACTTCATAATAGGAAGTTTCAAATAAATTTTGAGAATAAAGATTCTTACTTAAAAATATTAAATTGATGGGTATTAAAATTGTAATAATTAAAAATTTATTCATAATCCTGTTGCAATTAGATAGATAATATTTATTACATAAATGATGGATTACAATAAAGACAATATATCAAAAGATAAGGCACAAACATGGAAAACTTTTAACAAATTAACAATATATATAATTATATTTGTGGCATTTATCTTAATTATTATTTTTTCATTATTTTAATTATTTATAATTTCTAAATCATCAAAGAAATAATTTATTTCAATTATTGCATTTTCTTCAGAGTCTGATCCATGTACTGAATTTTCTTGTATATTTAATGCAAATTCTTTTCTAATTGTTCCCTCTTCTGCATTTTCAGGATTGGTTGCTCCCATTATTTTTCTATATTGATTAATAGCATTTATACCTTCTAAAACTTGCACAATAACTGGACCAGAGGTCATATATTCAACGAGTTCACCAAAAAATGGTTTATCTTTGTGTATAGAATAAAATCCTTCTGCTTTTTCTTTTGTTAACTTTATTCTTTTTTGTGCAACAATTATTAAATTATTTTCCTCAATGATTTTATTAATTGCCCCTGTTATATTTCTTTTAGTGGCATCAGGTTTGATAATTGAAAAGGTTCTAATCATATATTCTCCTATATTATTATAAGGGTTACTAATTTAGTAATTAGATTTTGTCCATATTTTGATAATATTTAAAAAAAATAGGATTTTTCTTAAAGATAAGAGAATATAAGATTATATATTTAATATTAAAAAGTAAGATATATTATTAAACTAATTAAAATGATACTTCGCAAAATAAATTTCTATTTATTTAATCAAATTTGTAAATATTTCTTTCTAATATTGTTCATATTTCTGTCAGTAGCTTGGTTATTACAGATAACAAGATTATTCACAATAACTAACTTCATGAATATTGGAATAATTGATATTATACTTTTATCTTTTTATTTAATACCAAATATTATTTCTGTTATTATTCCTTTTATTCTAATTTTTGGTTTGCTGTTATGTTTCATTAAATTAAATAAAGATAATGAATTAATAGCAATTTTTTCACTAGGGATGGGCTTAAAACCTTTTAAGCAAAGTTTAACTTTTTTTAGTATAATTATTTTAACAACATTTACATTATTAAATTTATATCTAGCTCCAAAATTTTATGGTCAGTATAAAAATAATGAATTTGATTTACGAAATACAATAGATTTAAATAAAATCGCATATTCAAATTTTTTAAACCTAAATAAAACTACTATTCTTGATTTTAAAAAAATGGATAATGAATATTACGACATACTAATTAGTTTTAACGATGAAAAAGAGAATTTCATCTATGCGAAAAAAGGGAAAATTTATAAGAAAGATAATCAATATAATTTTCAACTATCAGATGGTTTTAGAATCAGTATCAATGAAGAAAAACAAATAGAAAAACTAGAATTTTTAAATTACATTTTAAAAGTAGAAAACAATAATATTAATTATGGAGATGTTATTGATAAAAATACATTCACTATATTTGATGATTTATCACAAAAAAATTACTTGAATATTACGTTTAAAATTTTTGATATTATTTTAATTTTATATATTTTGTTATTTTTCTATACTAATAATCTGAGTAAAATCAATTTTAAAACTAGGAATAATATTTATTTTATTTTTGTATGTGTGACTATTTTATTGATAAATCAAATTCTTAAAAACTCAGAATTGATTTTATTTAATTATGCGCTAATAATTTTTTCCATAATTATAATATCGTTAGCATTAAGCCTTATTAAGAAAAAATATGAATAAAATTAACTTTTATTTATTTAATCTTACAAATAGATATTTATTAGTAAATTTATTTATTTTTTCGTTACTTATAATTTTTATTAATTTGTTAGAGTTATCTAGAGTCATGAGTGTAGATAATAAAACATTATTCAATTATTTTTACCTGTCTGTACTGAAGTACCCCTCAATATTAAACGAAATTATAACATTTGTTACAATTATAAGCGTTGCATTTTTAATAAGAAATTTAATAAATAATAATGAGTTTATTGCTATGAGAAATTTAGGATATTCCGTTTTTGATATTTTTTTTCCTATTGGACTGGCAATATTTTTTATGGCTACAATTTTTTTGTTAATTTTAAATCCCCTATCAGTATTAATGGAAACTAAATATGATTTTGAATTAGGAAAAAAAGATGAAAGTTTATATTCAATTAAAATTACAAACAATGAAATGTGGATCAAAAATCAAATAAATAGCCTAAATTCCAGTTTTATAAATATTAAAAATATTGATTTAAAAGATATGAAAGCAAACAATATTAAAATTTTATTGCTAAATAAAGAAAATAATAAATTTATATTAGCTAATAATGGCATATTTAAAAAAAATATTTTTTCTCTAAAAGATGTTAAATTCTATGATTTTAAAAATGAAAATTACAAAAACTTAAAAAATTATGATTTGGTAATAAATTTTAATAAAGAAAATTTATTGAACTCTATATCACGATATAAGCTTGTTCCATTTTATAATTATATCAAGCATTCTAATACATTATCTAAATTTAATTTATATTCACCTGAAATTGGCTTGTATTACTTGTCAGAAGTCTTTAAGCCTATTTTTATTGTAATTTTAGGTTTTGTTATTTTTGGTTTTACTGGAAAATTTCAACGAAACGAAAATTTTTTTAAAGTATTATTCATTGCGATATCAATCGGATTTATATTATTCTTGATGAAAGAAATAATGAGTAAACTAACAATCAATCTATCATTAAATTTTATATTGTCTTATTCAATAATTTTATTCATTCCCTTTTTAATAGGTTTATATCAAGTTATAAAAATTGAAAATGAATAAAATGATTAATTTTTTAATTAAGTCTTTCTTATTAATTTCTTTATTTTTTTTACCTAATATAAATAAAGCACAAGAAATACTTATTTATGCAGATTCAATTACATACGATAAAGATGAAAATTTAATTGCAAAAGGAAATGCAAAAATATTTTATGATAATCAACTAATTATTTCTGATTTAATAATTTATGACAAATTAAATGAAAAAATTAATTTACCTGTAGAGTTTACATTTAAAGATAAAAATAATAATTTTTTTGAAGGTAAGAATGGTTTTTTTAATAAGAACTTTAAAATTGCTGAATTTGATAACCCAAAAATTAGATTAAATGATGGATCAAGATTAATTGGAAATAAAATAAAAAGAAATGGTAATATTGATATTATATCTAAAGGTGTATATACGCCATGTAATTCAAGAATTAAAATTGGAAGTTTTATTTGTCCTACATGGCAATTAGAAGGTGAAAAAATTTTACATGATAACAGTAATCTTTTTTTATATCAAAAACACTCTAAGATGAGAGTTCTTAATACGCCAATATTTTATATACCATATATTGTTACTCCTTCACCTCTTAGAAAAGAAAGAAAATCTGGTTTTTTACTACCCTCAGTATCTTTGAATTTTTTTGACACTAAAACATCTCAATCTACTTCATTTCCATATTATTTTAATATAGATATAGATAAAGAACTTTTGTTTACACCCATAATAAATTATGGTGGTGGTGTAGATGCATCGCAGAGATTTATTTTTGATTATAATCAAGTGTTATCAGGAGGAAATTTTAAAAGTGATCTAACTTTTGATTCAAATTTTGAAGATAAAAACAATAATAAATGGTTAAAAGATGCTAGTTTAATATTAAATTATAATAAAAATTTGAACAAAAATTATAAAATTCAAATTGACTCAGCTTTGCAAACCTCTAAAAATTACATACAAAAAACTAAGCCAAATGATGATTTAAGTTATACTAATTCTCTTTCAACAAATTTTAATTTTGAAGGATTTAATTTAAATAAAATAGATGATCATTTAAAACTAAGTGTAAATTTTTATCAGACCAATCAAGAAAATGAGGATAATAAATCTCTTCCTATTGTATTACCAAGGATTAAGTATTTTTCTGGTTATAATAATAAATTTGGAGAAATATCACACTCAAATTTTGAGTTCTATAATATATTTAGAGAGAATAGTAATTTGGTTCACGCTAAAAAACAACAGAAATTATCACACATGTATAATTATAAAAAAGAAATCATAAAATTTAATTCAAAAGTCTCTTTTAATACTGAAGTTTATAATCAAATTTTTAATACAGAAAATAAATTAATAAATGATGACGAATATAAAACAGGTTCATACTATAGATTATTTCCTATACTGGGTGTTTCAAGTGAAACTCCATTTTCATTTAGTAATTATATGCAAAATATAACTTTTAATCCAAAAATTCACTTTATTTTTTCACCAGGTATATCGAATAGTAATAAATTATCTAATGAAGATTCAACAAACAATGATTTTAGTATAGAAAATATGTACCAACTAAACAGATATACTGGAAATGATAAAATGGATAATTCAAAAAGACTTACTTATAACTTTAGTGCTTTAACTGAGAATTGGAAAACCTCATTATCTCAAACATATGAATTTACAAGTAATAGCAATTTTCACAAAGAACAGGGAAATGAAAATAATTTAAGTGATTTATTAGGATCAGTAGAATATTCTAAAAAAAATTTGTTATCCTATAACTTTAGATATGATTTAGATGACTCATATTTAAAAAAACAAAATATTAATTTAAATTATGAACCATCATATGGTAAAATAAAATTATCTTATCTTGATCAAAATTCTAAAGTTAACAATATAATTACAAATGATACAGAAACTTTAAACTATTCATACATAAGTGATAAAATTAATAAATTTTCAAGAATTAATTTAAGTGGACTTTATGATCTAAAAAAAGAAATTAATAAAGAATATAGTATTGGATATAGTTATTTTGATGAATGCTTTGGTATAAATATTGATTTCACAAGAAAATCATATGAAGAAGAAAATTTAAAACCACAAGATATTTTAACATTGATGTTTTCATTTAAAAATATTGGAAGTTACAAATCTACAAATCTTGCAGTTTCTGAAATGGATAAACAAGATATAGATTGGGAAGGGTATAGTATTGATGATGGTAGATTTACAAAAAATTAATACAGTACTTTTTATATATCTTACTTATTTTTTTATTTTTTTGTCTTCAAATAGCTCTCTTAGCAATGAAAATAAAATCATTTTTAAAATAAATAATATTGCATATACTTCCATAGATTTAGAAATAAGAAAAGGATACTTAGATTTTGTAGGTAACAATATCGATTTAAATGATGATATAATATTGAAAGATTTTATATCTGCCAATCTTTTTTATGAATTTTATAAAAATTCAAATAATAA
>CABYBP010000037.1 GCA_902517315.1 uncultured Alphaproteobacteria bacterium
TTTTATAAAATTAGAAATAAGAATATTCATAATTTTGATTTTTTAAATTTTTCAAATAAACTTGGTGGAAAAATAGGAGTTCGTTTATCAAAAGAATCAATATTTAATTGGTACAAGATTAATAAAAATAAATTTAATTTTCCATGGACTGAAGATTTATCATCGAAAAGATTAATTAACTTATTATATAATTATGAATATATAAATTCATCTGCTAAATTAAATGATAAAAAATTATTGGATACAATAATTTCTTTTCACATTAAAAGGATTATATTTGACTTTAATTTAAAACAATTAACTGAAATTTCGTCATATGACTTAAAGGCTTATCTAATTTCTTCTCTTCTATTAAATAAGATGAACGAAAAAAAATTTGGTTATTTAAAGTTTATTGTTGAGAATCAAATTGACAAAATAGGTATGCATAAAAGCTACAACCTTCTCGAACACTACAAATTTATAAATAATCTTAATGAAATTCAAAACATTCTTCTTTTTTTTAAAATGGATAATGTTAAGCTTTTTCACGATTTAATTTTAAAAATGACTTCCATATTTAATCAGTATTTTCATGACGATGGAACACTGCCTTTGTTTAATGGTAGTAATAACATTTATACCAAAATAATTAACAGCTCTCTTAATAAAGATATTTACTTCAAAAAAAGAAATTTTGAAAATGTCAGTAATGGGATTGCTTTTTATACAGATAAAAATAAAAGAGTTTTTTTTGATGTTGTGCAACCAAATAAAGATAAGGTAAGCTCAAGTCTAAGTGCTGGAACACTTTCAATTGAACTGAGTGGGTTTGGTGAAAAAATATTTTCAAATTGTGGAGGTTCTGAAATACTCGGTAAAAATCCAGAATACTTAAGATATAGTGCAGCACATTCAACTGTAGTTTTACAAAATACAAATATAAGTGAAATTAAAGAGGGAAATCCTCATATCAAGT
The DNA here is from genome assembly GCA_902517315.1 of uncultured Alphaproteobacteria bacterium. Next base: position 959 of record CABYBP010000037.1, read on the forward strand.
TTCCTCAGTCAGTTGCCTTTAGAAAAGAGTTAAATAATCAAACTGAAATACTCGAAGGTTCACACAACGGATATTTAAAAAAATTTAATAAAATAATCAAAAGAAAATTAACAATTTTTAAAAACCATAGTAGAATTCTAGGAGAAGATACTTTTATTTCTTACAAAAATGAAAATACAAGACTAATTTATCATATACGATTTCACCTAGCAGATGAAATGAGTTATAATTTTACAAATAGCAAAAAAAATATAATTTTGAAAACAAAATTGAATAATATTTGGATTTTTAAGAGTGATATGGAATTAATGATAGAGGATAGTATTATAGTTGATAATAATTTCACTAAACCTACTAAACAAATTGTAATTAAAGGAATTCTTTCTGATAAAAAAATTGTGAGGCAATGGTCATTAGAAAAAATGTAAACGCTAAAAATGCGTTAATATCTGTATTTGATAAAAATAAATTAAATTATTTATGTTCTAATTTAGTAAAATATAATTACAATTTTATATCAAGTGGTTCTACAGGCGATACAATCCGCTCATTAGGTTTTAAATGTACAGATATTTCAAAAATAACTAAGTTTAAAGAAATGTTTAATGGTAGAGTAAAGACGCTTAATCCTCTTATTTATAGTTCATTGCTATATATTAGAGATGATGAAAAGCATAAAAAACAATTTAAATCATTAAAAATTCCAAATATAGATATTGCTATTGTAAATTTATATCCATTTGAAAAGTATTTTAAAAAAAATAAAAAACATGAAACGATTGAGATGATTGACATAGGTGGACCAAGTTTATTAAGGGCTGCAGCGAAAAATTATAAATACATAACTCCTTTAATAAGTATTAATGATTATTCAAAACTAATTAGAAATTTAAATAAAAATAATGGTACTACTGATATTGAATTTAGAAGAAAAATGGCTTGGAAAGTTTTTAAAGAAACTTCTAGGTATGATAAATTAATTTCACAATGGTTTTATAAAGATGCATAATAAAAAAAAGGTACTTAGGTATGGCGAGAATCCAAATCAAAAAGCTTTTCTTGTTGAATATAATAATAAATCAATTTTTAAATTTCAAATAAGTGGTAAAAAAATTAGCTATAACAATATTATTGATATTGATAGTGGTTTAAAGTGCCTAAATGAATTTAAAGACCCAACATCGGTTATAGTGAAACATACAAATCCATGCGGTGTAGCATCCGCTGAAAATATTAATCAAGCTTTTAAAAGATGTTATGAATGTGACCCAAAAAGTGCATTTGGAGGTATAATTTTTCTAAATAGAAAGGTTGATTTGTTTCTGGCTAAAACCATTTTTAAAAATTTTTTCGAAATGATTGTTGCAACAGGATTTGATAAGGAAGCTCTAAGTTTATTAAAAAGAAAAAAGAATTTAATTTTATTAAGAACTCCTACAATCAAAAGAAAGACTTTAGAATCAAGATCTACTATGTTTGGTGAAATTTATCAAACAAAAGATATGGTTCCAATAAATAAAAGTTTTATTAAACTAACTTCTAATAAAAAAGCCTCAGTTAAGTTGATAAATGACTTAATTTTTTCTTTGAAAGTAGTTAAGCATTTAAAATCTAATGCTGTTGTTTTATCAAAAGATAAAAAAACGCTAGGGTTAGGTCATGGTCAGACAAACAGAATTGATGCTTTAAAGGTTGCTATAACAAATCGAAATATAAATTTTGGAAAAAAAAATGTTGTTTGTGCATCCGATGGTTTTTTCCCATTTACTGATGGCATAAAACTATTAATAAAAAATAAATGTAATGTTGTTGCCCAACCTAGTGGTTCGATTAATGATAATAATATTATCTCATTTGCAAATTTACACAAAATTTCATTATATTTTATTAAACATAGATTATTTAAACATTGAACAATAAAAATAAAATACCCCAATATTTAGAAACGATATTAAAACAACATCCCAATATTGCTTCAGGCAGAAAAAATTTTCACAAGCATCATTTACGAATTATGAATACAATAAAATTTGTAAAGGAATATTTAAAAAATATAAAATCATTTAAAAAGCTAAAATGAATAAATAATGATATTATGATCTATTTACTGCAAAGATTATTTAATATAAACAGTTATCATGAGTAAGCCAAATCTAGTTTTTCCTACGCCTGTTTGGACACAACAATTAGCAAATTACAAAAAAATAAATGAAGATATGTATAATTACATTAAATCTGAACAGAAAGAAGATCAAAAGGGAATTAATAAAAGTAATATAAAAGGTTGGCATTCTAATGATTTTAATCTTGATAATTTAGAGGTTCAGAATTTTATAAAATTTATACTTCCAAGTCTTGAACAAGTAATGACAGATATGAGATGGGAAAAACAAAAGCAGATAGTAAAAATAAATAACATGTGGGCAATAATCAATATAGGTGGATCAGCAAATCATAGACATCAGCATGGGAACAGTACAATTAGTGGTGCATACTATGTAAGAGCACCAAAAAACTGCGGTGATATAGTTTTTTATGACCCTAGGCCTGCACCAGTTTATTCTCACCCAAATGTAGAAAGTCCAAATATATTGAATGCACAAGTTAATAGTATTAGCCCCAAAGAAGGTGGTTTGGTTTTATTTCCAAGCTATCTTGATCATTCAGTTAATGAAAATTTAAGCAATAGTGAAAGAATAGTGATAAGCTTTAATATTAGAATAAATATAAAGTCTAATTAAATTTAGTCCAATTTGAAAAAGCTGGCATTAAATGTTCAAAACCCTTACTGTTCTTCAACATAATAGTAATATCACCTGAAATTGAAATCCTGACTTGGCCAGATTTGTTAGGCATAGTTGCATGAGGTGTTTTTGAAGGAAAAATAATTATTGAATCTTGTTCTAGATCAAAAATAGATCTATCGGAATTATAAGCATTTGGTTTGTTGATTAAAGATTTTTCTAGTTTACTGTTTGTAAAAATATTTTTCGCAACTTCATTTTGTAATTCATTAGATCTAAAAATTATACCCCCTGAGTCTTTTGGTTTTAGTAAGTAATACGCAAAACTGATGTTTGATTGAGAGTGAGTGTGAAAATTAATATTTTGTTCATTTTTTGTATAAGTTGCCCAAGATCTTTGATAATATATGTCTAGTAAATTCGTGTTTATTTCCAATAGTTGTAAATACTTTATTATTGATGCAGAAATTTTATTCGCTAAATTTTTGAATAATTTATTTTCAAATAAAAACTCATAACCTTTTGTATCTCCAGTCCATGCATAAGGAGATTGATTACTATGAACTGATTGCATTTTAGTTATTTCATTGATTAACAAATCTCTTTGTTTTTCATCAATATTAATATTATCTTGAGCAACTGTTAAGGGAAATAAATTTAATTCTTTCATAATTTTACATTATCATCAAGAGTAATGATATGAAACAGAAATAAAATTGAACTAAAAAATTAGTTTTATTGATATTTTTTTATCTCCTCTAAAAAATCAAGTAATCCAATTTTATTGTCTTGCAGTTTATTAATAATCATTTTTCCATGAATACCAACGAAATGAAAAAAATTTGGATTTGTTATTTTTTTGGAGTTAGGAAGAAATGGAGAATAATTCCACTCACAACCTAATTCATTAAATAAATTTTTATTTTCTAATATAAACTCGTTTAATAACATATTATCAGAATTTTTACCTTTTGGTCTAATTTTGTTTTTCAACCTTTGTAGCATATACTTGGATAGCTTTTTTGCCATAGAATTGTCACAAAAGGTTACACCGGAATTATAATAACCATGACTTTCATCTAAAAAATTATTTTTTCTAAATATTGTTGATGAATTGCCTTCAGGTTCTCTTACATTCATTAAACCTCTTACTAATGGCAGTTTTTCTGACTCTGGGTAAATATAAACATCATTATCAATATAAATTGTATATTCATAATCATTGTCAAAATGAAAATATCTTTCAAAAGAAAAGTGTTTATTTTTTGTTTCAAGAAAATCAAAATTTCCATATTTTTTTTGGTATTTACTTTCTTTAATTAGCAAATAGTCATAATTATTATTT
>CABYBP010000038.1 GCA_902517315.1 uncultured Alphaproteobacteria bacterium
ACCGCATGAATGTTGGAACAATAATTGAAAATCCAATGCTAAAAATAAAACTTGGAACAAAAACGCTAGGGAACATAGAAGAAGTTTTTATTCAAAATCTTTCTCAAGGTGATTCATTTATATTTGCTGGTCGAGTATTAGAGTTCCAATCAATGAAAAATAATTTAGTACAAGTTAAAAGAAGTAAATCATTAATTTCAAAAATTCCATCTTATTCAGGTGGCAGAATGCCATTATCAACAAATTTGGCTAACTCAGTTAGGGCTTTATTGGCAAAGAGTAATATGTGGGATTTATATCCAGCTCAAATTACAGAATGGTTAAAAAGACAAAAAGAAATATCAAAAATTCCAAAAAAAGATGAATTTCTAGTAGAACAATTCCCTCGGAAAAAAATGTTTTATACCGTTATCTATACTTTTGCAGGATGGCATGCCAATCAAACACTAGGCTTTTTATTGCTAAGAGGCTTTAAGGAATTTGATTATAAACCTTTAGGTTTTGTTGCGAATGATTATGCTATTGTTTTGTGGTCTTTGAAAGAAGTTAAAGATATTAAAAATATTCTAAATATAAAATTATTGCATAAACATTTAGATAATTATCTTGAAGAAACTTCAATAGTTAAAAGATTATTTAGAGATAATGCAATTATATCTTGTTTAATAGAAAGAAGGTTGCCTGGAATGGAAAAAACAGGGAAGCAAGTTTTATTTAGTTCTGATCTGATTTATACAGTTCTCAAAAAAAATGAATCAGACCATATTTTACTACAATCATCTTATGATGATGCAAAAAAAAATATGATAGATTATGATAGACTAAGAGAAATCTTAAAAAAAATTGATAAAAAAATTATATTAAAGAAACTTAGAAGTATATCACCTTTAGCTGTTCCAATTATTCTTGAAATAAATAGAGAAAATTTATCAAAAAAGGAAACTGATGAATATATTTTAGAGGATTTAGAAAATGAAATATTAAAAGAGGCAAATGTACTATCAATTAATTAATTTTGGTGATGAAGAATTTTATGCTTACCCAAATAAATCTCTTTATTGGAAAAGACTAAATACCCTGATTGTATCAGATTTACATATTGGAAAATCTATTAGTTATGCAAAGAATAAGCAATTCTTACCTCCATATGATACCAAAGAAATATTAAACAAACTTTTTGTTAGTTTAGATAAGATTAAACCAAGCAATTTAATTATAGTTGGAGATTTGTTACACGACGTTTTTTCAACTTTGAGTTTAAAAGATCAAGATCATAAAAACATTACTAAATATATGGAAAATACTGATTTCATATGGATCAAGGGTAATCATGATAAAAATATACAAATTGAAGGTTTTAAAAATTTTACAAATTATGAAATTGATAAATTTTTATTTACGCACATACCTATTGAAACACCCTTATTTCAAATTTGTGGTCACTATCATCCAAAAGTAAAAATTGTACACAGAGGGAAAACTATTTTTAAAACATCTTTTGTGCATAATGAAAAAATATTCATTTTACCAAGTTTTGGAATTTTAACAGGTGGGTTGGATATCAATTCTAAGGAAATAAGCGATGTATTGGGTAAGAAAAATATGAATATTTATCCTGTGGGACAGGATAAAGTCTATAAACTATAATTAAAGTAGTTGTTAATTACGATGCCAATTAAAATAATAAAATTCAATACAAATAATAAAACTGAAACTAAATGCATATATTTAAAACTTGAAGATGCTTTTTTATCACCTTCTAATTCTTTATCTCTAAAATCATTAATTTTAGGCGTTAGATAATTTCTATTAATAATAAAACTAATAGCAACTATTATTAGCAAAATAGAATTTAAAATAATACCTGATAAAAAACTAAATATTAAAGATGAAACAGCTATTATAAATCCAAATAAAAACATTCTAGGAAAAATTGTTCTTAAAAATTTACTACTAGCATTACTGCTTAAAGTAGCAAAAACTGAGGGTGAGACAACAGCCATAAAAAAAATCATAGCGCCAAGTAAAATAGTTACTAAAAAATTTATAAAAAAAATTATCATTATCTTCTAATATATCCATCTAAACTAAATTTTTTTGGTCCATTTATCAGTAGAATAAAAAATCCTCCAGCTAAAGCAATATTTTTTAAAAAATTTGTAAGAGTTATTGGATCTGAAAAATCTCTTAGAAAAATTACCGCTGTTGCAATACAAAAACTGGCAAAAATAAATGAGGTTATTTTTACTTGGTACCCTATAATTAGAAAAATAGGACCAACTAATTCTAGAATAATTGCTGGATAAATAAATACTCCTGGCAAGCCATACATTTCCATCCATCCAATCGTTCCCTCAATGTTATTAATTTTTGAATAACCATTTACTAAGAAAACTAAGGAAAGAAAAATTCTTGAAATAAGATCTAATATATTAACCATACTCTCTTATAAGCTTTATTTGTTTTTAAATATTTAAAAAAAAAGCCCATGATAATGGGCCTTATTAATCGTTTTTTAAATAACACTAATTATGAATTATCTATAGCTTTTTTAAGTTTTGTATATTCCATAGAATTAGTTCCAGCTAAAGTTTCTAATTTTGACAACATTTCATTTGCCTTATTCATGTTTCCAAGCGTAATATAAAGTTCACCAAGGTATTCATGAACACCTAAATGTTCAGGATTTGCTTCTAGTGCAATTTGATATGCATCGAATGCTTTGTCTAAATTTGGTTCACTATGTTTTCTATAGCTAAATCCAAGCAAATTATACACATCAGCTTTTTTATCACCAAGATCTTTACGCTTAGCCATTTTTTCAAGCAATTTGATCGATTTATCAAATTTTTTGTAATAGACTAATTCGTACGCTTTATCGTAAAGCTTAATAACTTGTTCACCTGCAGACATACTTGAACTACTGTCGTCAGAACTTGCAGCAGCAAATACACCAGAACTAATAAATAATAATGTAAGTAATATTCTAATCATCGAATTTAAATATGTTTGTTTAAACTAATTTCAATATTCGTTTGTGAATTAATATAATTAGTGGCAGGCAATATTATATTTTTTTAGTCTGTAATAATTATATGGCCACGGCGTTAGAAAGCCTGCAAGAAGCATTATAGGTATTACCCACCATACAAGTTTAGCGCCACCCATAATTATCCAGTCAACTGCATTCATGGCTATTTCCATAGACACCATTGAAATTAAACTCATTCCTATGGCTGTTTTAAAAGCTTTGCTGATAATCATTTGTCTTGATAAAACGACAGTCTCTAAAATGATGCTAGTAATAATACCATTAATGATTGCTAGGATCATAATATAAAGAGTAGGCCAAGGAATGCCAGTTAATTGAAAATAGAGTATTGTTCCAAAATCGCCAATACTACATCCTAACAAACACCAAGCAGTATTTTTAGCACTTCTTCTCCATGTATGTTTACATTTCCAATGAAAACGTGGAGCTGGTTTTTTTAGTGTTTCGGCAACTGACATTTAAATTATATTCCTTGCTTAAATTCAAAAGTGTTATTTATATCATTAATTTGATGACTATCAATTGTACCATTAGTCCATTTGATTGTTATATTTTTAATAATTTCACCTTCACGTAAACCGTAATGTGCTACTGGTTCCATTTGACATAAATATCCTGAGCCTGCATCAATAGTCTTGGCATGATTTCTTAAATTTGTATTCAGAATAACTGTTGCACCTCTAGCTGGTGCACCAAAGGTGTTGAGAGGTTTAATTCTAATATAATTTCTATTTGATATATTTGCCTTAAATAGACTGAGCGGTTGAGCCCCAGATTCACCATGAGAAATAAGTAATTCTAGAATTCCATCTCCATCAATATCAGCAACGGCAGCACCGGTTCCTAGACCTTGTGCTTCAAGTGCTACATCTAATTTAATTTCTTCTAGGTTTCCTTCATCAAGGATACGAAAGAGTTTATTTGGTTGACCGATATTATTTAAAAAAATTTCATCATAACCATCATTATCAAAATCTGCCGATATAACTGTTCGTATTCTACTAGGTGATCTAAAATCTAATGAAGACATATCAAGATAAGATTCTTTTTGTTTTACAAAAATACGATGATAACCTTCCCAGTTACTTGTTATAATATCAAGCTCGCCTCTATACAAAAAATCAGTTAAAGCAGTTCCGCGACCATTTTGAAAAGTATCTTGGACATTTTTTTCAATCGCAATATCATTAAATTTACCATTATTATTTTTATATAAAAAATTTGGACCCCTCTCATTAGCTGCAAATATATCCATATTATCAGAAACTATATGTCCTGAAATTACGGCTCTTCCTCCAGTTATTTGATCTATTCCAAGCATTGGAGCTAAATCTTCAACTTGATTTTCTTCAATTTCATAAAATCTAGTAGGACCTCCATAATTAGCAACATATATACCGTACTTTCCCGATCCGTTTCTGTCTACACAAACAACTGATCTACCTGCTGTCAAATTTAAATTTGCTAAATTTTTCTCTAACTCAA
>CABYBP010000039.1 GCA_902517315.1 uncultured Alphaproteobacteria bacterium
AGTTCATTCGATAACTTTTACCTTGTTCCTCCAGGAGCAGGAATTTGTCATCAAGTAAATCTAGAAAATATTGCTAAAACTATATGGTTAAAAGAAACTGAAAATCAAAATTATTTGTACCCTGATTCTGTAGTTGGCACTGATAGTCACACAACAATGGTTAATTCCCTTTCAGTTTTAGGATGGGGAGTTGGAGGAATAGAAGCTGAGGCAGCTATGCTAGGTCAAGCAATTTCAATGAATATTCCTGAGGTAATAGGCTTTGAACTTAAAGGATCATTGAAGGAAGGAATTACTGCTACTGATTTAGTTTTATCTATTACTAAAATTCTTAGAGACAAAGGAGTTGTTGGAAAATTTGTAGAATTCTATGGATCAGGTTTAAAGAATTTATCATTAGCAGATAGAGCAACAATTTCTAACATGGCTCCAGAGTATGGTGCAACTTGTGGTTTCTTTCCAACAGACGAAGAAACAATTAATTATTTAAAACTAACTGGAAAAGATAATAAACATCTAAATATCGTTGAAGAATATTCAAAAAAACAAACTCTTTGGGCTGATGATAATTATTCACCTGAATATTCAGAATATATATCATTATATTTAGATACAATAGAACCCACATTAGCTGGGCCAAAAAGACCTCAGGATAAAATTCTTTTAAAAGAAGTCCCAAATGAATTTAGTAAGATAGATAATGATAAAGATATTAATGAAAATAAATTAAACACCGGTGATATTGTGATAGCAGCAATTACCAGTTGTACAAATACATCTAACCCTAATGTAATGATTGCAGCAGGTCTAGTTGCCAAAAAGGCAATTGATTTTGGTTTAGAGGTTATGCCTTGGGTTAAGACAAGTTTAGCTCCAGGTAGTAAGGTTGTCAGTGACTATCTCGATAAAGCTGGATTAACAAAATATCTTAATACTCTAGGCTTCAATACCGTTGGTTATGGATGTACAACTTGTATTGGTAATTCTGGCCCCCTAGATGATTGGGTATCTGACGAAGTTAAAAAAAATAATTTAACTGTTTGTTCAGTTTTATCTGGAAATAGAAACTTTGAAGGTAGAGTACACCAAGAAGTTAAAGCAAATTTTCTTGCTTCACCCCCACTTGTTGTAGCATATGCTATTGCAGGTAATATAAATGTTAATCTTGTAACTGACTCCCTGGGTAAATCTAAATCTGGAAAAGAGATTTTTTTAAAAGACTTATGGCCTTCAAATACAGATATCAATCAAACACTAAATATGTGCCTAACACCAGAAATGTTTAAAGAAAGATATAAAGAAATATACAAAGGTGATGATAACTGGAAATCAATAAACAATTCTAGAAATACTACTTACGATTGGAACGATACCAGTACCTATATAAAACTCCCACCTTTCTTTGATGCGCAAAATAAATTTGATTTAAAGGATATTAAAGATGCGAGAATATTAGCATTACTAGGTGATAGCGTGACAACAGATCATATTTCACCTGCAGGCAATATTAAGGAAGATAGTCCAGCCGGTGTTTACTTAACAGACAGACAAATTAATTCTAGCAATTTCAATTCCTATGGATCAAGACGTGGCAATCATGAAATCATGATGAGGGGTACATTCGCAAACATAAGAATCAAGAACCAAATCTTAGATAACGTTGAAGGAGGTTATACTAAATCTTTTCTATCAGATAAACAAATGTCAATTTATGATGCAGCTCAAGATTATATAAAGAGCAATATTGATACAGTGATAATTGCAGGTAAAGAATACGGTACTGGATCATCTAGGGATTGGGCAGCTAAAGGTACAAGACTTTTAGGAGTAAGAGCAGTAATTGCTGAAAGCTTTGAGAGAATTCATAGATCAAATTTAATTGGAATGGGAGTTTTACCACTTGAATTTACCCAAAATGATAACAAAGAAAACCTAAATATTAAGGGGGATGAAATTATCAGCATATCAGGTTTAACTGAACTGGAACCTGGAATAATTCTTAATTGTGAAATTAATTCCTCAGCAAGTAAGTTTGTAAATTTAAAATGTAGAATAGATACAAATAAGGAACTAGAATACTATAAAGCTGGAGGGATTTTAAACTACGTTTTAAATGAAATAATATCAGAAGCTGCTTAATCGCATGCTTGATGATAATGATAATTTGTTAGCTATACTTGGGCCTACAAATACTGGTAAAACTTACACAGCATTTGAAAAATTATTCTCTTATTCTTCAGGAATTTTCGGTTTTCCTCTTAGATTATTAGCTAGAGAGAATTATGATAAAGCAGTAAAAAGAATTGGACTTAGCAATGTAGCATTAATTACAGGTGAAGAAAAAATTTTACCTAAAGAAGCAAAGTATTTTTTTTGTACGGTTGAGTCAATGCCAAAGGATATTTCAGTTGATTGTGTTATAATTGATGAAATCCAACTAGCCGCTGATTATGATAGAGGACACATATTTACAGACAGAATTTTAACTCTAAAAGGTAATTTCCAAACAATTTTTTTAGGCTCACTCAATATAGAAAATATATTAAAAAAAATTTATCCAAATATAATTATAGAAAAAAAGAATAGATTTTCTCAACTTACCTTTTTAAGAAAGCAAAATTTCTCTAAGCTTGAACCAAGATCTGCAATAATAGCATTTAATATAAATAAAGTTTATGAAATTGCAGAAAATATTAGGACCCATAAAGGTGGTACAGCGGTTGTATTAGGATCCCTTAGTCCAAGAACCAGAAATGCTCAAGTGGAAGTTTATGAAAATAAAAATGTTGATTACCTTGTAGCTACTGATGCTATTGGAATGGGTTTAAATCTAAATATAAATCATGTAAGTTTTTCCTCATTGGAAAAGTTTGATGGGAGGTATAATCGCAATCTTGCTCCTAATGAAATAGGACAAATTGCAGGTAGAGCAGGTAGATATAAACAAGATGGTACTTTTAGTTACACTAAGGATGCAGGTGATTTAGACCCTCTAATTATACACCAAATAGAAACACACAACTTTGATAAAATTCAAAAAGTATATTGGAGAAACAGTGATTTAAATTTTGATACAATTGACTCAATTTTATTATCCTTAAAGAAATATCCTGTAAATAATTATTTCATACATAAAAAAAATGCATTAGATGAAATAAATTTTCGTAATTTAATAAATGATAATGATATTAAAAAATTTTTAATATCGAAAAAAAATCTAACCCTTTTATGGGATGTTTGTCAAATACCAGATTTTGAAAAACTTTTTAACGATAATTATCTTTTACTTTTAAAAGATATATATCTGATATTAACAACAAATAACTATAAAATTCCTGAAGAATGGATAGAAAAGAAGGTAAGCAGACTGAATAGCTTTGGTGGGGGCATACCAGAGTTATCAATTAAAATTTTGCAAATAAGAACTTGGACATATATATCAAACAACCATGACTGGTTAAAAAATACGAATTATTGGAAAGAAAAAACTCAGCAAATAGAAAATGAATTATCAGATCAACTACATAATAGTCTTACAAAAAAATTTATAGACTATTCCTCTAAATTTTTTATAAAAGTGAAAAAGTTGCAAAATACCCGTGATATTCTTGTAAAAAATAGCAATGAAATATTTCTAGATGAGAATAAGTATGGAATTATTAAAGGTTTTGATCTAATCGAATATAAAAAAATATTTTCACAATCTCTTTTTTCGATTAGTAATATAAAAAAATCAGTCAGAATT
>CABYBP010000040.1 GCA_902517315.1 uncultured Alphaproteobacteria bacterium
TTCATCAATAACAACTAAAGGATCAAAATAAAATGTTCTTTTAGGATATTCTTGTGCTTCAGTAATAATAAGTTTGTCATTTCCCTGATCAAGGGGAAGTTCTTTTTTAATAAATTCTTTGGAACTTAATAATTGATCACCTTTAGCAGCACCAGCTAGAAGGAGAACAATAATAAGGAGGGAAAATAGAAAAATTATAATTCTTTTGATAACTGGTGCCACTAAAGCTTCTATAAAAATAAAATTTGATAAAAATGAGAAATCATTAAGGTAATATTAAGAACAAATCTTAATCTAAACATATTTAGAACCCGAATTTGCCTAAATTAATAAATACAAATATTTTTGTGGCACTGAGTAAAAAAAATATTCATTATAAAACTATAAAATTAATCATTTTAAAACTCCTCTTAAGTGCCACACCTTTATTAGCTCATTACGAACTACCAAGAGAGATTGACTTAATGATGATTGAGCATGATTTAAATAAATGCTCCAAAGGTAAAATTGATAGTTATTTTTTTCATAAAGAAAAAGATCCAGATTACTTACTTGGTATATATAATGGTACTAATCTTGATTTAGAATGTTTACGCGAACAATTTCAGAATAAAATTACTAATTACCCTGTAAATTTTCTCAGTGATCCCAGAATTAAAGTTTCTCATGATTTAAGTTATTATAAATCCTACATTACAAATTTTAATAGAGTGGTTTGCGGTGAAAGATGTAATCTTGATGAAGATTCAATTTTATTTGTAGGGGATAATTATTGGTACATTTATGATTTATATAATTCGTATGGCCATAAAGCGAATTTCATAGAAACTCTTGATAATAAAATCCATATTGAATTATTCGAGTCAACGCATACAAAAAATATTGTCTTTGATACTAATACAAAAGATTTTTTATATCTTTATGATGGAATATTAGAATTTCATGATGGTTATTACGTAGCTAGGTATTCCAAAAACTATTTTGTTGGAGGAGGGGCGTTTTGGTATTCTGCTATAAGAGATTACAAAAATAATATTGTTGGATTAATTGATTTCAAAGCAAATTTTACGACCTGTGACGAGGTAAATTTATATGCTTGGACCAATCAATTGTATGATTTTATTCTAGAAACTAATGACTTACAAAATTGCAGGATAAATTAATGGAGTCCTTATCAAGAGTTATATTATTTTTAACATCTTATTTTATCGTTTTAGCTTTATCTTTTAGTATCAATATAGAATTTGAATATCTACAAAGCGGATTATTCTTATTTATTTCTATAATTATAGCATCCTGGCTCTATTATTTACATTTTAAGAAAAAAGAAGCTCAAGAATTTCAGAAAGAAGTTTTGTATGTCATGTTTTTTCTCTGTCTTGTAACATCTACATGGTCATTTAAATTAAATTATTTTCATTTGTATGATTAATAATTTCTGGTTTTATTTCTTAATTACACCTGTTGTAGTATCTATTTTAGCTCTAAACTCTTTATTTATTCATAAAAGCCCAAGCACACCAGTATTTGAAAATGCTTTGGAACATTGTCAAAACTTAGATAATAATTATGTTTATAGTGATCAAGGAACAGCACAAGATATTTGTATTGATGAATATATGAATGCACCTTGGGCATTAGAATTAGTAACAAAAATATTCTTACTATTTGGATTTATTTTTATTGTACCACTTGTTTTATATTTGAATTCTAGAAATTAATTTAGTCCACCAAAACCTAATAATTTTGCCCCTAGAACATTAAATTCTAGAACTCCATTTTTAACAGGGTACTTGCCTGATTGTTCTGCTATTACTCCCTCGTGATAAAGGTATTTAAAATGCTCATTTTCAGTTCTAACTATTAAGTGCCAGCCTTCTTCAAAATAAGCCTTTATTTCATCTTTATAAGGATCTTCCTTAAAAAGATCATATAGATACTTTTTATCAATTTTTATCCTAATTGTCCCATCATCTGGTAGTGTCTTAAAAAACCTTATTTTATTGTCTAATTTCATGAAAATGAATTGATTTTTAACATCTTTTAAGTTCAATATTAATTTATTTATGAAAAATGTTTGCCCAGAGTATTTATATGAATCACCTTTTGAAGCCTTCTTTTGTTCAATAGGAGACTACTCAAAAATATGGTTTTTTGATCTATTCATTCAGCAATGGGTTCCATTTCTTTTATCGGCAGGAATTTTTGGATTATTAATTTTAGCAATTATATATTTTCAAATAAAAGTATCACCACTTTCAAGAGAATTATCGAATACACAGTTTTTCTTAAATAGAAAATCTTCAGGCAATAATGCATATGACAAAAGAAAGTCCTTTTTAGAAAATTACAATGAAATTAATGAATATTTTGAAAAAACAAATTTCTTAAGATATGCTTGGAATGAATTTAGTGAAACTTTAATTACTCCTCAAAAAGACGATCCTCAAAGAGATATTAGAAATTCAGAACATAGTGAGCAATTTTTCTATCAAGAAGCATTATTTGATGAAGCAAAAATAAGATCTCAATTCGTAAACTTCATTCCAAGTTTCTTTATTAGTTTTGGATTGTTATTAACTTTTATAGGTTTGGTTGCTGCTCTAATGAAAACAGGCGAAGCTTTTGGAGTTGAATCTAATACCGATCAAATGATGAATTCACTTCGAGATCTTTTAAGTGCAGCTACATTTAAATTTACAACTTCAATAGCCGGTATTGCAAGTGCATTAATTTTTTCATTATACAGTAGAATTTTTATTTATTCATCCCAATCAGTTAAAATAAATAACATATGTTCCATATTTGAAAAATCACTTCGTTTTGAATCTGTAGAAAAATTAACAATTTCATTAATTGAGCAAAATAGACAACAAACTACTGTATTTGAAGATTTTGGAGAAAATTTTGCAACTGCTTTAGGAGATAAGCTTTCACCTATACATAATGAGTTACAAAATATGGCTGGGCAATTTGGTCAAATGAATCAAGATGCTTTAAGCAACATGATTGATACATTTCAGAATAATTTAACAAGTGGTTCGCAAGAAATGATGAAGGATTTGGCTGAAAACTTATTAGAGGTAAGTAATAAAATCGAAGGTGTGTCATCATCTATGACAAATTCAGGAGAGCAATTTAATTCCCAGTTATCAAAAGCTACAGATAATCTAATAACTTCAATTGAAGATATTAATCAAAAAATAAATTCTCAAGGAGAAACTTTTGAAAAAATATCTGAACTTACAAAAAATGCAGCAGATAGTATTGAAAATTCAACAAGATCCTTTGTTCAAATTACTGGTCCATTAGAGGAAATTTCTGAAAAAATGCAGACTTCTCTTTCCAATATTTCAGAAACAATTGGGAAATTATCTGAGTTACAAGAAGGTATGAATAGTACAGTTGAGGCAATAAACACAGCCACATCTACTATGCAAAATACTTGGAGTGATTATCAAAGTAGATTTGAAGGTATTGATGAAAGTTTTACTAAATCGGTTGAAAGTTTTGGGAAATTTATGAACGCAAACCAACAGAATGCCCAAGACTTTGTAAAAGATATTGAAACACAATTCACCTCTGCAACACAAACCTTATCTTCAGTAATGACACAATTGCAAGATACAGTAGATGAAATCGAGTTAAAATTATCAAATGTAAACAAACAAGAGACAGAAGAAAATAATCAAAATTAATAAATGAGAAATAGAACTCACACTTTAGA
>CABYBP010000041.1 GCA_902517315.1 uncultured Alphaproteobacteria bacterium
TTTACCTATCAAACAAAAAATTCTTTATTTTGTTGAGATATATCTAGTAATGTTTTTTTCAATTTTTCTAGAGCTTTTGTTTCTATTTGTCTAACTCTCTCTTTACTAATCTTTAATTTTTGGCCTAACTCATCAAGTGTAATACTTTTTTCTCTAAATTTTCTTAGACGTATGATTATTTTTTCTCTATCATTAAGAGTGTCTATAGCCTTATTGATGAAATCCTTCTTTATTTTTTTGTCATTTAAATCTTCATATGACTCTTCTGGATTCTGTCGATCATCTGCCAATAAACTCATGAGATCGTTTTCAGTTTCGTTATCTACTTTTTGGTTAAGATGTAAATCTCCACCTGTAAGTCTTGATTCCATATTTTGAATTTCTATTGATTTAACGTTAAGCATATTTGATACTTTGTTAATTTCTTCTTGACCCATAAATTCTCTAGAAACATCATTGATTTGTTGTTTTATTTTTTTTAAGTTAAAAAAAAGGGCTTTTTGAGATGCTGTTGAACCAGTTCTCACCACAGACCAATTTTTTAAGATATAATCTTGTATAGAGGCCCTAATCCACCAAGAAGCGTAAGTTGAAAGTCGAAAATCTTTTGAAGTGTCAAATTTTTCAAGAGAGTGCATGATTCCTAAAACACCTTCATGTATCAAATCGTCTATAGGCAAACCATAACTAGAATATTTTCTGGCGTATGAAACTGCTAAACGTAAATATGAATTTAAGATCTTTTGAAGTGATCTAGGAGTTTTATTATCTCTCCAATCATTAATAAGTTTAAATTCTTCATCTTTTTCAAGAATAGCTGCTTTTTTAGATAATTCTATGAGGTTATTTGAGAAAAATAAATTTTTTTTAGTCGCCATATATAATTATACGTTAAATAATTAAATTGGATCAATTATTTTCAAATAAATCTAAAATTTCCCCATTTTCTGTAAATATTCCGCACAAAATATTTTTATTAAATAAAGGTTGTTTAAATAATGTACAAACTACATTATCATTAGAAATTTCTAACTGATTCAAATGCGCAGATTCATATCCTCTTACAATTCTTGAGAATGATTTGTATGGTTGGTTAATTTTAGAAAAATCTTGAAAACCCCACCAAAAACAATCATTTTGTGCAGATAAGGGTCTAGTTATATCAACACCTCTATTAACAAATAATATTTTTTTTGTATGAGAATATGCTGCATGCTTCAAATGTAAAAAATATTCAAAATGACCAGGATAAGTCTGTAAAACTTTATTTAAATTTATTGTCCATTTAGAAATTTTTATTGTTCCAGATGATGCTATATTTTTTACTTCATTTTCAGGAAAACCATATGATTTAATTGTTTTATTTACTCCGTGATCAAACATCCATTCTACTATTTCAGCAGGATTTGGAGCAAGTTGAAGTTGTAATAATTTACTAAACATTTCTTCTTGAGCACCTCTTAAAAAAACTATTGAATCAGGCTTGAGTTTAAATTTCGACATTAAATTAAAACGTAAATCAATTACGCTACTTAGTGTTTCTTTAGAATTATCTCCAAGCCCAATAACATTACCAAGAAAAATTAACTTATCTTTAGCTTCAAAGTTCTCTAAAATATATTTTTTTATCGAGCTAAATGAACTCAGGTTAGAATGAATTGAACCTATTGCCCATATCTTATTAGATTCTTTTAATTCAATAAAGTTACTAATTTTATCCAAAATATTATTTTTGATTTAGGATTTGTTCTATTTTTTCTGTGGATTGAAAATAATCAGTTTTTTCCACTGCTGCAACTTCTCTTGCTAATCGCTCTATTGCGACTTGAAACATTTGTCTTTCGCTATAAGACTGCTCAGCCTGACTACTTTTTCTGTATAAATCTCGAACTACCTCAGCAATTTTAATTGGGTCACCAGAAAAAATTTTAGTTTCATACTCTTGCGCTCTTCTACTCCACATTATTCTTCTAATTTTTGGTTTCAATTTTAATGTTGAATATACGTTTTCTATAGTTTTTTTTGAGGAAATTTTTCTTAATCCTACTTCTTCTTTTTTATCTAATGGAACTCTTATAATTAACTTTGATTGCTCCATTTTAACTACATAAAAATTGGTTTTAATATTAGATATTTCTATATTTTCAATTTTTGAAATTTCCCCAACACCGTGTTTAGGATAAACAACTGTTTCCCCAATTTTAAAATCATTATTTTTTTTATTTTTCATCTATTTTCCTGGTTTATCACTGAAATGATTATGATATTTATTTTTAACATCCTGCCATTTTTCAGCATCAGCTGGTGGTGTTTTTTTCTCGTTAATGTTTGGCCAAATTTCTGAATATCTTCTATTGATTTCGGCCCATTTCTCAATACCATCTTCTGTATCTGAGAGTATTGCTTCCACGGGGCATTCCGGTTCACATACACCACAATCTATACATTCATCTGGATGTATAACAAGCATGTTTTCACCTTCGTAAAAACAATCAACTGGACATACATCAACACAATCCATATGTTTACATTTAATACATTTTTCATCTACTACATATGTCATATTACTCTGAATTTTTATTTAGAGCTCTTTTTCTTGCATTTCCAGATTGTATATCAGAAATATAGAGTAATCCAGCAAGTCTTCTTAAAAGATTTGATTCAAAATCATGAACTTCTCCATCTGATAATATAATTTCCCATAATGCTTCAATAAGTTGAAGTTTTTTTTCATCTGTAAAATTTTTGTTAATATAAGATGTATAATAGTGGAGTGATTTAGAATTATTTTTGTTTATAATTGCTTTGTTGAGCACTATATCTACGTCAACAGGATCTTCTTCAAAAATGTCAATTAGGCTTAATTTTATTTTTTTTAATTCACTGTCATCTATTTGACCATCAGTGTAAGCTGCCTCAATCATTAGTCCAGATAGTAATTCAAGATTTTTTCTATCTTCTTTTTCTTCTACAGAATTTTGATTATTCAAAATTTTTTTTAGTAAATTTATCAACTTATACCTACTGACATACTATTAAAGAAGTTTTTCTAAAACTGCAAACGGAGAATTAGGATCCATCTTGGTCTTATCTTTACTGTTTTTTTTGTTCATTTTTTTATTTGAATAACTTTTTTTTACTTTTTTTAATACTTTTTTTGTATTACCTATAAAAAAAAGATTCTTTTCATCTGGAATAGTTAAATATTCATAACCACAGAAAATCATAATGTCTTTTAGTTGATTGCTGTTACAACCAATAGGGTTCATTAGATCAGGTGATTCTAAGAAGGGACCTTTTTTTAATTTCTGTCGTGCAAGAAAAAAAATTTTTTCAAAAATATCTATTCTAAATAAAAAATTTTTAATATTAATATAGCCAATTGATTGCCAATAGTTATCAGGCATTTTAATATTAGAAGTAAAAGAAACTCTGCCGTTTAGTGGCAATGGTAGTAAATCATCAGAATCGATTTTATAAAATGTTTTCCATAAAATGGCGCATAATTCTAAAGGTTTTTTCTTTAAAAGATTTGGTATAAAAAAATACTTTGCTCCAATTCTAATACCCATTTTAGAAAGTTGAAGTTTGCTTTCTTGTGAAATTATTTTTAAATTTTCTTTAAATTTTTCAATT
>CABYBP010000042.1 GCA_902517315.1 uncultured Alphaproteobacteria bacterium
GGAGAGTTATGTAAATTAATACATTCATCCATTTTACCTTCTTTAATATGAACTTTGATCCAAACCATTAATGACATTTTGCACCTACTTTATGATTTTTCATTACAGAACTTTTAATAAATCCTCATCATCAATCATTGCTTCAACTTGAGGAAAAGTACACATAGACGCCCAACTCATCATGAAGCCGTGAAGTTTTTCATGACTTACTGCATCTACAATTACATAACCATAGCCACTTGCTGAATTATGAACTCTAGCTATTTTAGTTACTCCTTCAGGAAATTCAGCATCTCTTTCTTCTTGAGTCATATTTTTAAATAACTCTTGTGCAGCTAATTTCTTATCTTCATATACAACATACTTTAAGTGATATAACATTTTTTATCCTTTCAATTTAATTATCAAGGATTAATTTAACACCAACTAAGAAGATTGTTAATGGACTCTGCTATATAAATATATCATGTCTATATTGCTTCCAAAGCATTTATCTAAGATTAAAAAATATGTAACAAAAAAGGTGTTAAAGTTTTTGCAAAAGAAAGGAAAAATTATGGACTCAAAAGCATTAGTAGAACAATGTTACGATCTCTTTGGAAAAGGTGACATGGAAGGTTTTATGAATATAGTACATGATGATTTTATTTGGGTATATCCAGGTGATAAGCATCCATTTTCTGGAACTCATAATAAAGAGGGTTTTCAAAAACAATTAATGAAAACTCCTGAACTCTGGACCAATTTTAAAGTTACGATAGAATCAATGATCAGCGAAGGTGATAAAGTTTTTGTAAATGCAAAAGCAACTGCTGAAGGCATGGATACAATTTTTGGACACTATATGGAAGTAAAAGATGATAAGTTGTCAAAGTTTATCGCTTATGATGATACTTTAAGTATGTTTAATGCAATGAAAAAATAGATTTTATAAAAATTTCATTAGAGGGGATTAACTCCCCTCAAATGTTTTTAAAAGAATACAAATTTCAATTGTAAGATAAGGAGTTTAATTATGAAAATCATATCACACGCAAAAATAGCTAAAGGTTATGAGCATTGGAAACAAGCGTTTGATGAAAACGAAAGTTTACGACAAGAATATGGGGTTACTGTATTAGCTTATGGACATCCCAAAGATAATAAAGATGAAATTTATACAGTTCTTCAGGTTGAGTCTATGGAGCGAATGCAAGAAATGCTCAATTTGCCTTCAATGGTAAAATTAAGAACAGAAGCAGGAGTAGATCTTGAAACTCAAACATTCATTATGTTAGAAGGTGGAAATTAATATTATAATATGTCTAATCCTTTTATTTTAATAGCGAGAATACGAGTAAAAGAAGGTATGGTTAAAGAGTATCTCAAAATAGCAAAAGAAGCTGATGATGCCGTTAAGGCATCAGAACCAGATATGCTGATCCATACTTTTGATCAAGATCCAACAGATCCATTAGAATTTACCTGGAGTGAAGTTTATCGTACGAGCGAAGCAATGGTTCATCATATTAACAATCCTCCTGTTCAAGCTTACGTCGAAAAGCATCAAGAAATTGCTGATAAATTTGAAATAGAAGTTTACGGGAATATTACTGATGAGACTATTAAGGCGATTGAAGATCTGAACGTCCCCTTTAGACATTTTAAAACAACTGACGTTGGATACATTAGAAAAGAAATATTTACTAAATTTAATTAAAATCAGTTTTGGGCATTAACTCAAGAAGATGTTTTGAGTATTCATGTTGAGGCTTTTCAAATAAACTGTCTGTTGTTGCAATTTCACAAATAGAACCATTTCGCATGACAGCAACGCGGTCACACATTTGCCGAATAACAGGAAGATCGTGTGATATAAAAAGAATTGTTAAACCTAGATCATCTTGAAGATCTTTTAGTAAATTTAAAATATGAGCTTGCACCGACACGTCTAAGGCAGATGTTGGTTCATCACATATAAGAATTTTTGGTCTTGATGCTAATGCTCTAGCAATAGAAATTCGTTGTCGTTGACCACCAGAGAATTCATGAGGATACTTTAGCATTGCATTTGACCCAAGACCCACATGATCTAAAAGATCGCGAACGATTTGTCTAATTTCAATGTTGGTAGAAGCTGTTTTATAATAATGGATGGGTTCAGAGACTATATCTTGCACTCTCATTCTTGCGTTTAGCGAAGAATAAGGATCTTGAAATATCATTTGTAGATTACGCCTCGCCGCTATTACATCTTTACCTTTGTTTTTATTTGTCACTTCTTGATCAAAAAGTTTAATACTTCCCTTATCCGTACTAACAAGTCCTGCAATAAGTCTAGCGATAGTACTTTTTCCAGAGCCAGACTCGCCAACTAGTCCAAAACTTTCCCCCGTTTTAATTGATAGAGATACATCTTTAACAGCGTGTACATAAGATCGATTGCGTTTTAAAAAAGCTTTTTTAAGAGAATATTTCTTATTTAATTCATTGATAGAAATCGCTGTATTGGAAAAATGTTGGGTGAACTTTTTTCCTAACCAATGTTGATCCAAATTAATGCGTCGCTTTGTTTGTGCACCTCCCTCGATATAATCAATAGATTTAAAACGCTCTACTTTTCTATCACCGCGCGGCACAGCTGCGATTAAACTTTTTGTATAATCATGTTTGGGATTAGATAATATTTGTTTTACATCACCGCTCTCAACAACTTGACCATTAAACATAACCGTTACTCGGTCAGTTATATTTGCAATAACGCCGATATCATGGGTAATAATAATTACCCCTACTTGACGTTCTTGGCAGAGCTTTTTAATTAGATTAAGAATTTGCGCTTGAATAGAAACATCTAGTGCTGTTGTTGGCTCATCGGCAATAATAAGATCAGGATTTCCTGCAAGAGCTAAAGCTATCACAACGCGCTGACGCATTCCTCCAGAAAATTGATGAGGGTATAAATTCAACCTTGCTTCAGGCTCATCAATCCCTACTGACTCTAATAATTCTATAGCTTTATTCGTTGCCTCAGACCCATAAAGATTAATTGTTTTATTTATTGTTTCAATGAGTTGTGCGCCAATTGTCATTAATGGATTAAGAGAAGTTTGAGGATCTTGAAAAATCATTCCTATTTTTTTCCCTCGGACATCACGCATTTGTTTATCATCCAGATTTCTTAAATCCTGACCCTTAAATAAAACTTCCCCTGTTGTAATTTCACCCGGTGGTTCTAAAAGATTAACAATAGCATTTCCGATTGTAGATTTACCTGCCCCACTCTCTCCTACAATGCCTAATACTTCTCCTGGACTTAATGTAATAGAAACATCTTGAACAGCATATGTTGTTTCATATTCCGTTTGAAAGGATACACTTAATTTCTTTATATCTAGTAAGTTAGTCATTGAGATTAAAAATTTGTACAGCTCATTTTGAGTGCCTTGGATTTAAGATAGTTCTGAGTTGATCTCCAAAAACATTAATGGCGGCAACAGTTGCAAGTAACATTACGCCAGGAAAAAAAGTGATCCAGTATGAGCCAGATAAAATAAAATCAAATCCATTTGAAATTAATGATCCTAAGGATGGCTCTGTAATAGGAACACCAACGCCAAGAAAACTGAGTGTTGCTTCAATTGAAATTG
>CABYBP010000043.1 GCA_902517315.1 uncultured Alphaproteobacteria bacterium
TACTATTATTTACAATGCACAAAGTGGAATCAACTCATGGATTAATAAAAAATTCATAACAGTTAAACCTCATCTGAATTAAAACAAAATAACGTTTGCTAGGATATACAAAGCTGTAAGGACACAGAAAATTAGCACCAGATATCTGATAATAAACATATTTTCATATAATAAAAAATAGTACCCATAAGAGCAACTCTTAACTACATTTTTAGTTGGTTTTAGAATTATTAAAATGATTATAATTTTGTTAAAAATTATTATTAATTTTTATTTTAAATTAGTTTAAAAAAATGTTTAATTGTTAAATTATGATTAAATATTTTTTATCAACACTTTTATTATTATCTTTTAGCTGTAATGCTATAGAAATAACATCTCCAGCATTTAATGATGGAGAAAGTATACCAAAAAAGTATGTATGCGAAAAAAGAGGTGGTGAGAATATATCTATTCCAATAAATATCTCTAATGTCCCTGAAAATGCTAAATCAATTGTATTAATAATGGATGATCCAGATGCAATGAGCCTGGCAGGTAAAATTTGGGTTCATTGGGTATTATTTGATATCCCCACTAACGTAAACGAATTGCCAGAAATGAAAGATGGAAAAATTGGTATTGGCAAGAGTGGCCAAAACAGCAATTACAAAGAAAATTATGATGGACCATGTCCTCCACACGGAATGCATATATACAATATTAAAGCTTATGCTCTAGATATAGAGATAAAAGAAAGCTTTGGAGAATTACCACAAATTGAATTTGAAAAAAAATATAAGGATGCAATACTCAGTTCTTCAGTCTTATCTGGGAAATATGCAATATTACATATTTTAAAAAAATAGTTCCACACAAATTATATATTAAGACACCTTTTAACCTTATCTTCTTTTACACGTATTCTCGCTGTTAAAATAAAAGGATTAGACAAAATCTAATAATAATAGTTTAATTATAACTTAAGCTGGATCACCTTTAGCAGTAATTTGTTGAATCGCTTTACCATCTCTAAATTTAACAAACCACATAACTATACCTTTTCCAGTATCCCATTCCTGTAATACGCTTATTACGAGTAAGTCATCTGATGAATGGTGAACTTCCGGTGTTAATTTTATTGACGTACCTATGCTACTTATTCTTTCTAGAATTTCTTGTTTAGATTCTATAGTTTTTTTGTGGACCTTTTGTAAGAGATCGAACCTCAAATTTCTCATCCATCAAACTTGGTAAAGTTTCACGATCTAAATTGCTCATATAATCAAACCACGCTTTTTTATATTTCTCTCCTAAATTCATTATTGTTCCTTTTCAATTTTTTATAATAATAGTTTTTAATTATATTTTAAGTATAAAATTAACAAAAGTAGGTTTTGAATAAGTCTTAAGTTGTATAAATATATTTTTTTTGTTACAAATAAATATGTCTGATATTTCTTTTGCAAATTGGGATGGAAAACAAATTGTCATAAAATTAAGAAGTGGACAAACAGTTAAATGCAATTCTTCTAATATAACAAGTGCAGGACATGAAGTTCTTTCATGTAATGTTAATGGAGATGAAGTACAAGTTTTAACAAGAACTAAAGGTTCTTCCAGCAGAGCAACTAGAATGGCAATAATAAATAAAGCTGGAATAGTTCTTAAATTAAAAAATATATAAATGGGTTTTTGGACATTTCTTTTTGGAGGATTAGCAGCTGTAAAAGCAAAAAATATGCTGACAGTTCCAACTGTAACATCCAAATCAGGAAAATATGAAATTTTAAGTATTAAGCATCAAGGTATCGGTAAAAATTATAAATTAACATATAGAGAAAAAGGTAAATCTAGCACTACTAAAATGACTATAACTGGAGGAACAAGATCTATTGGTGATTTTGAAGTGCATTGGTAAAGTGAAAAAATGAAAACAGGCATAATTGATGAACCGGTAAATTATTCTAAAAAAGAAAATGATAGACTTGGAATAAATGATTATGCAAATGCTTTAAAAACTTTTATTGAAAAAACCGATACCCCAATGACCGTTGGTATTCAAGGTGAGTGGGGAAGTGGTAAAACTTCATT
This sequence comes from uncultured Alphaproteobacteria bacterium, assembly GCA_902517315.1. The sequence continues at coordinate 2,074 of CABYBP010000043.1, forward strand.
AATGAATAGATTATGGAATGAACTTGATGGAGATGTAAAGAACACTAAAATTGAATGCTTGTGGGTTAATACTTGGGAACATTCTCTTTTAAAAACTCCAGAAGAAGCTCTTATTAGTATCGTTAATTATATAACAAATCAAATTTCACTACTTAATCCCAAAAACAAAAATTTTGATAAACTAAAAAATACTGGTAAGAAAATATTTTCTGGTGCAGTTAAAATGGCAGCTGGTTTCACAACTGGTATAGCAGGTAAAGAAGTTGTTGAAGAATTTCTTGATAGCAAAGCTGATAATTCAATAAAAGAATTAAAGAATACACTTGAAAACTTTATTGAAGAAACAATAAATGATAAAGAAAATAAAGATATTAATCAGATCTCCAAATTAGTTTTCTATATTGATGACTTAGATAGAATAGAGCCAAAAGATGCGGTTAAAATTCTTGAATTATTAAAAAACATTTTTAGTCTTCCATATTGTGTTTTTATTTTAGCAATTGATTACCAAGTAGTAATCAAGGGCTTGAAAGATAAATTTGGTGAACTTACACAAGAAAATGAAAGGGAATTTAGATCGTTTTTTGATAAAATCATTCAATTGCCTTTTGTAATGCCAGTATCTTCATACAATACTGGTGATTATGTATTGTCATTATTAAAAGAAATTAATTTTATAAAAGATGAGGATAAGATTGATGAAGAAACTACTAGTCAAATTAATGAAATAGTTGAATATTCTATTGGCACCAATCCTAGAGCAATAAAAAGATTAACTAATAATTTATCACTAATGAATATATTGGATGGGCTAAAGAAAGATAATAATAGCAAAGTTTCGTTAGAATATAAAATGCTCTTATTTTTTACAGTATGTTGTCAAGTTTCATACCCGAAAATATATGAAGTCCTTTTAGAAAATCCGGAAATAAAAGAAACATGGAATGAAGCATTAGCATTTGAAATTACACAACAAAAAGAAGAAGAGGATAATAATTTTAACAATTTATATGAAGGTATTAAGCAGAAAGAATATGGAAATGAAAAATGGGAACAATGTCTCTATAGAATCTGTTTCGCAGATACTAACTTAAGATCAAATTTCATTCAAATTCAAAGTTTTCTAAGTATCTTAGTAGATAAAAAAATTGATTATGAAAATAGTGATGATTTAGACAATGTTTTAAAAACTTCGTCAGCTACTGCTGTTACAGTTAAAAAAACAACTTCAAAAAGACAAGAAAATTTTGAGGGAACTTGTAACTATATTAAAGACTGGTGGTTACAAAATAAAAAAATTGATGAAAAAATTCTTAATGAAAAAATTGAAATTTTACGCGGTATCCATGAAATATGGAAAGAGGTAGCCGAAAATAATTCAGATCTAAAAATAAAATACACTAACGCAACAGTTGGCTTAGAATATAAAAGGCAAAAAGCAAGTTATTCGTATGGAATAGGTGGCTCACCTAAAGATGCATCTATGAATATGAGTGTATTAAAAAATAAAGATGAAGATTATAGATTACCAAAGATTAATGATGAT
>CABYBP010000044.1 GCA_902517315.1 uncultured Alphaproteobacteria bacterium
TTTTGAAAGAGATTGTTCTCTTCAAAGAAGACATCAAAAAATTATTGAAAGAGCACCTGCACATTTTCTTAAAGATGAGACACGAGAGGCAATTTGTAATGCTGCAATAAAAATTGCAAAACAAGTTAATTACTTTGGTGCTGGTACAGTTGAATTTTTATTTGATAAAAAATCTGGGCAATTTTATTTCATTGAAGTTAATCCAAGAATTCAAGTAGAGCATACTGTTACTGAAGAAGTAACAGGTATTGATATAGTAAAAGCTCAAATCAAAATTGCTGAAGGTGAAAAAATTGGAAGCCATCCTGCACTTCCAAAACAAGAAGATATTAAGTTAAATGGATATGCAATCCAATGTAGAGTTACTACTGAAGATCCACTTAATAATTTTATGCCTGATTACGGGAAAATAATGACTTATAGATCAGCGGCAGGCTTTGGAGTTAGATTAGATGCTGCTAACGCTTCTTCAGGTTCAATTATTACACCTTACTACGACTCTTTATTAGTGAAAGTTACAACATGGGCCACTCATCAAGAAGATTGTATTAAAAGAATGGATAGAGCTTTAAGAGAATTTAGAATTAGGGGCGTTAAAACAAATTTAGTATTTCTTGAATCACTTATTAACAATAAGGATTTTCTTGAAGGTAATTATAATACAAATTTTGTTGATACAAAAAAAGAACTATACGATTACAATCCACAAAAAGATAGAGCATCAAAAATAGTTTCCTATCTCGGAAATATTATAGTTAATGGCCACCCAGATATTAGCGGAAGAGTTAATGATAGTTCAACTGTCGAAGTTCAAATCCCTCTTTCAAACAATAAAAAAGAAACAAATAATTATGTTGATGATTTAAAAAAATTAGGGTCGGAAAAATTTGCAAAAAAAATAAAAGAAACACCTTATACTTTAATTACTGATACTACGATGCGTGATGCGCACCAATCACTTCTCGCAACAAGAATGCGTACAGATGATATTGTTAACATTGCGGAATATTATAATGAGTATCTAAGTAACTTATTCTCATTGGAGTGCTGGGGAGGAGCAACCTTTGATACATCAATGAGATTCTTAAAAGAGGATCCTTGGGATCGATTAGCAAGACTAAATAGTAGAGCGCCAAACCTACTTAAACAAATGCTTTTTAGAGGATCAAATGCTGTTGGTTATAAAAATTATCCAGACAACGTTGTTAAACATTTTATTCAACAGTCAGCTGAAGCAGGAATTGATGTATTTCGAGTTTTTGATTCTTTGAACCTAATTGATAATATGCGTGTTGCTATAGATGAAGTTCGAAATCAAAATAAAATCTGTGAAGGAACAATTTGTTATACAAATGATGTTACTGATCCAAATGAGAAAAAATATACATTAAAGTATTATTTAGAACTTGTTAAAGGTTTAGAAAAAACAGGTGCTAATATTATTGCTATAAAAGATATGGCAGGATTGGCAAAACCTAATGCGATTAAAATGTTGGTTAAAGAAATAAAGCAGACAACTGATTTGCCAATTCATTTCCACACACATGATACCTCTGGTACTTCCTCCGCATCAGTACTTGCTGCTATAGATGAAAAAGTAGACATCGTTGATCTTGCAATTGATTCAATGAGTGGTTTAACATCTCAACCTGCTCTTGGCTCCATTGTATCAATAATGAAACAAAACCATCAAGATCCTAAATTAGATGAAGAAGCAATTCGCACACTCTCATTATACTGGGAGCAAGTTCGTCAAAATTACCACGCATTTGAAACTGATTTTAAAGGTGGAAGTTCAGACGTCTATCTTCACCAAATGCCTGGTGGACAGTTCACAAACTTAAAAGAGCAAGCTAGATCCTTAGGTATTACAACTGATAAATGGGGAATGGTTGCCAATAAATATGCAGAAGTAAATCAAATTTTTGGTGATATTGTTAAGGTAACACCATCTTCAAAGATTGTTGGTGATATGGCCTTATATATGATTGCTAATGATTTAACTAAAGAAGATATTTTAGATCCAAAAAAAGAAATTTCTTTTCCGGCATCTGTTATTGAATTTTTTAAGGGTGAAATTGGTATACCTCATGGCGGGTTTCCAAAAGAATTACAAAAAAAGGTTCTTGGAAATATGAAACCTCTAACAAAAAGACCAGGAGAGGTTTTAAAGTCTGTAGATTTAGATAAAGAAATTAAAAACTTAGAAAATGAAATTGGCATGAAAGCTAATCAAAAGCATCTTGCTTCTTACTTGATGTATCCAAAAGTATTTAAAGATTATATTGATCACTTTAAAGAATTTAGTGATACTTCAATCTTTTCTACTGAATTATTTTTTTATGGTCCTCAGCAAGATAAAGAATACACAATAGAAATCGATAAGGGAAAAAATCTTATCTTGCGATATCTTGCTAAGAGCGATGTAAATAGCAATGGTAAGTGTTCTGTATTTTTTGAGATAAACGGACAGCCACGAACAATTGATATTGAAAACAAGGAATTTTCAAAAAACATTACACAAAGAGCAAAAGCAGAGGATAATAACACAGATCATGTAGGCTCACCATTACCCGGTCAAGTTGCAAAAATATTTGTTCAGTCTGATAATAAAGTAATCAAGGGTGATAAATTACTAGTAATTGAAGCAATGAAAATGGAAACCACTATAAATGCAGATAAAAGTGGAACAATCAAATCTATTAATGTTTCCTCTGGTGATAATGTCGATACAAAAGATTTACTTGTCGAAATTAGCTAGCAAAGTCATATTCTTCGTAGCATTCTTCTATTGATTGTTTCGTATTTAATAACTCTCCAAAAGAATCTCTAAATTCAAAGTATTCAACTCTTTTAATATTTGATGTTCGATTAAAAAATATAAATAATCTACATGAATGACTGTCATAACGCATCATATGAATTGATCCATCTGAGCGAGCTAGATTTGGTTCACCTAATTCTTGTGTAATTTCTGATAGTTGCTTTCCAATAAAATTTATTTGAGAGACTTTTTGCTGTTCGTTAACAATAGTTTTTTCCTCCTCTTTTTCCTCAGTTATAATTTGTTGTTCTTCAACGATAGTTTTGTCTTCAATAATTTTTGGTTCCTTTTTTATAATTGTTTCTTCAACTTTATCTTTTACAACTGCACCAACCTTAACAACTTCTCTTCCAACCTCAATAGTTGTACAGCTAGACAAAAATACTAATATTAAAAAATAAGCTAATATCCGCATTGCTCTTAATCACATTTCTATATATGTAATCTTTAATGATTACAGTAATTAAATCACCATTCGTTCAATACAAACTAACAATTTTACGAAATAAAAAAAC
>CABYBP010000045.1 GCA_902517315.1 uncultured Alphaproteobacteria bacterium
ATTACATGCTGGAGAAAAGCCAACTGTAGAAATAGATAATGACAAGAATACAGTTATTGCTTTAAGGGAGATAGCTGAAGAAACTCTTTCATCAGAAAAATTAAAAAATGATTTAATTGAAGAGTATCAAACAATTACTTTTGGTGAAGATGAGGATTTAAATGAATTAGAAGATCAAAGTGATGAAAATGTTTCCTACGAAGATGCATCGCTTGATAAAAATATTGACGAAGTTAATATTAATGATGAATATCCTATAAGTGAATTGCAATCCGATCATGAAAATAATGATCAATTTATTAAAGAAAAAAACATTGAAACTACTCAAGAAAATATACCCAACTTATCAGATGAAGATAAGGTTCAAGATTTATAAATATAAATTACACTTTTAATAAATAATTTTAAAATTATTTATGATTGAACAAATTCAAAAGGAAATAGAATTAATTACCTCCTACCTTAGTATAGAAGAAAAAGAAAAAGTAAGGCAAGCTTTAAAATTAAGCGAAGAAGCACATAGCAATCAGCTTAGAAAGTCAGGAGATCCATTTATCACGCATCCTCTAGAAGTTGCAAAAATTTTAACTTCAATTAAATTAGATGCCGATTCTATTGTTGCAGGATTATTACACGATACTTTAGAAGATACAAATTTAGATATACATGAAATTAATAGAAATTTTGGAAGCCAAATAGTAGAGCTAGTCGATGGACTTACAAAAATAAATAAATATTCGTTAAAAGTAAAAAATCAAAAATTTGGAGAAAATTATAAAAAATTAATACTAGCTACAACAAAAGATTTAAGGGTAATTTTAGTAAAATTAGCTGATAGATTGCATAATATGAGAACGATTCAATTTATCAAAGATGAAAATAAAAAAACTAAAATTGCTTTGGAAACTCTAGAAGTTTTTGCCCCTTTAGCTCAAAGATTAGGTATGAAGGAATGGCAAGATGAGCTACAAGATTTATCATTTGAAATCGTAAATCCTGATGCAAAAAAAACAATTATTGAGAGACTAGAATATCTAAAATCTAAAGATGATAATATTGTCGATGAAATTAGATATGAATTAAAAAATATTTTTTTTCAAGAAGATTTATTTTGTAAGATAGAAGGTAGAATCAAATCTCCTTATTCAATATGGAACAAAATTAAAAATAAAAATATTTCTTTTGAGCAACTGTCAGATATCATGGCTTTTAGAGTTATAACCAACTCAACAAGGGAATGTTATAGATGCTTAGGTATTATTCATAGAAAATACCCATATATCCAAGGAAGATTTAAAGATTTTATATCATCACCCAAATCAAATGGATATAGAGCACTTCATACTTCAGTAATGGGCCCTAAAAATAAAAAAATCGAAATTCAATTTCGATCAAACATTATGGACCAAATTGCTGATTTTGGTGTTGCATCACATTGGAAATACAAAGACCCAAAAAAAATAAAAGAAAAAGATGCTAAGGAATATAAGTGGGTTTATGATTTAGTAGATTCAATGAATTCTTCAGTATCTCAAGATGATTTAATTCAAAATTCAAAATTGAAAGTATTTCAGAATGATATTTTTGTATTTACACCAAAAGGAGATCTTATTGAATTACCTAAAAATGCTACCCCTGTAGATTTTGCTTATGCAATACATAGTCAAATAGGTGATAAATGTGTAGCTGCAAAAATTAATGACAAATTACAACCTTTAAAAACAATTTTAAAAAATGGTGATCAGATAGAAATAATTACTTCAGAATCATCACAACCATCACCTTTGTGGCAAAGATTTGCAGTAACAACAAAAGTTAAATCTCAATTAAGAAGATTTTCTAGATTTAAGAAGAAAGAGGAACACATAATTTTTGGTAGAGAAATACTAATAAATTATTTTCAAAAAGAAAATTATGAATTTAATAAAAATATTGAACAAAAAATACTTTATGATTTTAATTTTAAATCAATAGATGATTTGTACGCTTTAATAGGTTCAGGAGAAATTACAGCACTTTCAGTAATTAAAAAAATTTATCCTGAGTATGACTATATTCCAGTTTCTAAATTTAATGTAAATACTCAAAATCCAATAAAATTAAAAGGATTAACTGCCGGAATGTCCTATCATCTAGCTGGCTGTTGTTCCCCTTTAATAGGTGACAGCATAGTAGGTATTGTAACAGCAGGAATCGGTGTTGCTGTTCATACATTAGACTGTGACACACTCACTTCATACCAAGATGCACCTGATAGATGGTTAAATTTATCTTGGGACAATCAAAACAATTTAGAAACAGTATCAAATGCTAGAATTGTGGTTGTTTTGTTTAATAAACCTGGAAGTCTTGGAAAGGTTACTACAGTTATTGCAAAAAATAATGGCAATATTTCAAATATACTTTTTTCAGTTAGAAAACCTGATTTTTTTGAGATTATAATAGACATTGAAGTCAGAGACGCTAATCATTTACAAAATATTATTGCGGCATTAAGAATGGAAAAAGAAGTATCTTCTTTAGAGAGATTAAAAGGGTAAATATGATTTATAGAAATGGTATAGATATTATTGATATTAATAGAATAAGAAGAGTCATTGATAAATATGGAAATAGATTTAAAAAAAGATGTTTTAGTATTTCTGAAATAGAAAGATCAGAAAAAAGATTAAAATCAGTAGAGTCATACGCTAAAAGATATGCTGCCAAAGAAGCGTGTGCAAAGGCTTTAGGTACAGGCTTAGCTAAAGGTGTATTTTGGAAGGATATTGAGGTTTTTAATAATCAATATGGCAAACCATTCATCAAACTTCATGGTAAAGCAAAAAAAATTTTTAAAAATATTAAGAAGGAATCAAATTCAAAAATCGAAGTATCACTTTCTGATGAAATATATTATGCAATAGCAAATGTGACTATCTATGTTTAAAACAAAAAATAATAGTTTTTTTGGTAATTTAAAATCAATAATCTTAGCAATTTTTATCGCTTTATTAATTAGGTCATTTATTTTTGAGCCTTTCAATATACCTTCAGGATCAATGAAACCCAATCTTCTTGTAGGGGATTTTATTTTTGTTTCAAAATATTCATATGGTTTTTCTAAACATTCTCTTCCTTTTTCAATACCTTTGATACCTAGAAAAATATTTTCAAATATACCAGAAAGAGGGGACGTAGTAGTTTTTAAAACTCCTGAAAATAATAGAACCGATTATATAAAGAGAGTAATTGGTCTACCAGGTGACAAAATAGAAATTAAAAAAGGAATTATTTTTATAAATGGATCAGAAATCTTACGAAAAAAAT
>CABYBP010000046.1 GCA_902517315.1 uncultured Alphaproteobacteria bacterium
CCTGGATTAGCTGTTCATCCTCCAATTTTATATGCGGGTTATGTCGGGTATTCCATTGTATTCAGCATAGCAATTGCTGGTTTATTTCAAAATACAGATAATGAATGGCTATATGTTGCAAAAAAATGGTCATTAATTAGTTGGACCTTATTAACAGGAGGAATAGCTCTTGGTTCGTATTGGGCGTATTATGAACTAGGTTGGGGTGGTTGGTGGTTTTGGGATCCAGTCGAAAATATATCACTGATGCCTTGGATTGCTGGACTTGCATTAGTTCATTCTCTCATGATGGTAAGAGGTGAGCAGGCTATTAAAAAGTGGATAGTTTTTTTATCAATTCTATGCTTTTCATTAAGTGTGTTTGGAACATTTTTGGTAAGATCTGGAATCTTAACAAGCGTACATTCGTTCGCAGCAGATGCTTCTAGGGGAATATTTATATTACTAATTTTTTTTATTGTAACTGGATTTGGCTTTTTAGTTTTCTTATTAAAAGAACCTAAAAAATCGAATTCATTAAACTTTTTGTTTATTAATAAGGTTTCAGCTCTTGTAATAAATAACATTTTAATGATTATAGCAACCTTAACTATTCTCTTGGGAACTATATATCCAATTATAATTGAAGTCTTGTATAACAAAAGAATATCAGTTGGGGGACCATATTTTAATTCAACGGTAATTCCTATAATGATCCCTGGTTTTTTATTGATGAGCATTGCACCAATTTTATCTTGGCAAACAAATAAAATTAAAGATTCAAAAAAATACGTATTAGGGTTTATTTTAATAAGCATAGTAGTTTTAATTCAATCGTATTTATTAGATTTTAATACTTGGGGTTTTATCGGACTGCTCTTAGGTTTTTGGATAATATTGGCCTCAATTATTGCAATATTTTCTTCATATAAACTTAAATTTAATATTAAGTTTTTACAAATAATAAATCCTCACATTGCACATATAGGAGTTGGTATTGCTATAATTGGTATCACTTGCTCTAGTGTTTTTCAAAATGAGTTAGATTTTAATCTTAATGAGGGAGATGAATTTAAAGTAAATGGTAAAATGGTTTTGTTTGAAAAAATAGAGACTACTAATAAAATCAATTTTCAAGCTTTAAGAGGTAAATTTTTATTTGATATTGAAAAAAATCAATCAAAAAAAATAGAGGCTGGGAAAAATTATTACCCGGTATCTAAGATGATTACATCTGAAGCTGGTATTTTACATCAATGGAATAGAGATATATATTTTATTCTTGGTGATCAAAAAAACGATGAATGGTTTGTAAAGGTTTTAATTAATCCATTAGTAAGTTTTATATGGTTAGGAATAATAATAATGATGTATTCAGGTTTAATTGCAGTTACAAGAAGATGAATAGGATAATTTTTTTAATACCATTAATAATACTATTAATAATATGTATTTTTTCACTACTATATTTATTGAGTGGTAAAGATCCAAATAAACCTCCAAGTGCGCTTTTGAATAAAGATGTTCCTATTTTTGAAAGTAGTTCTTTGTACAATTCAAAGGAAATAATTAAAACTAAAGATATAAAAAATAAAAAGACTTTAATTAATTTTTTTGCTTCATGGTGTAGTCCTTGTAAAATTGAGCATCCGCTTTTTTTTGAAATAGGTAAAAAATACCCAGAACTGTATTTGTTGGGATTTAATCACAAAGACCCAACTTTAGATGCTAAAAAGTATTTAAATGATGATGGAAATCCATATGATTTTGTAGGTGTAGACTCTGATGGATTAATTGCTTTAGAATTTGGTGTTTTTGGTCTGCCCGAAACATATTTAATTGAGGACGGTAAAATTATCTATAAATTTATGGGCCCTATAACGAAAGATATTTTAAAAAATGAAATTGAACCACTTTTATAGAATTTTACATTTAACAATTATAAGTTCAATGTTTTTTACTTTCAAAATATATGCAGTTCAAAACCTTGATGAAAGGATAAAAAACTTAACCTTGGAGTTAAGATGTATGACTTGTCAAAACCAAAGTATTTATGATTCAGATGCTGAATTCTCAAATGATATAAAACAAATAGTTAAACTCAGGTTGCAAGAAGGGGAAAGTGAGCAAGATATTAAAAGATTTTTGGTTGAAAGATACGGAGAATACATTCTTTTTAGGCCATTAATAAATTACAATAATATCTTTCTTTGGAGTTTTCCTTTTGTATTGGTAATAATTGGCTTGTTTTTCGTCTTAATTAAGATCAGAGCAAAGAGAGTCTGAACAATTTATTTTGTTTTTTTTTATTTAGCTTATATGGTTCTACTATAATTTAGAAATACTTCTTCAAGGAGGAAACGTGAAAAAAATATTAATGTATTTATTATCAATTGGTGTTTTTGGAGTTGCTTCAATTGCAAATTCACAAACAATTAGAATTGGTACAGAGGGTGCATACCCACCCTGGAATAATCTTAATTCTGCAGGTGAACTAGAAGGTGCTGAAATAGATTTTGGTAACGAAGCTTGTAAGCGAATGGGGATCACTTGTGAATGGGTAACTCAGGATTGGGATGGTATAATACCTGCTCTTCTTCAAGGTAAATATGACATTATTATTGCCGGAATGTCAATTACTGAGGAAAGAAAAGAAAAAGTTAATTTTACTAATGGATATATGACTGATGGTGCAAGATTTGCTGTTTTAAAAAATAGCGGTTTAGCAAATTTAAATATTGCAGGTATGGCTAAAGTTAATCTTAATAATGCTGGTGGGAAGGAACAGGCTGCAATAGGTCAATTAATTGCTGCAATGGATGGTAAGACTGTCTGTGTTCAATCTTCAACAATTCACCAAAATTTTTTAGAAAAACACATGTCTGGTGCTGTTGATGTTAAACTATATCAAGCAGTTGATGATCATAATTTAGATTTAGCTGCTGGAAGATGTGACGCAGTTTTAGCTGATGTAGGATCAATTATTGATTTTATGGAATCTGATGGTGGTGTTGATGTTGCATTTACTGGTCCAACTTTTTCTGGTGGAGTCTTCGGTGACGGTGTTGGTGGAGCTGTTAGAAAAGAAGATACAGAAATCTTAGAAATGTGGAATGCTGCTATTTCAGAAATGTCTAAAGATGGAACTACTGCTGAAATAACTAAAGAGTGGTTTGGCAGAGATATTTCTATGTAAATTAAATATAAACTAATTTAAAAGCGGTCTAATAGACCGCTTTTTTTTATGAAAATATTAGGACCCTCAAAATACTTTTTAGAAAATAT
>CABYBP010000047.1 GCA_902517315.1 uncultured Alphaproteobacteria bacterium
CCTAGATTAAAAGTAAGAAGTGTATTATAAAATTAATCTTGTAAAAAATTTAAACTAAAGAAATATTAAAATGAAATACTGGTTGTTGAAATCTGAACCTGATAAATGGTCTTGGGATAATCAAGTCAAAGAAGGTGCATCTATGTGGGATGGTGTCCGAAATTATCAAGCCAGAAATAATATTAAAGAGATGAAAAAAAACGATTTATGTTTTTTTTATCACTCAGTTACAGAAAGAAGTATTGTTGGTATTGTTAAAATAGTAAAAGAATATTATCAAGATCCTACTGATAAAACAGGCCGTTTTGTTGTAGTTGATGTTAAAGCAACAAAAAAATTAAAAAACCCAGTCTCTCTTGATCAAATAAAAGAAAATAGTAAATTACAAGATATTGCACTTGTTAAACAAAGTAGACTCTCCGTAATGCCTTTAAAAAAAACTGAATGGGATATAATAATTAAAATGTCAAATTAGCTTAAAAAATAATTACTTGTTGATATTTAAATAAATTAGAATTAATCTCTATCTATGGAAATTAAAAAAGAGTGGCTTGAACATGCAAAGGTTAATGAAGAAAAATATTCTTCGATGTATGATAACTCTCTTCAAAAAAATGATGAATTTTGGGCAGATCAAGCACAAAGAGTCGATTGGATTAAAAAATTTACAAAAATAAAAAATATAAAATACTCTAAAGATGATGTTAGTATTAAATGGTTTGAAGACGGCAATCTTAATGTATCTTATAATTGTATAGATAGGCATGCTGAAAATAATCCAGATAAAATTGCTATAATTTGGGAAGGTGATGATACAAATGAAACAAAGAAAATAACCTACAGAGACCTTCTAATAAATGTATCAAAAGCAGCAAATGTACTAAAAAAAATCGGAGTAAAAAAAGGTGATCGAGTAACAATATACTTAACGATGATACCTGAGCTAGCTTATATTATGTTAGCTTGTGCAAGAATTGGTGCTGTACACTCAATCATTTTTGGTGGTTTTTCTGCTGAGTCTATAGCTGGTAGGATTAGGGATTGTAAATCTGAATATGTTGTAACAGCAGATGAAGGAATTAGAGGTGGTAAAACTATTCCTTTGAAATTAACTACAGATAAAGCTCTGGAATCATGCCCTGACGTTAAAAAATGTTTAGTTGTTAAGAGAACAAATAAAGAAATAGAATTAAAAAAAGATAGAGATTTTTTTTATGATGATGTCAGAAAAGAAGTTGATAGCATTTGTGAGCCAGAAGTTTTAAATGCAGAAGATCCTTTGTTTATTTTGTATACCTCAGGATCAACTGGTAAACCAAAAGGTGTTATGCATACATCAGGTGGATATATAGTTTATGCTTCAATGACACATGAATATATTTTTAATTATAATAATGAAGATATATATTGGTGTACGGCAGATATAGGTTGGATTACTGGTCACAGTTATATAATTTATGGACCTTTAGCTAATGGTGCTACAACCTTGATGTTCGAGGGTGTCCCTAATTACCCTGACTTCTCAAGATTTTGGCAAATAGTTGATAAACATAAAGTAAATATATTTTACACAGCGCCTACTGCAATTAGAGCCTTAATGAGAGAAGGTGATGATTATGTTACAAAAACTAGCAGATCGTCGTTAAAACTTTTAGGAACGGTTGGCGAACCTATTAATCCAGAAGCATGGAAGTGGTACTTTGAAGTACCAGGTAATTCAAAATGTCCAATTGTAGATACATGGTGGCAAACTGAGACAGGTGGAATACTAATATCACCTCAGACTGGTGCTATAAAATTAAAACCAGGTTCTGCATCAAAACCTTTTTATGGAATCGAACCATGTATTGTTGATAAAGATGGGAATGAATTAGAAGGCGAATGTGAAGGAATGTTATGTTTGAAGCGTTCATGGCCTGGTCAAATGCGAACTGTTTATGGAGATCATAAAAGATTTATTGATACTTATTTTTCTCAATTTGATGGAAAATATTTTACAGGTGATGGGTGCAAAAGGGATAATGATGGATATTATTGGATAACAGGAAGAGTAGATGATGTTATAATTGTATCTGGTCACAATCTAGGTACAGCTGAAATAGAAAGCGCTTTTGTTTCACATAAAGATGTTTCCGAAGCTGCAGTTGTGGGGTATCCACATGATGTAAAAGGTAATGGTTTATATTGCTATGTATCACTTAAAGCAGGTATAGTTTCATCAGAAGATTTAGTTAAAGATTTAAAGAAAACAATTAGGGAAAAAATTGGACCAATTGCTACGCCTGACTTTATACATATTACAGCAGGATTACCTAAAACAAGATCAGGAAAAATTATGAGAAGAATTTTAAGAAAAATTGCCTCAAATGATTTTGAAAATTTAGGAGATACATCAACTTTAGCCGATCCATCAGTAGTAGATAATTTAATTGAAAACAGAAAAAATAGATAGTTTCTATCTAGGCTCCCAGTGCTTCAAACACCTTGGTTCATAAATATTTGCAGCACCAACTTGAGTTCTATCACCGCCTTCAGTTTTTCTAAATGTCTTAGTTGCTTCTAGGCCACAAACATTGCAAAAACCATAAATTTTTAAAATTTTATCAGATAGTCCTAAAAGCATTGAAGATGTTTCCCAGGGTTTACCTCTGGAATCTTGATCAAGCCCAGCACAAACTACATCTATGCCATTATTCAAAATACTTTCTACATTGTTAAGTGTGTCATCTGTGTCCATAAATTGAATTTCGTCTAAAAAAACCATATCAACTTTACCTTTTTCAAATATATATTTTTTTAATGTTGTTTCCCAATTTGTCATGGAATGGCATTCATGACTTAAATTATTATGAGTTATAATTTTTTCGTTAGAATATCTATTATCGACACTTGGTTTAATAACTATTATTTTTTTGTTTTGATGTTTAGCCCATAGAATTCTTTTAAGAAGTTCACTGGTTTTTCCAGCAAACATTGCTCCAACAATTGTTTCAAGATTACCTCTCATACCTCAATATATTTTAATTTTGTTATTTATTATATAATTAATTAAAATAAATAATATAAGATAATGATAAGCGGTGAAAAAATAAGACTTGATGTTCATAATATTTTGTATGAAATATATAAATCCAATA
>CABYBP010000048.1 GCA_902517315.1 uncultured Alphaproteobacteria bacterium
TTTCTAACACAAATATTGAAGGTTTAATAAAAATTAAAAATAAAATAATTTTTGATGATAGAGGTTACTTTATTGAATTGTTAAAAAAAAACCAACTAGAAAAGATTATTAAAACTCAATTAGTGCAAGAAAATATTTCATTTTCAAAGAATAAATATACTTTAAGAGGTATGCATGCACAATTAGGTAAATCAAAACAAGCAAAACTCGTTAGATGTTTAAAGGGAAAAATATTAGACATCGCAGTAGACATAAGAAAACAGTCACCAACTTTTCTTAAACATTATAAAATCGAATTATCTGAAAATAATGCATTACAATTATTCATACCAGCTGGTTTTCTGCATGGTTTTTTAACACTTGAAAAAAATACATTAGTTAATTATTTTTGCTCAAGTTATTACTCAAAAAATGACGAAATAAATGTTAACTTTTCTGATCCAAAAATAAATATAGATTGGGGAATTGACAGAAAAAGAATTACAATATCAAAAAAAGATAAGAATGCGCCATATTTTTATAATCTTGTATGAAATATTATAAAACAGTATTGGTTACTGGTGGATGCGGATTCATTGGCACAAATTTGATATTTAAACTTTTAAATTTAAATTACAGAGTTATTAATATTGACGCTCTTCTTTATCCATCTATAAAAACTGAATTTGGTAATAAAAAAAAGAATTATTTGTTTTTAAAATTTAATCTAAATAATAAAAATAAAATAAAAGAATTAATATATCATTATAAGCCTGAAATAATATTTCATTTAGCTGCAGAAAGTCATGTTGATCGGTCTATTTTAAGCCCAAAAAATTTTATTTATTCAAACATTATTGGAACTTTTAATATTTTAGAATCCATAAGAGAATATATTAATTCTAATAATAAGAAAAAATTAAAGCTAGTACATGTTTCTACAGATGAGGTTTATGGAAGTATTAGAGGAAAGTACAAATTCAATGAAAGAAGTAGATATAGCCCAAATAGCCCTTACTCTGCTTCCAAAGCTTCAAGTGATCATCTAGTATACTCTTGGTTTAAAACATACAATCTTCCTGTAATGATTACACATTGCTCTAATAATTATGGCCCATATCAATATCCAGAAAAATTAATACCATTGACAATAAATAAAGCTATTAATTTTGAAAAAATTCCAATTTATGGGAAAGGAAATAATATAAGAAACTGGATACATGTTGAAGATCACATTGATGCTCTAATCAAATTGAGCAAATCAGGAAAATTTGGTGAAACATATAATATCGGTTCTAATGAAACAATGAAAAATTTAGATATCGTAAAATATATATGCCGATTATTAGATAAAAAGATCAAAGCTAAAAAAAAATACCAATCATGTATTAATTTTGTAAAAGACAGACCAGGACATGATTTCAAATATGACATTAATATAAATAAGATACAAAAGACAATTAACTGGAAACCTAAAATTTCTCTAAAAAATGGTTTAGAGCAAACAGTTGACTGGTATCTAAACAATATTGATTGGCTTAAAAAAAATACTAAAAAATTAAAATTACCTTAATTATGAATATTTTAGTTTTTGGTAAGCATGGTCAAGTAGCTTCAGAAATAAATAAAAAATTAAAAGTAAAGAGTTTAGGAAAAAAAGATTTTAATTTATTAAATTATAAAAAAATTTCAAAAAAAATTAAAAGTATTAATCCAGATTTTATAATAAATACCTCATCTTATAATTTTGTTGATAAAGCTGAGATTAATAAGGATGAAGCATTAATAATAAATGCTCTAGCTCCGAGAGAAATTGCTAAAACTTGCGTAAAAATGAAAATTCCTTTGATTCACTTTTCTACTGATTATGTTTTCGATGGCTTCAGACAAAAAAAATATAATACTAATGATTCGGTTAATCCTCTAAATTGGTATGGTAAAACAAAATTAATAGGAGAAAATTATATTATTAAATCAAAATGTAATTACAATATAATTAGAACTTCATGGGTATTTTCTGAAAAGAAAAATAATTTTGTATCAAAAATTATTAACAACTCAGAAAAAGGTGATCTAAATGTAACAATTGATGAAGTGGGCTGTCCAACACCTGCTTCACATTTAGCTGATGTATGTGTTAATATTATAAAAAAATATAAATTAAATAAATTTAAAACAGGTATCTTTCATTATGTTGGGAAGCCTTGTGTGAGTAGATTCGAATTCTCCAAAATAATCTTAAATAAAATAAAATCTAAACGAAAAATAAATAAAATAAATCTATCAGATTTGAATTTATTAGCAAATAGACCAAAGAATTCTACTTTAAGCACTAATAAAATTCTGAAAATATATAAATTAAAACAAAAAAAATGGATTAATCAATTAACTATAATTATAAACAAAATGAATGAATAAAATGAAAAATAGAAAAGGAATAATTTTAGCAGGAGGTTATGGGACGAGGTTATATCCTGTTACAAAAGCAATATCAAAGCATCTTTTACCAATCTATGATAAGCCAATGATATTCTATTCTTTATCATTGTTATTTTATGCAAATATTAAAACAATACAATTAATTTCAACATCCAGGGATATAAACTCTTATAAAGTACTTCTTGGGAACGGCTCTAAATTTGGAATTAAGATTTTTTATAAAATTCAAAAAGAACCTAAAGGTATTGCTCATGCAATTAAAATCTCAAAAAAATTTATTGGTAATAGTCCTGTCGCATTAGTTTTAGGTGATAATTTTCTATTTGGTAAGGATATAGAGAATTTATTGCATAGAGCAAATAACAATACTAATAATGCAACAATTTTTTTAAAAGAAGTCAATAATGCAAATTCTTATGGTGTCGCTGTATTTAAAAATAATTCTAAGAAATTGGATAGGATTATTGAAAAACCAAAAAATAAAATTTCAAATTATGCTGTCACTGGAATTTATTTTTACAATAATAATATATTAAAATACATAAAAAAATTAAAATATTCCAAAAGAGGAGAATTAGAAATTACTGATTTAAATAATATTTATATTCAAAATAAACAAATGAATTATAAAGTTTTAGGTAAAGAAATCACATGGAT
>CABYBP010000049.1 GCA_902517315.1 uncultured Alphaproteobacteria bacterium
TATAATGGTTGTGGCCTCAACAGAAGGTGGAATGAGTGTCGAAGAAATTTCAAAAGAAAAACCTGAAACAATTATACGATCTAAAATAGAAGTGGCAGTTGGTATTCAACAATTTCAAGCAAGAGAAATAGCTTTTGGTTTAGGAATTGAATCCAAATTGATATCAAGAGCTGCAAATACAATTATTGGTTGTTATAAAGCTTTTAGTGAGCTTGATGCAACAATGGTTGAAGTCAACCCATTAGTTGTATCACACCAAGATGAAATATTAGCATTAGATTGTAAAATGAGTTTTGATAATAATGCAATGTTTAGAAGAGACGAAATTTCAGAACTTAGAGATAAAACACAAGAAAATTCAAATGAAGTTTATGCTTCTGACAGAGGAATGAATTATGTAAGCTTAGATGGGAATATTGGTAATATTATTAATGGAGCAGGCTTAGCTATGGCTTCAATGGATATGATAAAACTTGCTGGTGGTGAACCTGCAAATTTTTTAGATGTTGGCGGAGGTGCAACACCTGAAAAAATAGTTAAAGCTTTTAAATTAATCTCTATGGACACAAAAGTTAAGGTAATATTAGTTAATATTTTTGCAGGAATTAACAGATGTGATTGGGTTGCAGAAGGAATTGTTCAAGCTTTATCAAAAATTGAAATTAAACATCCTTTAGTTATACGTTTAGCTGGAACTAACGTCGAAAAGGGAAATGAAATACTTAAAAAAAGCAATATTAATTACATTGAAGCATCAACTTTAGAAGATGCAGCAAATAAAGCGGTGAAGGCTCTTGGATAATCATGTCTATAATCATTCATAAAAATACAAAGATTTTAGTCCAAGGTTTCACCGGAAAAATTGGAAGTTTTCATGCTGAAGAAATGATTAAGTATGGTTCTAACGTTGTTGGCGGGGTAACACCTGGTAAGGGTAGTATGACTCATTTAAAACTTCCTGTTTTTAATACTGTTAAAGAGGCTGTAGATCAAACAGGTGCATCAACATCAATTTTATTTGTCCCACCAGCCTTTGCAGCAGATTCAGCAATGGAAGCTGCTGATGCAGGTATTAAAACATGTGTGGCTATTACTGACGGTATTCCTTCTCATGATATGGTTAAAATAAAAAGATATATGAGAAGATATCCAAAAGATAAAAAAATGGGATTAGTAGGTCCGAATTGTGCAGGAATAATTAGCCCTGGTAAATCTATGTTAGGTATTATGCCTGGTCACATTTACAAAGAAGGTAAAATAGGAATAGTTAGTAGATCTGGCACTTTGGGATATGAAGCTGCACAACAACTTAAAGATTTGGAAATTGGTGTTTCAACAAGTGTAGGTATAGGAGGTGATCCAATAAATGGAAGTTCTTTTAGAGATATAATTGAAAAGTTTGAAAATGATGATGAAACTATTGCAGTTTTAATGATAGGTGAAATAGGTGGCCCACAAGAAGTTGAAGCTGGACAATTTGCTAAAGAAAATATGAGTAAACCAGTAATTGCGTATATAGCAGGACTAACTGCCCCTAAAGGTCGTGTGATGGGGCATGCTGGCGCAATTGTTTCTGCTTATGGTGAAAGCGCAATTGAAAAAGTAGAACTTCTTAAAGAGTGTGGAGTTACAATTTCCAAAAACCCTTCTGTAATGGGTGAAACTGTAAAAAAAGTATTAGTAGAAAATAATTTGAATTAATATAATTAAAAAATAATGAAATTTTTATATAAAAATGAATTCTGGATGTTAATATTTTCTCTAGGTGTTCTTTATTGGTTATTTAATCCATCAGTCTTAACAACCTTAGTTATGATTGTGCCATTGCTATTGGCCGTTTCTTCTCGTAAATAAAGCTAAGTTTTATACTTACTGATGCATAAACGTTTATCGTATTTATAGTTAAAAAATGAAATTATATCTTATTAGACATGCAGAGTCAGAAGCTAATGCAGCATCAGATTTAGATAATCCAACTTATTATTATGATGCAAGAATTACTCAAAGAGGAGTTGATCAAGCAAAAAAATTAAATAATAGAATTAAAAATCTTAAATTTGATAAATATTTTTGTTCCCCTTTAACAAGAACATTAGAGACATTCTCTATTGTTTTTCCATCTAATAAACCTGTAATAGAACCTTTAATAAGAGAACATTTGTACCACTCATGTGATGTAGGAAGACAACCAAAAAAATTAAAAAAAGAATTTAATGATTTTGATTTTAATAATTTAAATGATTTTTGGTGGAATAATAACAAACCTATTAATGAAAAAAAAATTATACAAGAGTCTCACAATGATATTAAAATGAGATTAAGGTCTTTTCTGCTATCTATCAAAAACCTTAATTTACAAAAAATTGCATTAGTCAGTCATGGTACATTCTTAAGTCAAATAACTGAATATATGCTGGATAACTGTGAGGTATATGATTGTGAGTACAATGAGGTATACGAAAAATTTTTTTAATCTAATTCTTAATAAATAAAAATCTAAAACATCTCATTTATTATTTTATTTAATTTTTGTGTTACTCTATCAATTATTTTTTTTCCTATTTGTGAATTGGATTTTCTAGGATCTCCAATAATTCCACTTTTACTTAATTCTTTAGTTACCCAAGCTTTCTTAATATTTTTCTCATAAGAAATGGTTTTAGATGATAAATAATCGGGAGATAATCTATGTTTAGAAATTTTAGATTGCCTAACTAGGTTTGGAAATAAATATAACATAATAGATGTTTCAAATTCTCCACCGTGATAACCAAAGTCTTTTTCTTTA
>CABYBP010000050.1 GCA_902517315.1 uncultured Alphaproteobacteria bacterium
AGTTAGTGATACATAAGCTAATATTTTACCCCAATCAGTGAAGTACTCACCTCTAAAAACCATTATACCCATTGGCCATGAGTAAAGTGACTCATCATTAATCATTATAAGAGGTAGTAAATAATTATTCCAGCTTCCTGTAAGAGTAATAACACTAACTGTAGCTAATATTGGTGTTGATAGCGGAAGAGTGAACCTAAAATAAAACTGAATATAACTACAGCCATCACAAACAGCAGCCTCAAAGATTTCTTTTGGCATTTGCCTAAAAAAGCCACGAAAAAGAATTATAGAAAAACCAAGTCCAAATGCAATTTGTGGAATTATTACAGCCCAACTAGTACCCAATAAACCAAAATCACGAACTCTTAAAAATAGGGGTAAAATTGCGGTTGCAAATGGAAACATAAGCCCTAATAAAAAATAATTATAAAGAAATTTATTTGCTGCAAATTTTACATGAGCAAAAACAAAAGCAGTCATGGAAGCAAATAAAACTACAAAAAAAGTAGTTCCAACTGCGTATACTGTAGAGTTCCATAAAAAAAGCCAGAAATCAGAATTAAGTAAAAGAGATGTATAATTTTCAAACTTCCAGTCTATTGGTAAGCCTAAAGAGTTTGTTCTTAATTCACCAGTGTGTTTAAAACCTCCCATTACTGAAACATATAATGGAATAATAATGACCCCTGCTAAAAAAAATAGAATAAGATACAAATAAAAAGTTCTAAAATTTGTTTTCATTATCATCCCTCATTAATGTTCTTTGATAGCCAATTGCAATAAATAAACAAATTAAAAATATTACAACTCCCACTGCACTTCCAAAACCAACTTTCATTCGCATTACGCCAAAATAATATAAATAAGAAACCATCGAATGTGTTACATTTGAAGGCCCTCCACCTGTTAGTGGCATAATAATATCAAAAAGCTGTAAACTACCTAATAGTGATAAAAAAACTGAAAGCTTAATTGTTGGAATAAGCATTGGTATTTTAATTCTAAAAGCAGTTGTTATTGGGCCTGCTCCATCTACTTTTGCTGCTTCCAATACTTCTTTTGAAATAGCTTGCAATCCTGCAATATAAATCATCATGTGAATTCCAAAAAATTTCCAAAATATAACAATTAAAATTGCTACTAATGCCCAATCTTTATCACCAAGAACAAATGGAGCCTCTGCTCCAAAAAACCCCCATATTGCTGCAACTAAACCATAATTACCATCATAAATATATGCCCAGATTAAAGCTGTAACTATTTCTGCTAAAATAAATGGAAGAAAGAATACAGTTCTAAAAAAAGCAGCTCCTCTTAATTTATCTGAAATCATTAATGCAATTAGAAGAGCAAATGGTAACTGAACAAATAGTGATATAGCAATTATATAAAAATTATTTTTAAGTGATAAAATGAAAACTCTATTTTTAAATAAAAATTCGTAATTTTTAAATCCAACAAATTTTTCAGGTGCTCCATAGCCATTCCATCTAAATAAACTGTAATACGCTGCTTCACCTATTGGAAGTACTACAAACAATGTAAATATTGTTAAAGCAGGTATTAAAAAAATTATTATTGTATAATACCTACTTAGTAGTGCATCAAGTTTTGCTGATCTCATAATAATAATCAGGGCTCTTTATTTAAATGAGCCCTGATATTTAAAGTTTATTGATTAAATTCCCAAGCTTCTTGAACAGCTTGAGTAGCTTCTTCAGGAGTAATAATTCCTGCAGCTAAATCAGTAGATACATCGTTAACAACCCTACCAATATCTGCACCTAAGAATTGATCATAAAATATTTGATGATATTCTGAGTTAGAGATATTTTGTGCAACTTGTTGCAAGAAAGGATTTGTAAGAGATACATCAGAACCTTTCACGATAGGTATATAGGCACCATTAGCAGCATCTTCCTTTTGGATATCTAAAGATACATAATGCATAATTAATTCAACAGCTGAGTCAGGAGCACTACTTGAGAACAACCAACCATTTATACCACCAAGTGTATCTCCGGCGTCACCCAGACCACCACTAGTCATTGGCATGTTAAACATTCCCATATTATCATCTCCTAAACCTTCACCGCTTGCACTGTTAGATTTTTGAGAACCATACATCCAGTTACCCATAAGCGCCATTGCACATTTTCCATCTCCGAAGAAACCTGCCTGATCTGGCCATGTGTGTGCTAAAAATCCTTTTTGAAAAGGTTCTAAAGCAACTAGCTCGAGCATTTGCTCACCTGATTTTAAGTATTCTGGTCTATCCCAACCACCATTATTTAACGATTCAAGGAATAAATCTTTTCCACCATTTCTTATGTGAAGGTGAGTCCAAAGAAAATGAACAGGCCACTTATCTTTGCCTCCCATACAGATAGGAGTAATTCCTGCTGCTTGAATTTGTTTTACAGCACTAATTAAATCATCCCATTCTTTTATGTTTGAAACATCAACACCAGCTTGATTAATAAGATCTTTATTATACCACCATGCAACTTGTGATACCTGTAAAGGTAAACCTACTCTTTGGCCTTCAAAAGTAAAAGCATCTGCTGCTGCTGCACTAACAGTGTCTAAATAACTATCTGGAACAACATCTGAGATGTCTCTTAAGAAACCAGCTCTTGCTTGATCATACATAACTCCACCACTCCAGCTATAAAATATATCTGGTCTATCATTTGATTGAAGCATTGTTGGTAGTTTAGCTTTGAAAGATTCGTTTTCTAAATATTGCATAACAACAGTATGTCCTGTTTTAGCTTC
>CABYBP010000051.1 GCA_902517315.1 uncultured Alphaproteobacteria bacterium
CTCTTTTGTCTGCAATAGATGACCCATCTTCAGAGATTAAAAAATATTCACACTCAACACCTGACTTCATTTGAAATTTTTTTTCACTTAATTTTTTTATTTGATTTTTTAACATTACTCTAGGTGATGCATCTACAGTTACACCATCCATATATAAATCTGAAGCTAACCATCCTATTTCTTTATTCCATGGCAATTGAATTAAACTATTTGGATCAGGTATTGCAAACATATCACTGTCTGCTGGCGACATATCTAGCCAAGTAGCAAAACCTGCAAAACCAGCTCCATTCTTTTGCATCTCATTAATTGCTTGTGCTGGTACTAACTTTGATCTTAACACTCCAAATAAATCTACAAAACTTATTAGAAAATATTTAATTTTTTTTGATTTGGCTATTTGAGACAAATTTTTAGGCATTAAATATAATATGAATTAAATTACTAAGTAGCAATATTTATTTATTGTTTATACCAGGTATCCAAGTAGTCCCAGCTAAAGGTACTCTTGCCATTGCTGCAGATTCAATTGTTAAGGCGCACAAATCTTCAGGCTCTAAATTATGTAGGCTATTTTTTCCACACGATCTAGCTAGAGTCTGAGCTTCTAGCGTCATTACTTTTAAATAGTTTGAGAGTTTTTTCCCAGCTTTTATTGGATCTAACCTTTTCATTAATTTTGGATCTTGAGTCGAAATACCTGCGGGATCATTTCCTTCATGCCAATCATCATATGCACCAGCAGTAGTTCCAAGTTTATTATAATCTTTTTCCCATTTAGGATCATTATCTCCAATAGCAATCATTGCTGCACTGCCAATTGAAACTGCGTCAGCTCCTAGAGCTAATGCTTTAGCTACATCTGCTCCATTTCTTATACCACCAGATATAATTAATTGAACTTTTCTATGCATATCTAAATCTTGAAGAGCATCAACAGCTGGTCTTATGCATCCCAAAGTTGGTTGACCAACATTTTCTATAAATACTTCTTGAGTTGCAGCAGTTCCACCTTGCATGCCATCTAAAACAACAACATCTGCGCCAGCTTTAATTGCTAACGCTGTATCAAAATAAGGCCTTGATCCTGCAATTTTTACAAATATTGGCACTTTCCACTTAGTAATTTCTCTTAATTCTAAAATTTTGATTTTTAGATCATCTGGTCCAGTCCAATCTGGATGTCTGCATGCAGAACGTTGATCAACTCCTTTAGGTAATGTTCTCATTTCGGCTACTCGATCACTAATTTTTTGACCCAAAAGCATTCCACCTCCACCTGGCTTTGCACCTTGTCCTATTACTACTTCTATTGCGTCTGCTTTTCTTAAATCATTAGGATTCATTCCATATCTGGATGGTAAAAGTTGATAAACTAGATGTTTTGACTGTCCTCTTTCTTCTGTTGTCATACCTCCATCACCAGTTGTTGTAGATGTACCTGCAGTACTAGCACCACGTCCTAAAGCCTCTTTAGCTGACCCTGATAATGCTCCAAAACTCATTCCAGCAATTGTTATTGGTATTTCAAGTTCTAAAGGTTTTTTTGCATACCTTGTACCTAATGTAACATTTGTTGAACATTTCTCTCTATATCCTTCCAAAGGATATCTAGATATAGATGCTCCTAAAAATAAAAGATCATCAAAATGAGGAAGTCTTCTTTTAGATCCTCCTCCTCTTATATCATAAATTCCTGTTGCAGCCGCTCTTCTAATTTCGGAATTTGTGTATTCATCAAAAGTCCAAGACTTTCTTGGAAATGTTTTTTTATTTTTTTTCATATTCAATAACTTGATACATTATCTATTTTAAAATTATAAAGTTTTCTGGCTGAACCATATCTTTTAAAATCTTTAGTTTTTAACTTTTCTAACTTAGCTTTTTTTAAAAGTTTTTCTAATTTTTTTAAATGTTTATTGTCCATTTTTTTTTCTATGCAATCAGCTCCTAAAGATTTAACTTTTCCTTTAATATAAATATCTGTTTCATATAAACTATCACCTAATGCCTCTCCCGCATTACCGCAAACAATTAAATTACCTGACTGGGCCATAAAAGCAGACATATGTCCTACAGAACCTTTTACAACAATATCAATTCCTTTCATTGAAATTCCACATCTAGAACTTGCATCTCCATCAATGATTAAAAATCCTCCATGTGCTGTAGCACCTGCGGATTGAGAAGCATTTCCCTTTACATGAATTTTTCCAGACATCATATTTTCAGCAACTCCCGTTCCTACATTTCCCTCTACAGTGATATTTGCATTTTGATTCATTCCACCACAATAATATCCCACGTGACCTTTTATAGTTATATCAATGTCATCAGTTAAACCCACACAAATTGCGTGATTTCCCTCTGGATTTAAAATTGTATAATTTTTATTATTTTTTTTTGGATCGATAGATTGCAACGTTTCATTTACTTTTCTAAGTTTCGATTTTTTTAAATCTAATTTCATTAATTACCCCAAGAATATACAATACCTGGCTGAGGCTCAAAAATGTTAGCTATATTAACACCAGGTAAATGTGCCATTGCTTGAAACTCTGATGCAATAGCAACATAGTCTTTTGTTTCTGAAATAACAGCAGGTTTGCAAGCAATTTCATCTCTAACTATAGCAAACCCTTTTTTAGTTCCTGTAATAAAAGTGTAAAATCCATCTAAGTCACTTAAAGCGCTTTCTAGCGTCTCTTTTAAATTTTTATTATTCGATAAATGGTTTGA
>CABYBP010000052.1 GCA_902517315.1 uncultured Alphaproteobacteria bacterium
GCTTAATTTTGTATTAGTTACATTGGACCATATTGCTTCAATGATGTTATTTTTATTAAGATCCTTTCGGATAAACTTTATTCCATAATCAGCTTCAGCAGGATATAATTTCATGGTTACATCTACTCCTGAATGTAATCCTATTCCATTAATTGATACAGGTTCTGCTATTGTTTGTTGATTTTTAGAATTATTTGATATGTCTATCATTTTAAAAAAAAGTGCCGCTTTCAGCACTTTTTTTATTACATATTTTTGACGTTCTTAACAACTAACCTAATATTTCAAAGTATTACAGATAATAGTTTATTTACTAATTAGCCTGTCTTCTAAGGAAAGTTGGTATATCTAAAAGTTCTTCCTCTGTTTCCTGATTAAACTCGTCATCTATTTCAGAAGTTTCACTCTCTTCAGCACTGAATTCCTCTTTTTCAATGATACTTGAATTATCATCTTCAGAATTGTTATCCTTAGAGTCATTTTCTTCAATCTTTTCCTCTGATGAGGCAAAAACAGGCTCAGTCTTTGTAAGAATATTATTTTCTGCAACTATATCTTCAGATTTATTTTCAGTAGAAAGAGTATCAAATAAACTTAACCTTCTTACACTTGTTTCATTTGGTTTATCTATATCTAAAGATGAGCTTGATACTTCCTCAGATATATTATCAGTTTCAATTTGATCAAAAGTTTGTGTAGCATCATTTTGAAAAAATGCTTTATCAGCAATATCTTCTTCTAAGCTTGAAGTCTCTAATTGGTTAATATTTGTTTGCTCATCTTCATTAACGTTATCAGAATTTTGATTATTGAGCATTCCTTCATTTGCTATCTCATTAATCTCTTCATCTAGAATGCTGCCATCTTGTGAAGCATTTTCCTGCAAAATAGTACTATCAGACAATAACTCAGATTTTTCTATATCTTGTTTATAAATATCGTTATTTATATTTATTGGTGCAAAGTTTTCTATTGGTTTGGCTGATATATTATTATTTACATCAATGCCTGTGGCCACAATACTAACTCTTACAACACCTTCAAGTCTATCGTCACAAGTAGTTCCATAGATTATGTTCGCTTCTTCATCAATTTCTTGCTTAATTCTATTTGCAGCCTCATCAACTTCATACAATGTAATATCTTTACCACCAGTGATGTTGATTATTAGACCTTTTGCGCCTTTAAGAGAAACGTCATCTATTAATGGGTTTGCAATAGCTGCTTCTGCTGCTGCAATTGCCCTGCCTTCACCTTGTGCTTCACCTGTACCCATCATTGCTTTACCCATTTCGGACATAACAGTTTTGATATCTGAGAAGTCTAAATTAATCATTCCAGGTTGAACCATAAGGTCAGTTACACCTCTGACACCTGCATAAAGAACATCGTCTGCCATTTTGAAAGCATCTGAAAATGTAGTTTTTTCATTAGCTATTCTAAATAAATTTTGATTAGGTATTGTTAACAATGTATCAACATACTGTTGTAGCTCATCAATACCTTTTTCAGCTAACTTCATCCTTTGGGAGCCTTCAAAATGAAATGGCTTAGTTACGACACCAACGGTTAGTATTCCTTTTTCTCTTGCTAATTTAGCAATTACTGGCGCAGCTCCTGTTCCAGTACCACCACCCATACCAGCTGCTATAAAAAGCATGTGACTACCTTCAAACTTTTCACTTAGATCTTGAATTGCTTCTTCTGCTGCCTGTCTTCCAATATCAGGTCTCATTCCTGCACCTAAACCTTTAGTACTATTTAAACCTAATTGAATTTTGTTAGGACAATTAGAAATTTGTAAAGCTTGTGCATCTGTATTAGCTATTAAAAAGTCTACACCTTCTAAATTAGCATTAATCATGTTGTTAACTGCATTTCCACCAGATCCACCAACTCCTAAAACTGTAATTTTAGGATGTAAGTTTTGTTCTACATCTTGTATTGAAATATTAATAGTCATTGTAATCTCCGCCGTTTTTATATAGTTTTAACGATTTATGTTCGAAATCGTCAATATAATTTACTAGATATAGTATTATCTAAATATATTGATCAAGCCAAGTAAAAAAGCCTGTAATACCTCGTTTTTTTGAGGTTTTCGATTGATTTGCTAGAAAATTAATTTTAAATAAGTCATGATCATACAATATAGATCCAATAATGTCGCAAAAATTAGGTTTTTTAAAATTATTTTCCAAATTTAATTGATCTAACGGGCTTGATACTCTTACACCACTTGCAAAAATTGTTTCTACATATTTTGTAATATTATCCATCATTGCACCTCCACCAGTTAAAACTACATTATTTAATTTTTTAGTTCTTAAATTATTATCTCTAATTTTTTGCCATATCATCTCTAAAGTTTCTTCAATACGAGGTCTAATAATCGCATTTAAGCTTGATCTTGTTATCTGCTTAAAAATATTTTTATCACCTGAAACTATTGGGATTTCTATAATTTCATGATCATCGCTTGGCGATGAAACTAATGAGCCATATAAAGTTTTTAACCTTTCAGCACTTGAAATAGTAGTTGATAAACCTCTAGCGATATCTAATGTAATATTATTACTGCCAATTCCTATTGCATCTCCATACACAAATTTATTATTCTCAAAAACTGATAT
>CABYBP010000053.1 GCA_902517315.1 uncultured Alphaproteobacteria bacterium
TGCCTTCAGATAGCAAATTATTTATATTTGATGATGGAATATTAATATCCATGTTTTGTTCATTTAAAATATTCTTTGTGAGCAAAAGATCAAAATTTCTTTGATAATTTGTAGAGATAATATCTCTATTAATACAAATATTTTTATTTGTTATTTGTGTAACAACTTTTTGATCTAACAAAAACTGTGCATTGATATTTTTTTTGGAATACTTATACAATAAGGGTATTAAGAAAATGGGATCATTACAATTTTTTAAAGTTAATTTAAGATCACTCTTTTTATCTATTTTTGATATTAAATAATCAATTAATCCTGGACCTATCATCAATGAAGACTTATTTTTACAATCAAACTCATCAGTTATTATTGATGGATCTATGCTAGCATTAAAAGTGTTATCTAATTCTTTAATTTTTAATGTTAATAATTTGATTCCGTCTAAACCAAGTACTTCAAGCCAAGTTGTAATAAATGCAGCATCTTCATCTGATCCATAAGTGAAACCTAATCCTGAAAAAGCTCGCTGTGAATTAGTGTAAACTTCATAGTAAGAGTAACTCACAGATTTTAATATGAATTCATTGTTGCAAAACCCCATTCATCAACATTTTTATTATTTAGATCCGATAAATAAGGAGCTCCAGAAAAAAAACTTACTCTTAACCATCTATCTGACTTAGGATCATATCGATTGGCACCAAAAAAAGATAATTTAAATCTTAACATATCAATCGGTATTGTTTTTTTGTCGAGAACATTATCTTGGACTTCCGAATAAGGATAATTTTTTAAAGATTGTATTCTTTTAACAATTCCTCTGTATTGAGGATATGTTAATAAAAATTCACAAATTAATTGATTTTCATCTATATTTTTAATTTGCTTAAATAAATCATTAACCATTTTTGCAATTCCTAAATTTTGCTCTAATTCGCTTCCTTGTTCATTATATCTTTCACCTAATCTAGGTTCTAACTTTGCTGCTGAAACATACCAAAATAAATAATTGCTATCTTTGTTATTAAAATCAATATTTTTTATCCAAGAATATTTATCATTGATTATTTTATTCAAATCTCCAATAGATTGATTTCCATCAATATCCATTATCTCCTCATCTGCCATATCTTCTGCTAATTCCTCTGATACTTGAGGATACAATTCAATTAGTTGTACTCTCGCAATTTCTTGAGTATCATTATTAAAATTCGAATCACAATAATCTAAGATATCTAACCATTTAAATTTTTGAGAAAGATCTAGGTCATCAATATAAAAAATATATTTTTTTAAATCCTCAGTAGTTAATTTATTTTTATTAATTTGGAATTGATCACTTGTGCTTACTTCTTCAAGATAATTTAAAGCTTTATTCAAAAGTTTTTTATACTTTTCAAAAACTATATTATCTAAATTAATTTGAGCAATTTTTTGTAATGTCTTTGTGTATTGAATCATCCATTTATTAATCAACTTTGGATGTTTAATAATAAAAGGTGCCATGCCTAAACCTGTTGAATTACCAATACCAAAATGTTGTTTAATTTTTCTATCTAATTTTACAGCCTTTTCTGGATTAATTTGCTTTGCAACATGCTCTACTAATTCTACACTAAATTCTCTGATTAAATATACCGATAACATTTCTGCCCTAAAAGGTTGATTGAAAACAGTTGTATTTTTTGTATTGGTAAAATCTGATAAACCAAATTTACCGCTACCATAAACAGCAGTAGTTCTTAATAAATACCCAACTTTATTTATTTCATTTATATCTGGCTGATTACCTTTTGAAAGACAATCAACAACATACTGAAACAATCTAACACTTTTATTTGCTCTGCTAAGAATCAACTCGTCTGGGGAGTTTCGTCCCGATTCTTGAAGAGGAATAGTTTTTTGTAATCTGTTTAGATCTTCGTTTGATAATTTACCTATATGTAACGTGTAGGCTGTATCCCATTTATCAGCAATAACTCTATCACTTCTATCTTTATCATCTAGAAAAGCAGAGAAACATACAAGTGAATAAATATCTTTATTAATAATAATTTCATAAACAACTGTACCATAACCATCTTTATCTAAATCGAATTTTGATTTATGTATTTCCCACTTGTCGTTAATTAATCTTCTTAACATACTTCTAGAAAAACTAAGGCGCGAGGGATAACGTGATCCCATTCTTGATAGTTTCATGAAGTTATCGTTATCTCTTACTTTTTGTAACATTTATTAAATATTTATAGTTAATTTTGGTTTTTTCATTAATAGAAGTATTAATCTATGTCAAAAATAAGTGAAGATATACTTTTAATTGATGGTCTCGAGTATTGTAATTGGAATAGGGAATTATTTGAAAATGCCCATCAAGCTGGATTAACTGCAATCCATGTAACATTAGTGTATTGGGAAAATACTGAAGAGTCATTTGAAAAAATTAATTATTGGCACCGTCTTTTCGAAGAGCACCATGATATTATTGCTCACGCAAAATCTACAGATGATATTATAAATGCTAAACAAAATAATAAAGTAGCGATTATTTTTGGTTTTCAAAATTCTGCCCCCATTGCGAATG
>CABYBP010000054.1 GCA_902517315.1 uncultured Alphaproteobacteria bacterium
CCGTCAATATTATTCAATTTATTCAATACTAAATCTCTACGTTTCAAGAACTTTTCATTATGTTCTTTTATAAAATCCTGAGGACCACTTATTGCTTCCACAGCAGCTGCCATTGTAATTGAAGAAGTTGATGTTGTGCTTTGCGATTGTATTTTATTCATGGCAGCAATAATCTCTTTTGGAGCCCCACAATACCCAAGCCTCCATCCTGTCATACAATATGATTTTGAAACACCATTAAGTGTCAAACATCTTTCTTTTAATGAAGGTTCAATAGATGCAAGAGTATGGAATTCTAGTTCATCATAAATAATTTTTTCGTAGATATCATCACACATTATAAGAACATTAGGATATTTTTTTAGGATATCTGCTAAATCTTCTAACTCTTTTTTTGAATAAACTGAACCAGTTGGATTGCTAGGACTATTTAACATCAACCATTTTGTGTTGGAGTTAATATTTTTATCTAGTTGTTCCGGAGTAATCTTAAAGTTCTGTGATTGAGGACATTCAACTATAACAGGCTTACCTTCTGCTAATAAAACAATATCTGGATAACTAACCCAGAAAGGAGCCGTTATTATGACCTCATCTCCTGGATTAATTGTTGCCATCATAGCATTATAGATAATATGTTTCCCACCGACACCACATATGATTTCATCTAATTGATAATTTATATTATTATCTTCCCTAAATTTTCTTTGAATTGCTTTTTGTAATTCAGGCGTCCCTTTGCCTGGCACATATTTAGTTTTACCCTCTTCCATCGCTTTACTAGCTGCATCTCTTATGTTTTTTGGCGTATTAAAATCTGGTTCACCTGCTGCAAGAACAATTACATCCTTACCTTCATCCTTTAAAGCCTTAGCTTTAATATTAATACCTACCGTCATTGAAGGCTTAATTTTACTTAGTCTATCTGCAACAAAATTCATTTAAATTATAAAATGTTCAATAATTAGACTAGCACAAGTTAACAACAAAAAAATAGCAAAAATTTTTCTTAATACTAACTTATCTATGTTTGTTGAAACTTTTGCACCAATTCCAGCAGTAATTATACTAGTTATTGATATAAAAAAAACTATTACAATGTTTACGAAACCTAATGAATAAATAGGAAGATTATTGATATTTGATCCAGTATACATGAATGTTAATGCTCCAGGAAAAGCAATCAGAAATCCAAAAACAGCAGATGTACCAACTGCTTCATGAATTTTTTTTGAAAACATTGTTAAAGTAGGAACACTAAAACTCCCTCCTCCAATTCCAATTATTGAAGATAAAAAACCAATAGAAGAGCTTATTAAAAAATTAATTATGTTAGATGAAGGTAAATCATTACTTACAATTATAGGATTTTGTTGAAAGAGCATATTTAATGAAATTAAAAATGCCAAAATAACAAAAAGAATAACTAAACTCTGCCCTGATATAGAGCTTGCTGAAAACGAACCTACAATTGATCCAATAATTATTCCAATTGCCCATTTTTTTACAATTATCAAATTTGTATTCTTAAGTTTAATATGTGATCTTATTGATGAAATTGATGTAAAACAAATCACACCAAGAGATGATGCTACAGCAACATGCATTACTATATCAGAGTTATAACCTAGATTAAGTAAAATAAAATATGTTACAGGAACTATTATTATTCCACCTCCAACTCCTAACAAACCTGCAATGAAACCAGAAACTAGTCCTGTTAATAAAAAAATAAATACTATTGAAGTCAAATAAATTTCCGTATTTTAAGTTTCTTTAATGTAGTAAACAATTTAATATAAAAGTAAATAAGACTATGAAACATGTACATTGGATTGGAACAGGATTATCTTCTATACCGGGAATTAGAAGATTAGCTAAAAATTTAGATAATCTTACAGTATGGAATAGAACATTAGATAAAGCTTTAAAGAGTATTGATCATGTAGATAAAAATAATGTGAATGCAAAACAGTTTGATATTGATTTATTATTTAAAGAAACAAATCCAGGTGATATTGTTATTTCTCAACTTCCAGCAAATAAACATTTAGAAATAGCTGAGCTTTGTTTAAAAAATAAATGTCATTTTGCATCTACAAGTTATCTTAATTCAGAAATAAATGTGCTTAATACAGATGTTAAAAAAGAAAATTTAGTATTTATAAATGAAGTTGGTTTAGACCCAGGTATCGATCATTTTTTTTCTCATTTACTTGTCAGTGATTTAAAAAAAATCTCGACTGAAAAAATAGAAGTAATATATGAATCATATTGTGGTGGTTTCCCAGCAGTTCCAAATGATTTTAAATATAAATTTAGTTGGTCTCCTGCTGGAGTAATTAAAGCCTTAAATAATGATGCAAAATATATAACAAAAAGTAAAATAAATACTGTCACTCCTTACAAATCTATTAGTTCTTACTCAATATCTGGTGAAAATTTTGAAGCTTATCCAAATAGAGATTCAACACCGTATGTAAGTGAATACTTGTTTGATGAGAAATGGAAAGTAAAAGAATTTGTTAGAGGTACTTTGCGACTTGATGGTTGGAAAGAAGCATGGCGAGA
>CABYBP010000055.1 GCA_902517315.1 uncultured Alphaproteobacteria bacterium
TAACCACCAAAAGGAGTTCCTGGATCAGCACTATTTCCATTTATATAAACACCTCCTGATCTAAATTTTCTTGCAACTCTTTTTGCCTTTTCTTTATCTTGAGTTTGCACGTAGTTTCCTAGGCCATAGAATGTATCATTAACAATTGATATAGCCTCATCTTCATCTTGAAATGGAATTATAGAAAGTACTGGTCCAAAAATCTCTTCTTTTGCAATTCTCATATCATTAGTTACATCTGTAAAGATTGTTGGCTTAACAAAATAACCCTTTTCTAGACCATTTGGTTTTTCAGGACCTCCAGCTACGAGTGTAGCGCCTTCATTTATTCCACTCCTTATAAGATCAATAATTTTATGATACTGGGTTTGTGAAATAACTGGCCCAATATGATTTCCTTTTTTTAGAGCTATATCAACTTTAATTTTATTTGCTTCATCTGCAGCTTCTTCTATAGCTCTTTTATAAATGGATTTTTCAACTAGCATTCTTGTTGGTGCATCACAAGATTGACCGGAATTACTCATAATATTCCTAACACCTTGCCTTACTGCTTCTGGATGTGAATCACTAAAAACAATATTACCCCCCTTACCTCCTAATTCTAAGCAAACTCTTTTAATAGTATCTGCTGCGTTTTTAGAAATAAGTTTTCCTGCCCTTGTTGATCCAGTAAATGATATCATATCAATATCTTTATGAGATGATAGATTCGTGCCTACACCATTTCCATCACCATTTACTAAATTAAAAACTCCGGGAGGGAAACCCGCTTCATGAATTATTTCCGCAAAAATTATCCCTGACATGGGTGCAATCTCTGAAGGTTTTAATATCATAGTGCACCCAGTTGCTAGGGCAGGTATTACCTTTAATGTGATTTGATTGATAGGCCAATTCCAAGGTGTAATTAGACCACATACTCCAATAGGTTCATAAACAATATAATTATTGGAATTTTTATTAAATCTTTTTTCAAATTCAAAATTTCTTAATCTCAAAATGAAATCATTAATATGATCTGCTCCTGAAGAAGTTTGAGCTGATGAAGACCAATCTAATGGCGCTCCCATTTCCTTAGACATTATTTGTGTTATTTCATTCCATCTACTTTTATAAATCTTCAGTAAATTTTCTAGTAAACTAATCTTTTCTTTTTTATCTACCTGACTCCACGTAATGAATGCTTTTTTGGCTACATTGACTGCTAGATCTACATCTTCTTTAGAACCTAAAGAAATAAAAGCGTAAGGTTGTTCATTAGAGGGATTAATAACCTCAAAATCATTATTTATAATTGGATTAATCCAAGAGCCATTTATATAAAATTTACGTTTATCAATCATTATTGAAAATATATTTAAATAAATTATACATTTATTTTTATCTATATTAGAATAAAAGAATACACAATAAGAGGAAAAATTGACACTAGAAAATATTAAACTTGATATAGATTATGTAAGATCACAATTTCCAGCATTCAAGGATCCACTTTCTAAAGATTGGTCTTTTTTTGAAAATGCTGGAGGGAGTTATGTGCCAAAAAATGTAATTGATAAGTTAACTGAGTTCATGATTGCTACAAAAGTACAACCATATGCTGAATATCCAATGTCCAAAATAGCTGGCGAGAATATGGATAGGGCAACAGAATTATTTGCAAAAATGATAAATGCAAAAAATAATGAAATTTTAATTGGAGGATCTACTTCTATAAATTTATATGTACTATCAAATGCTCTAAAAAAAAATTTAGTTCCAGGAGATGAGGTAATTGTAACAAATCAAGATCATGAAGCAAATATTAGTCCCTGGACAAGACTAAAAGAAAATGGAGTTAAAATAGTCGAGTGGAAATTTAATATTAATGATCATGAATTAAAAATTACAGATTTAGAAGAACTAATTACTTCAAAAACTAAAATTTTAGCAGTAACGCATTGCTCAAATATTGTTGGATCAGTAAATAATTTAAAAAAAATAAGTAACTTAGCGCACAAAAAAAAAATTATCGTCATAGGTGATGGTGTTTCGTATGCTCCACACGGGTTTCCTGATGTAAAAAATCTAGGGGTAGATTTTTATACTTTTAGTTTGTACAAAACATATGGTCCTCATTTAGCATTATTGTATGGAAGAGAAGAGATTTTGAAAAAATTACCAAATCAAAACCATGAGTTTTTGGAAGGCAAATATCCCTATACAATTAATCCTGGTGGACCAAATCATGAAGAACTAGTTTCTTTAATTGGAATTTATGAATATTTCGATAATTTATATAATCATCATTTTAAAAATAAAAATTTAAATACCTTAGAGAAAATAAAGAAAATTAATAATTTAATTTCAGACCACGAAGAAAATATTGCTAATCCTATTCTAAATTATTTAGATAAAAGAGAGGATTTAAATTTAATTGGAAAGAACCAAATTAAGAAAAAAAATAGAGCTCCAACAATATCTTTCTATTCTAATAAAAAATCATCAAAAGAAATATCAAAA
>CABYBP010000056.1 GCA_902517315.1 uncultured Alphaproteobacteria bacterium
AATTTTCATGAATTTTTTGAACGGGCCCTGTCCATGTGTAGACTTTAGCTTTTACATTTACAATTTTACTCACAAAATAATTATTATACTAATTTAATTCAATTTAAGAGAATTTTTTAATATTAAGATAAGAGTTTAAGTAATAACTTTAAAGATTCTAGCATCGCACTTACATTAGCTTTATTTTTACCCACAATATCAAAAGCTGTTCCATGAGCAGGCGTAGTTATAGGTATTGGCAGACCACCTTGAACAGTAACACCTTTTTCAAATCCAAACGATTTAAGACCTGATTGTATGGCGTCATGATACATTCCGACAAGACAATTATACTCTTTATTTTTATAAGCTCTAATAAATGATGTATCACATGGTAATGGGCCAAAAGCTTTGATTTTCATTTTTCTTGCTTTGTTTATTGCAGGAATTATTATTTTTTTTTCTTCATTTCCAAACTCAGCATGAGGATTTAAAGCTTGAACACCTACTTTTGGATTTTTTAATCCATTTTTTTTTAAATGCTTATTAACTAATTTAATTGGTTCAAGAATATTTTTAATAGTGATATTTTTTGCCACATCTTTAAGAGGAATATGTGATGTTACTCTTGCAGTCCAAAAATTATTCAGTACGTTAAGTTCACAAACATAGTTATTTATTTTAAATTTATTTTTAAAATAATGTAGTTCATCTTTAAATTTCATACCAGCAAGATCTAAACTTGTTTTATTGAACGGAGCAAAATTAATTCCATCTATTTTTCTCTTATTATATAAATCAACCGCTATATCGATAGAATTTAAAACAGAAATTCCTGATTTTATATTTGGTTTTCCGATTGGATATCTTACTTTTTTTTTAGTAATATCAAAGAAAATCTTATTAGTACTTTTAAATTCTATCTGATCAAAATTATTAATAAATTTAATATATTTTCTATTTTTTTGTTTCGTTAAATGTCTATCAAATATAGATTTTTCTCCAATAATTATAATATTTATTTTTTTTAAAATATTATGAGATAGAATTTTTGAAATTAATTCAGGGCCTATTCCAGATGGATCACCTAAAAGAACAGCTATACTTTTTTTATGTCTCATTAAATTCTATAAAACTTCTCTGCATTTTTTAAAAAAATTTGATTATGTTCATCTTTTGAAAAATTTTTTACTATTTCAAAATATGAATGCCAATAGTTATCAAAAGTGTTAAAAATTTTATCTACAGGAAAATTTGATCCAAACATACACCTATTAATACCAAAAATCTCAATTGTCTTAAGAATAAAATATTCAGTTGAAATAACTGTCCAACTAGGATTAAACATTCCTAATCCTGATATTTTACAAACAAAATTTTCATGTTCGGCTAACGATTGCATATTTCTCATCCAATATTTTTTATACTCTTCTGTTTGTAGACAAGGTTCGCCAGCATGGTTTAAGATAAATAGGACATTTGGGTAACGTTTTGCTAATTTACAAGCATCATCAAACTGATGAGGATATATTTGTATATCAAAAGATAATTCTTTATCGGCTATATGTCTAAAGTTATTTAACCACACCTCGTCTTTTAGAAAATCTTTTTTAGCATGAGAATATTGAGGTTTATCTTTATCAAATGACAAGATTTGTCTAATTCCTCTTATGTTTTTATATTCAAGGTGTTGATCAAGAACTTCACTGACTTTTTCTTTAGAAAAATCTGCAAACGCAACAATACCATTTGGTATTTTTAAATTATTATTATCTGAAATATTTTGTAACCATTTTGTTTCTTCTGC
This sequence comes from uncultured Alphaproteobacteria bacterium, assembly GCA_902517315.1. Next base: position 1,787 of record CABYBP010000056.1, read on the forward strand.
CGGGTTCATTGCATCGTGTTCAGCCTGAACATGTATTGATTTTACAAGATTTTGATTTTTTGCATCATTTAAATAATCATCTAATAAATAATTTTTTTTAATACTTTTAAAACTTCCATAAAAAGCTTTTTCTACATTACCACTTAACCAAGGATAATCTGTTTCTTTAGAATCAAGATCCCATAGATGATGATGTGAGTCAATAATAGCTATTTTTTTCATATATATTTTTTATAAAATTGAATTTTTTCTATAAGTTTATAAAATTAATACATATAATTTATTTGAAAAGAGGTTTTATGAATTATGCATGGATTCTTGAAATCCGACCAGGATATGAGGAAGAATATAAAAAGAGACATGATGAAATTTGGCCAGAAATGGTTCAAATGCTTAAAAAAGCTGGATTACGAAATTATAATATTTTTAGATATGGAATAAAACTTTTTGGATATTTTGAAACTGATGATCTTAATAAATCAATTAATTTTATCTCTAATAGTGAAATTAATAAAAAATGGTCTGAATATATGGAACCTATTATGAAAGTAGATATTGATCCGAAAACAAACTTCCCATACTTATTACCATTGCAAA
>CABYBP010000057.1 GCA_902517315.1 uncultured Alphaproteobacteria bacterium
TGGGCTTCTTGTACCACTGTTCCTTCTTCAACATCATCATTTTCAATTTCCATCATTGCCTGATGAAAATTATGATCAAATTTTTGATTTAAAGCTTCTATTTTTTTTACACCGTGTTTTTCAAGAGCACTTTTATATTCTTTAAGCACCATTTTTAAACCATCAATAAGATTTTTTATACTTTGTGAATGATTTTCATCCTCTGGCAAAGCATCTAGTGCTCTTTCTAAATTATCTCCTGGCGATAGAATATCTCTTGCTAAATTAATGCTACCAAACTTTATAGTCTCAACTTTTTCTCGCTCAAATCTTTTTCTAAGATTTTCCATTTCAGCGAGCAGTCGAATTTTTTCTTCTTTTAGTGTTTCAATTTCCTTTTCTAAGTTATCTTCTTCAGTATTTTCATCTTCGCTTTTTTCTTCTGTATCTGTGTTTTCTTGACTATCATTAATCTCTTCTTCGTTTTCAATATTCTCAGAATCAGGTTCTTTAATTTCTTCTTGCTGATTTGCTTCTTCTTTATTCTCAACCATTAATCAATCACCTTTCCAATAATTTTAGATGTATAATCAACAAGAGGAACTATTTTGGAATAGTTTAATCTTGTTGGACCAACTACACCTATAGCTCCTATAATCTCTTGATCATTGTTCTTATATGGGGCCATTACCATAGAAAGACCAGAGTGTTTAAACAAAAAATTTTTAGATCCAATAAAAATTTGAACTCCTTTAGCTTTGCCTGCAGTCTCTAATATATCAACAAAACTAGATTTTTTCTCAATTTCATCAAAAAGATTTCGTATTTGATCTAAATCTTTCGAAACTATTTCATCTTTGAGTAAATTTGATTGTCCATGTAAAAATATATATGGATTTTTACTATTAGGTTGAGTTTCAATAATACCTTGTTGAATTAATTTTGAGGAAATTAATTCTAACTCATTTTGTGAATTTTTTATTTCTGTTTGAATTAATCTTTTAATTTGAGAGATATTTTTATTTGTAAACTTTGATGTAAGATAATTAGAGGCCTGTATTAATAATGAACTATTATATTTTCCATTGTCTTCAATAATACGATTTTCTACTTCTCCATTCTCATATGCGAGGATAAGCATCAATTGACTTCTATTTAGTCTAATAAACTCAACGTGCTTCAAGTTTTTTTGAAATTTTGGTGCAATAACTATTCCTGCATAACTTGATAATCCTGAAATAGCTTTAGAAGCAACATCAAGAACTTCTTCATAAGACTTGCCCTTCGTTAAGCACTGCTGTTTAATATTTTCTTTGTCTATTTTGGAAATTCTTCCAAACTCTAAAAGCCCGTCGACAAAAAACCTCATTCCTTTTTCTGTTGGCATTCTGCCAGCTGATCTATGCGGGGCATATAGAAGCCCTTCTTTTTGTAAATTTGACAATATAGATCTAATTGATGCTGAGGAAAGATTTAAGCCTCCCATCTTCATAATTGTTTCTGATCCTGCTGGAGAGCCTGTTTTAAGATATGACTCTACTAATTTTTTGAAAATTAATTTCGACCTATCATTAATTTGTGCATATACATTATCAGACATAAGAATTTTATTTAAAAATAATTTTTATCTACTATTATTAAATTTATATGAGAAAAGATAGATCCTTCAATCAAATGCGTGAAATTTCATTTGAGAAAAATGTTAATATTCATGCTGATGGTTCATGTTTAGTAAAATTTGGAAATACACATGTTCTTTGTCTTGCATCAATAGATGAAAAAGTTCCTCACTGGTTAAAGAAAACTGGCAAAGGTTGGGTTACAGCTGAATACGGTATGTTACCAAGGTCAACAAATACTAGAATGGACAGAGAGGCTGCAAGAGGAAAGCAGTCAGGCAGAACGCAAGAAATACAAAGGTTAATTGGACGTAGCTTAAGGTCTATTGTGGATCTTTCAAACCTTGGAGAGCGTCAAATTAAAGTAGACTGTGATGTAATTCAAGCAGATGGTGGAACAAGAACTGCTTCTATAAGTGGTGGTTTTATTTCTTTATATCTAGCAATAGAAAAATTGAAGAATAATTATAATATACAAAAACCAATTATTAAAAATTTTATAGGGGCAGTGTCGACTGGCATAGTGGAAAATAAAGCAATACTAGATTTAGATTATAAAGAAGACTCAGATGCTCAAGTAGATGCGAATTTTGTAATTTGTGACTCAGATGAAATATCTGAAATACAAGTTACTGGTGAAGAATTTTTTTTCAGTGATAATCAATTTACAGAAATGTTTTCACTAGCTAAGATTGGTGTTAAAGAAATAATTTCTAAACAAAAAGAGGCATTGAAATAAATTGGGGAAATTATTTTTTTTTTCAAACAACAAAAACAAAAT
>CABYBP010000058.1 GCA_902517315.1 uncultured Alphaproteobacteria bacterium
TCAGTAAAAATGTGGTTCTATGGATAATTATTGGACTTCTATTAATTGTACTGTTTAATTTATTTCAAGGAACTTCAAATAATAGAAATTCTTCAAAAATATCATTTTCTGACTTCATAGCAGCTACTGAAAATGGTAACGTTTCTGAAGTTAACATAAGTGGTAATATGGTGACAGGATTCCTAGATGATGGAAGGTCGTTTAATACATATGCACCAAACTATCCTAACTTAGTAGATAAACTTAATGAAAATGGAGTTAAAATAACTGCTGAGCCTTCTGAACGTTCAATGCACCCGTTGTTGAGTGTTTTATTATCATGGTTCCCTATGTTATTGCTAATTGGTGTTTGGATATTCTTTATGCGTCAAATGCAAGGCGGCGGTGGCAAAGCTATGGGATTTGGTAAATCTAAAGCAAAATTATTAAATGAAGCTGTTGGTAAAGTTACATTTGATGATGTTGCGGGTATTGATGAAGCCAAACAGGAGTTGGAAGAAGTTGTCGAATTCTTAAAAGACCCATCAAAATTTTCCAGATTAGGTGGTAAGATACCAAGGGGAGCACTTCTGGTAGGACCACCTGGTACAGGAAAAACATTACTTGCTAGAGCAATTGCCGGTGAAGCAAATGTACCATTCTTTTCTATTTCTGGTTCAGATTTCGTTGAAATGTTTGTCGGTGTAGGAGCAAGTAGAGTAAGAGATATGTTTGAGCAAGGTAAGAAGAATGCACCATGTATAATTTTTATTGATGAAATTGATGCTGTCGGACGTCATAGAGGCGCTGGTCTTGGCGGTGGTAATGATGAAAGAGAGCAGACACTTAATCAGCTTCTCGTAGAAATGGATGGCTTTGAAGCTAATGCTGGCGTAATTATCGTTGCTGCAACTAACAGACCTGATGTTTTAGATCCTGCCTTACTAAGACCAGGTAGATTTGACAGACAGGTAACTGTCTCAAATCCAGATATATTAGGCAGAGATAAAATCTTAAAAGTCCATATAAAAAAAATTAAAGTATCACCTAAATTCGATTCAAGAGTAATAGCTAGAGGAACTCCCGGTTTCTCAGGCGCTGATTTAGCAAACTTAGTAAATGAAGCTGCTTTAATGGCGGCAAGAAAAAATAAAAGAATGGTTACACTTGAGGATTTTGAGTTTGCCAAGGATAAGGTAATGCTTGGAGCTGAAAGAAGATCGATGGTTATGACACAACAAGATAAAGAAATAACAGCTTACCATGAGGCAGGTCATGCACTTGCTAATATTCACTCTAAAGAAGCTGAACCAATTTATAAAAGCTCAATAATTCCAACTGGAAGAGCTCTAGGATATGTTATGTCTCTTCCAGAAAAAGATAAAATTCATCAAAGAAAAGACGAGTTAGAAGCTAGATTAGTTACCATAGTTGCAGCTAGAATATCAGAGGAAATTATTTTTGGAGAAGATAAAGTCGCTACTGGCGCTGTTGGAGACATACAACAAGCTACAGATCTGGCAAGAAAAATGATAACAGAATTTGGATTTAGTAAAAAACTTGGTTTCATTAGATATTCAAATAATCAAGAGGAAGTCTTCTTAGGTCATTCTGTAGCTCAATCTAAAAATGTCTCAGACGATACAGCAAAAATTATTGATGCAGAAGTTAAGAGATTAGTCGAGGAAGCTAAGACAAAGGCAAGAAAAATTATTACAGATAATGTTGATCAATTACACATTATAGCTAAAGGTCTTCTTGAATACGAAACACTCACAGGTGCTGAAATTAACGACTTACTTAATGGTATAAAGCCTTCAAGAGATGAGTTTGGTAACGATATTGATAATAAACCGCCAAAAACTTCACCATCAGTTCCAAAAACAGGTGGTTCTGCACCTGCTCCTGCTAACTAATTTAATTACTTCACTTTATTTATATTTTTGAATAAAAGACCTTAATGTCTAAGATTTTTGGCACTGATGGTATACGGTGCCTAGTTAATGAAGAACCTCTTTCTGCTGAAACTTGTCTTAAAATTTCTAAGACAGTAGCGTTCCTTTTAAAAAAGAAAAATTCTAAAAATAGTAGGGTTGTGATCTGTAAAGACACTAGATTATCTGGTTATTTATATGAGCCACTTGTGACAGCTGGATTTATTTCTATGGGTATGGATGTGATTTTAATTGGTCCTCTTCCAACACCAGCCGTACCATTAATGATTAAAACTTTAAGAGCAGATATTGGCGTAATGATTACAGCCTCTCATAACACGTATGAATATAACGGACTTAAGTTTTTTGA
>CABYBP010000059.1 GCA_902517315.1 uncultured Alphaproteobacteria bacterium
TTAATTTAGTAAAGCAGTTAAGAAAATCAAATTTTAAGAATAAAATAATACATGTAGTAGCTCCAACTGTTTGGGCTTGGAGATCATATAGAGCAAGAAAATTTGCAAATATTTTTGATGAAATTTTTCTGTTGTTTAATTTTGAAAAAAAATATTTCAATTTTGATAATTTAAATAAAACCTTCATCGGGCATCCAATATTTCATATAAAAAAAAGAGAGAATAAAGAAAATTTTAAGTACATCTCTTTCTTACCAGGTAGTAGACAAAATGAAGTATTAAAACTTATAAAATACTTTAATTATATTGAAGAATATATCTATAAAAACAATTTAAATTATAAAATTTTTATTCCTACATTACCTCATCTTGTATCTTTAATTAAAGAAAAGACAAAACAATGGAAAACTGAGACAATAATTTCGACTGATATGAGTAAATTTGATGAATATTATAAAGATGTTTATATGAGTATAACTTGTTCTGGTACTGCTTCTTTAGAAATAGCAAAAAGAAATATACCACAAATAATAATTTATAAACTTAACTATTTTACAGAAATTTTAGTCAAACATTTTGTAAAAGTAAAATATGCAAATCTTATAAATATCATAAGTAATCAAATGATTATTCCTGAGGTTGTAAACTCTAATTTAAATGAAAAAAAATTATTAATTAATTTTTTAAATTTATTTAACAATAGAAAAAGACAAGAAATTCAAATTAACTCAATTAATATGTATCTTAATGAAATTGTTAACGAATTTAGCCCCTATGATGCTAGTGTTGATCGTATTAATAATTTGATTAATCTTTCTTCCAAAGCCAGTTAAAAATTGATTTTTTTTCTCTAGAAGATTCAACTTGATATGGTCTGGCTTGATAACCAGTATATAATTGTCTAGGTCTGCCAATTTTATTTATTGGATCTTCAATCATTTCTTTCCATTGTGATATCCATCCAACAGTTCTTCCAATTGCAAATAATACAGTAAACATACTTGTAGGAAAGCCTAATGCTTTAAGAATTATACCTGAATAAAAATCTACATTTGGGAATAATTTTTTATTAATAAAATACTCATCTTTCAAAGCAATCTTTTCTAATTCTATTGCAATTTTAAGTAATGGATCATCTTGCATATTTAATTCTTTTAAAACATCATGAGCACTTTCCTTCATCACAGTAGCTCTTGGATCATAGTTTTTATAAACTCGATGCCCGAAACCCATTAATCTAAAAGAGTCATTTTTATTTTTAGCTTTATCTATAAATTTTTGTATATTTGACACATCACCAATTTCTTCTAACATTTTAATTACCGCTTCATTTGCTCCACCATGAGCTGGCCCCCATAAAGATGCAATTCCAGCAGCTATACACGCAAATGGATTAGCCCCTGATGAACCTGCTAATCTTACAGTTGAAGTAGATGCATTTTGTTCATGATCAGCGTGTAAAGTAAAAAACCTATCCATTGCCCTAACAATTTTTGGACTAACTTTATAATCTTCTGATGGTACAGAAAATGTCATGTATAAAAAATTTTCTGCGTAAGATAGATCATTCCTTGGATAAACAAATGGTTGACCAATAGAATATTTATAAGCCATTGCACCTATTGTAGGGATTTTTGCGATTAACCTATGACAGGCTATCATTCTTTGATTAATGTCTGAAAAATCAGTGCTATCATGATAAAAAGCTGAAAGGGCACCAACAACACCTACCATAATTGCCATAGGGTGCGCATCTCTTCGAAAACCTCTATATAAATTTACTAGTTGTTCATGCAACATTGTATGATTAGTGATTACATCTTTAAATTTCAGCTTATCTTCAGGAGATGGTAATTCTCCATGGAGTAAAAGATAGCAAACTTCAAGAAATTCACTTTTAGAGGCTAAATCGTGTATATCATAGCCTCTATGACGAAGAATTCCTTTATCACCATCGATATATGTTATTCCGGACTCACATGAAGCAGTTGAAGTAAATCCTGGGTCAAAAGTAAATAGGCCAGTTTCTTGATAGAGTTTACGAATGTCTAAGACATTTGGACCGTCTTTACTTTCAATGAGTGGAATTTGATATGATTTACCACTCTCATTATTAAAAAGAGTAAACTCTTTATCGTTAACTTTTTTATCCTCGTAATCAGCCATATTTAATTACCTCTATATTGATTTAATCTATCAATAGTATCTTTTTTACCTAATATTACGAAAATATCAGAAATTGAAGGGCCTTGGTA
>CABYBP010000060.1 GCA_902517315.1 uncultured Alphaproteobacteria bacterium
AAGTCTATATAGAGGTGGTTGTGCTATATATAGTCTTCCCTCATCAATAATTGGTTTCATATGTCTATAAAAGAAAGTTAACAAAAGAGTTCTTATATGACTTCCATCAACATCAGCATCAGTCATAATGATAATTTTATGGTATCTCATCTTAGAAGCATTGAATTTACCTTCAAATTTATTTTGATCTATATCATCAGTTGGGTTTCCTACTCCAGCACCTATTGCTGTGATTAAAGTTCCTATCTCATTGCTTGTTAAAACTTGTTTGTTATTTGCTCTTTCAACATTGAGAATTTTACCTCTTAAAGGAAGAATAGCTTGATTTTTTCTATCTCTACCCTGTTTAGCTGATCCCCCAGCTGAGTCGCCCTCTACAATAAATAATTCTGAAAGTTCTGGGTTTTTTTCCTGACAATCTGCAAGTTTGCCTGGCAGAGATGTGTTTTCTAGACCAGTCTTTCTTCTTGTTAATTCTCTAGCTTTTCTTGCAGCCTCTCTTGCATTGGATGCTTCAATAATTTTATCAATTACTTTCTTTATCTCTGAAGGATTTTCTTCAATCCATTGTTCTAATTTATTTAAACTAGTTGATTCTATTACTGGTCGTACTTCAGAGGATACAAGCTTATCTTTAGTTTGACTCGAAAATTTAGGATCTGGCAACTTTACTGAAATTATGCAAGTTAAACCTTCTCTTGCATCATCACCAGTTACATTATTGGAATTTTTAGTATTTTTATTTACATAATTTACAATTGATCTTGTAAGTGCACCTCTAAAACCAGCTAGGTGCGTCCCCCCATCCCTTTGAATAATATTATTTGTAAAACAAATAGTATTTTCATGATAACTATCAGTCCACTGTAATGAACATTCGATTGATATATTATTTTTTTCACCCTTAAAGAATATTGGATTAATATTAATAAGATTTTTACCTGCATTTAGATACGCTACATATTCTTTAATACCTCCGTCGTATTTAAAATTAATAGTTCTTTCTTCAGATTGTCTTTTATCAGTTAGAAAAATACTTACACCTGTATTTAGAAATGCTAACTCTCTAAGTCTTTTTTCAATTATCTTAAAACTAAAATTAATATCTTTAAAAATTTTTTTTGAATCACCAATAATATTTAATTCTTTGCTTACTGCTCCGTTTTCAAATTCAATGTTGTGAATTTTACCATTTCTATTAATTTCTAAAATTAAGTTTTCAGATAAAGCATTTACAACTGAAACGCCAACTCCGTGTAAGCCTCCTGATACCTTATAGCTATTTTGATCAAATTTACCACCAGCATGTAATTCTGTCATTATAAGCTGAGCAGCAGGAACTTTTTCCGTTTTGTGAATATCAACAGGAATACCTCTGCCATTATCAGTAACGGTTACAGTGCCATCAGCATTTAAGATTACTTCAACCTTATCACAAAAACCAGCTAATGCTTCGTCTATAGAGTTATCGAGGACTTCATAAATCATTTGATGAAGACCAGATCCATCATCAGTATCACCAATATACATCCCTGGTCTTTTTCGAACTGCTTCGAGTCCCTTTAATACTTTGATTGAATCAGAAGAATATTCAGAATTCATTATTACTTATATTATAAAATTTTGCATTTGTTGACACAAAAGAAAATAAATTTTTATCAGTTCCTGTAAGAAAAAATTGGATTTCAAATCTATTAATAATATCCAATAATAAACTACGATTAATCTCGTCTAAGTGTGAACCTATTTCATCAAATAGAAAAATTGGCTTTATTTTTTTATTACTAACTAAAAAATTACATTGTGCTAATAAAACCATAAGCACTACTGTTTTTTGCTGTCCTGTAGATAAAATAGATGCATCAAAGTCATTGTTAATTAATGAAATAAAATCTGATCTATGAGGTCCTATTTTAGTCCCCCCATAGTGCTTATCATGGACACGTAGATTTTGCAAAATTGTCAAATATTTTTGGAAATCCATTTCTTTATTAAAAAAATCATCTTTTAAATTTAGCTTTACATTAAATTGAAATTTATGCTCATTTTTTAAAATGTTTAGCTCATTATTTAAATGGTATAATTGAGAATTTCTTAAATTGTATAT
>CABYBP010000061.1 GCA_902517315.1 uncultured Alphaproteobacteria bacterium
TAACTGAATGTTGAGTAGGTTTCGTTTTTAACTCACCTGCTGAACTTAAATATGGAATATAAGTCATATGAATTAATGCTGATGAAATATTTTTATCATTTCTAATTTGTCTTATTGCTTCTAAAAAAGGTAGGGATTCAATATCTCCAACTGTTCCTCCTATTTCATAAATTACGATATCTTCATTTTTTAAATCACTATTAATAAATGACTTTATTTCATTGGTAACATGAGGAATTACCTGAATTGTTGAACCAAGGTAATCTCCCTTTCTTTCTTTTAGTAGAACATTGGAATAAATCTTACCTGACGACACACTATCTGATTGTTTAGCAGATTGATTTGTGAATCTTTCGTAATGACCTAGATCTAAATCTGTTTCTGCACCATCATCAGTAACGTAAACTTCTCCATGTTGATATGGACTCATTGTTCCTGGATCAACATTTAAATAAGGATCTAACTTTCTTATCCTTACTTTGAATTTTCTACTTTTTAGAAGAGTTGCTAGAGAGGCTGAAGCTATACCTTTTCCAAGAGAAGACGCGACACCACCCGTAATAAAAACAAAATGCATTACGGAATACCGTGATACATAATAGATCTATTTATAGCAAGATATAATTAATTATTTTCTGGAATAGATGGTTCTTCAGAAGTATCTTCTGTATTAATAGAAGGAAGTGATTCTAAAACATTTCGATCAGATCCAACTGATGCAGTTATTGTTAGTACAACACTCATAATCATGAACAAACCAGCAGTTATTGCAGTTAGCCTAGAAAGTAGGTTTGCAGTACCTCGCGCTGACATTAATCCAGTTGAAGTTCCACCACCAAGACCCAAACTATCATTATCAGAACCTTGTAATAAAACTAATATAACCAAAGCAACCGCGAGTATCAGCTGAATTATTACTAAAGTTGTCATATGTGCGCCTTATATTAAATTGAATTTATTTATCAAGAAATAATTGTATTGAATTCATCGACTTTTAATGATGCTCCTCCAATTAAGCAGCCATCTACATTACTTAATCCAGTAATTTCTTTTGAATTTGAAGACTTAACAGAGCCTCCATAAAGAACTTTAAAACTTCTAAATTTAGTATTAAAATTTTTAATTAATTCATGAACCTGATTTATTTCATCTAAGGTTGGAGTTAATCCAGTTCCTATAGCCCAAACTGGCTCATAAGCAATTAATGCATTTTGATGATTTGCTGTATTTGGAATACTGTCCTTAATTTGTGTAGATAAGATTTCTTCCGTTAATTTTTTTTCTTTCTGCTCTAAAGTTTCACCTATGCAGATCACTGGAATAATATTTTCTTCAATAAGGTTTGAAGTTTTGATACTTACATTATCATTCTTTTCATCGAAGTATTGTCTTCTTTCAGAGTGTCCAACCAAGCAAAAATCTATATTATTATCCTTTAACATTGAAGCAGATAATTCTCCTGTGTAGGCACCCTCTTTATAAGTGGAGACATCTTGAGCACCACAAAATAAGTTTTTATTATTTATTTTAAGAGAATTTAAGTAAATTGTAGGGGGGCAAACAACAGTACAATTATTAGAATTAACTTTTAATTTTTCATAATAATCTATTAAAAATGAGGAATTTCCATTTAATTTCCAATTTGCTATAAAAATTGAGGAATAATTATTAAGAATTACCATAATTACTTTCATTTATAGAAACTAATATTATAGAAGCAATAGAAATTTTATGAGAGCATTTAGAAAATCTTGGATCGGTATAGGTCTAGCCATCCTCTTTGCAGCAAGCTTGTTCTTTTTTAGAGGATCAACAAGATATTCAAATTTGTTCAATTCTGATAATTTTGTTGCTAATATTTCAGGCACACCTATTTCTACAACAAAATTTCTTAGATCAATGGACATGAACATTAATCGATTTTCTCAAATGATTGGAAGTGAATTAACAGGCGATCAAATAAGGAGTTTTCAAGTTCATCAAGTTGCGCTTCAATATTTAGTCAACAATGCAATTTTTGAAAATGAGTTTGATAAAATAAATTTCATCTTAGATGATACTACAATTGCAAAAGAAACAAAAAGAAACTTTCCAGATCTTTACAT
>CABYBP010000062.1 GCA_902517315.1 uncultured Alphaproteobacteria bacterium
GAGCTGTAAATAGTAGTTTTGGTTTAGCGGGAGATGGGATTGGTGATATTAATCTCAAAGAACTAAGTAAATTATGTAATACTTTCCCAAAAAACAAATTTCTTGTAACTTGTTTATCTTTAAATGATCAGCACGAATTAACTGTCTTAGCTCGCAAACATCCTAATTTAAAAATCTTTGGTTTTTGGTGGTTTATGAACCAGCCAAGTATTATAAAATTTATTCTAAAAATGAGGATTGATATGCTAGGTCTTTCATTTATACCTCAACATTCTGATGCAAGAGTTACTGATCAGCTCATATATAAATGGTCTCATTTCAAAAATATTTTGCATGAGATTCTATATGAATATTATGAAGATCTTTCGAAGAAAGATTTTGAGTTATCAAAATTTATAATAGAAAGAGATATTAATAATTTATTTTATCAAAACGCAAAAAGATTTTTTGTTAAGTAGCTGCATATTTTATTAAATTATTATAGCTAATCCGAAGTGAATCAAAAGGATCGCCACTACATTCATCTTGCTCAACAATAAACCATTTACAACCTGAATCGGTTGCTGTTTTAACAATATTTTTGATATCTAAATTACCTAAGCCAATTTCTGCAAAAAAACTTTCTTGATCGTTTATCATTATAAAATCTTTTAAGTGTAATAATGGCATTCGTTGTTCTAATTTTTTACACCACATTAATGGATCTTGACCGCCTTTTTGTATCCAATAAATATCTGGCTCTCCTTGTATAAATTTACTATCTGTATTTTCATAAATTTTATCTAAAATTATTTCATTTTGAACTTTTTGAAATTCAAGTGCATGATTATGGTAGCATAACACCTTTCCCTCTGCGTGAAACTTGGAGCCAGCAGTATTTATATCTCTGATGAATTTATCGATTTCTTTTAAGTTTTTCATATCTAAATTTAATGGATAAGGAAGAGCTGAATATTCGCAATTAAAAATATTTAGCTTATTAATAACCTCATCAGTGTTGTTTATAATTTGTTCATTTGGTTCATGCGTAGCGCATATAACTAAACTCAAATCTTCACACATTCTTTTTATTGTTTTAGGATCAATTAAACCAACACCACTGATTTGAATGCTACTATATCCAATATTTTTGATTTTTTTTAAACTTTCAAATAAATCTTTTTCATTTTGGCAAAAGTCTCTAACTGTATAAAGTGTTACTGCGATTTGATTAATTTTCATCTTGATTTACTTATCATTTCTTCTAATTTTTTTTCATATCTATTCTCGTCTAAAGGAAGGTTAATTTTTTTCTCCTCTAATCCTGATAGGACCATTGCATTAATTAATTCAACTGAATTTAAACCTTCTTTTCCATTCACTAAAAGTTTTTCTTTTTCTAAAAGAAAATTTGTAAAGTTTTGAATAAGTCTTTGATGCTCAATATGTTGATCCAAATTAGCCTTAAAATTAAAATTAATTTTTTCTTTTTTAGGCATCCCAAAAAGTGTTTTAGAGTTTTTAATAAAATCAGTAGATGAGTCTATTTTTTCCCATGTAACATTATTATCTTGAATTGTAATTAAACCCTTATCTGATGCAATTTCTAATCTATTTACACCAGGTGCTTCACCTGTTGTTGTAATAAATACACCTTTTAATCCATTTGAATATTTAAAGATTGAAGTTACTTCATCTTCAACTTCTATTGTATGAAAGCGACCTAATCCCAAATCAGTATATATGCTATCAGGCATCCCAAATAACCACTGACACAAATCAAGTTGGTGAATACTCTGATTTATTAAAACACCTCCACCTTCACTTTCCCATTTAGCTCTCCAGTTAGATGTCTGGTAATAATAGTTTGTTCTAAACCAATTAGTTATTGTCCATTGAAACCGGTGAACCTTACCTAATTCATTTCTATCAATTAATTCCTTTATCTTAACATAAACAGGGTTAGTTCTTTGATTCAGCATAACAGTAAAATATGCTTTATAATTTTTTGAAATATCAATAAATTCTCGACACTTTTTACTAGTTATTGCTA